>JBLMWT010000214.1:0-3380 GCA_050257375.1 Sphingomonadaceae bacterium
GCGACGCGCGCTTCAAGGATGACGAGTGGTCGAACAACTTCCTGTTCGACTTCATCAAGCAGTCCTACCTGATTGCCGCGCGCCATATCCAGCACGCGGTTTCGAACGTCGAGGGTCTGCCCGAGGAGTCGGAGAAGAAGGTGGCCTTCTTCACCCGGCAATACATCGACGCGCTCGCGCCGACCAACTTTGTCATGACCAATCCGCAGGTGCTGCGCGAGACCATGTCGAGCGGCGGGCAGAACCTCGTCAAAGGGCTGAACAACCTGCTTGCGGACATCGAGAAGGGCGACGGACAGCTGCGCATCAGCATGACCGACGAGTCCGCCTTCCAGCTCGGCCGCAACGTCGCCACCACGTCGGGCAAGGTCGTGTTCCAGACCGAGCTCATGCAGCTGATCCAGTTCGCGCCGAGCACGACCGAGGTCTACCGCCGGCCGCTGCTCATCATCCCGCCGTGGATCAACAAGTACTACATCCTCGATCTGCGTCCGAGCAACAGCTTCATCCGCTGGGCGGTGGCGCAGGGGCACACGGTGTTCGTCGTGTCCTGGGTCAATCCGGACGCGCGCCTCGCCGCCAGGGGCTTCGAGGACTACATGCTGCAGGGCTCGCTCGCCGCGCTCGACGCGATCGCCAAGGCGACCGGCGAGGCGAAGGCGAACGTCATCGGCTACTGCCTGGGCGGCACGCTGCTCGGCTGCACGCTCGCCTACCTGGCGGCGAAGGGCGAGGAACGCGTGGCCAGCGCGACGTTCTTCGTCAGCCTGCTCGACTTCGCGCAGCCCGGCGAGCTCGGCGTGTTCATCGACGAGGCGCAGGTGCAGAACCTCGAAAAGAAGATGAACGAGCGCGGCTTCCTGGAGGGCTCGGAGATGGCGAGCACCTTCAACCTGCTGCGCGCCAACGACCTGGTGTGGTCGTTCGTCATCAACAACTACCTGCTCGGCAAGGATCCGTTCCCGTTCGATCTGCTGTACTGGAACTCGGACTCGACGCGCATGCCGGCCAGGATGCACAGCTTCTACCTGCGCAACATGTACATGAAGAACCTGCTCGGCGTGCCCGGCGGCATCGAGCTCGCCGGCGTGCCGATCGACCTGTCGAAGGTGAAGCTGCCGGCGTATTTCATCTCGACCGTCGAGGACCACATCGCGCCGTGGAAGACGACCTACGCGGGCGCGAAGTATCTCGGCGGGCCGCTGCGCTTCGTGCTCGGCGGCTCGGGGCATATCGCGGGCATCGTCAACCCGCCCGCGGCGAAGAAGTACCACTACTGGACGAACGAGGCGACTCCGGCGAGCGCCGACGAATGGTTCGCCGGCGCCACCCAGCACCCGGGCTCGTGGTGGGACGACTGGCAGGCATGGATCGCCGCGCAGAACGGCGAGGACCGGGTGCCCGCGCGCACGCCGGGCGACGGCGCGCTCGAGGTGCTCGAGGACGCGCCGGGCAGCTACGCGATGCTGCGGCTGGGCAAGAAGTAACCGCCTAGAGAGGCAGGTCGCGCGGCTTGCGCCCGCGTTTGGCCATCACCCGGTCGTAGAGCGCGCCCGGCAGCATGCGCAGGACGGTCCCCACGAGCGCCATCTGCCAGGGAATCACCGCCATGCGCCGGCGCGCGGCAATCGCGCGCGCGATGCGGCGCGCCGCCTCGTCGGCCGGCAGCAGGAACGGCATGCGGTAGCGGTTGACGCGCGTCATCGGCGTGTCGACAAAACCCGGACAGACCGTGACCACGGCGACGCCGCTGCCGGCGAGCTCGTTGCGCAGGCTCTCGAGCCACGCGATCGCGGCGGCCTTGGAGGCGCTGTAGGCGCCCGCGCCCGGGATGCCGCGAAATCCCGCCACGCTCGCGATCCCGGCCAGGGTGCCGCGGCGAGCGGCGCGCATCGCGGGCGCGAACGCGGCGAGCGACGCCGCCAGGCCCGTGACGTTGACCTCCAGCATGCGGCGCAGCTTCGCCACGTCGGCGGGCTCGTTGCCGTGCGTGCCTACCGAGACGCCGGCGTTGGCGATCACCAGGTCGGGCGTGCCGCAGCGTTCCATGAAGTCCCGCGCCGCGCGCTCGAGCGCCGCGCCGTCGGCGACATCCAGCGGATACACGAGGATCCTGCCCGGCAGGCTCGCCGCGAGTCGCGCGAGCTCGGGTTCGCGCCGCGCGATCAGGGCGAGCGTGGACTGCGGGCCGGCGTAATGACGCGCGAGCGCGGCGCCGATGCCCGACGACGCGCCGGTGATGACGACGCGCATCCCCCCGGGCCCGCGCGTCGCCTCAGCTCTTGGCCATGCCTTTGCGCACTACGCCGATCAGGTAGTCCGCCGTTTCGAGCAGCGCCTCGTGGCTCTTCACCGCGTCGGAATTGATCGTGTAGCGGCCCTGCACGCCGAGCGCGGGCGTCCCGGTGATGCGGTAGTCGATCGAGAGCTGCATCGAGCGGCGCGTGTCGCTCTGAACGCTGAACGACTTCATCACCTCGTTGAACTTTGTCGTATCGACGTCGTGCTTACGCAGCCATTCGTCGAGCGCGGCCGCATCGGCCGTGCGCAGCCCGTCGCGATGGATGGCGTCGAACAGGGGTCGGTGCAGCCGCTGCACCAGGCCGAGCGCCTGAAAGGAATAGAAGATGCGCGCGTCGAGCAGCCACTGCGGATTGTTGAACACGGCAGGAATGCGCTGGAACACGACGTCGGCCGGAAGCTTCTTCGCCCAGGGCTCGATCAGCGGCTCGAGACGGTAGCAGTGCGGGCAGCCGTACCAGAAGAACTCGATCACGTCGATCTTGTTCGGCGGCGTGTCGACCGGAATGGCCGGGTCGAGCGTCAGGTAGCCGCCCGGCGCGCCCTGCGCGAGCGCCGCCAGCGGAGCGGCGAGGGGCGCGACCCCGAAAGCGAGCAGCATGCGGCGGCGAAGCGAGTCCATGTCAGTTTGCCTTTGTGGTTGTCGGATCCTTCATTTTGACCAGGCTGGCGTTGAAGCCGTTCTGGGCAAGCGTCTGTCGCACGCGGTTGATTTCGTCAAGCTTTGTGTAAGGTCCGATCCGCACCCGGTACCACGTGCCCTTGTCGGCCAGCGGCGTGGCTTCGACGCTCGATTCGACTCCGAGAATCGCGAGCTTCGCCTTCTGGTTGTCGGCCTCGGCGGGGTTCTGGAACGAGCCTACCTGGATGTAGTAAACGTCCTTGCCGGCGCCGGGTTGACTCTTGCCCGCGCGCATGCGCTCCTTGAGCTCCTTGTCGGTCACCGGCTGCTCGGCTCCGGGCAGGATCTTGTAGAAGTCGAACTTGGGCTTGTCGCCCGTGCTCGCGGCGCCCTGGCTGCCCTGCGGCATACCGGCGATCGCCGGCGCCTTCCCCTGCGAGGCGGCCTCGTCGCCCGG
>JBLMWT010000215.1:0-8208 GCA_050257375.1 Sphingomonadaceae bacterium
GGGTGGGTGAGCGCGGCGCTGGCGCTCGCTGGGCTGTCGCTCGCCGCGCTGCCGCTCGCGCTCGCATTCCGTCGGCCTGCGGGCTCCAGCGTATCCGCCGCCGACGCCCCGCAATCCGGCATGACGCTAGGCGAAGCACTTGCCAGCCCGGGCTACTGGCTGATCAATGCCACCTTCTTCGCCTGCGGCCTGCACGTGTTCTTTCTGGTCACGCACTTGCCCGGCGTGATCGAGCTGTGCGGGCTGCCGGCGAGCGTCTCGGGTGCAGCGCTCGCGGTGCTCGGGCTGTTCAACATCGCCGGCAGCGTCGGCGCTGGGTTCGTGATTCAACGCTACTCGATGAAGCGCACGCTCGCGGCGCTCTTCGCCGCGCGTGGCTTCGGCATCGCGGCGTTCCTCGCCGCGCCCAAGACCGAGTTCGTCGTGCTCGCCTTCTCGGTCTGGATGGGGCTCACCTACATGGCGGTGTTGCCGCCCGTCGCGGGCCTGATCGGCGGATTGTGCGGCGCGGCGCGGCTGACAACGCTCCTCGGGATCACCTTCGTCGTGCACCAGGCGGGCGCGTTCCTCGGCTCGTGGCTCGGCGGCGTGGTGCTCGAGGCGACCGGCAGTTACGACCGGATGTGGATGCTCGACCTCGCGCTCGCCGCCCTTGCAACCGGCGTCAGCCTTACCATCCGCGAGCGGCCGCGCGAACTATTCAAGCCGGTGCCTCCTGTGTATGCTCGCCGCTCCGCTTAATTCTTACCTGGAGGAGGGAGCGATGATGCGGACGTTATGGCGCGCGCTCGGCGCGCTGGTAGTGGCGGTTGCGCTGACGAGCCCGTCGGCGTTTGCGGCCAAGGGCGATACCAAGCTGCACTGGTATGGACAGGCTGCGTGGAAGATCGAAACGCCCTCGGGTGGAGTGATTCTGATCGATCCGTGGCTCACCGTGCCGACCAACCCGGACAAGAACTCGATCGCCGAGCTCGGCAAGGTCGACTACATCCTCATCACGCACGGCCACCGCGACCACGTCGGCGATGCGCTCGAGATCGCCAAGAAGACCGGCGCCAAGGTGCTCGCGCCGTACGGCCTGGCGATGAACCTCGTATCGGTGCTCGGCTTTCCCAAGGACCAGGTCATGACCGGGGGCAACGTCGGCGGCACGATCGATCTGCCCAACGCCGGCGCCAAAGTGATGATCGTCAACGCGATCCACGGTTCCGAGCTCACGCCGCCACAGCTGCCGGAGCCCGCGCCCGGCCAGCCGATGGCGCTCGCGAGCGGCAACCCGGTCGGCTACGTGCTGATGATCAAGGGTGGCCCGACGATCTATCACACCGGCGACACCGCGGTGTACGAGGACATGAAGCTGATCCCCGCGTTCCACCACATCGATCTGATGCTGGCGTGCATCGGCGGCTACTTCACGATGGATCCCACCGGCGCGGCGCTGGCCGTCGACTACGTCAAGCCGACGCACGTCGTTCCGATGCACTTCGGCACCTTCCCGCTGCTCGCGGGCAACCCCGAAGAGTTCAAGGCAGCCCTCGCCAAGTACAAGCTGCAGAACCGGCTGATCGTGATGAAGCCGGGGCAAGACCACTCGTTCTGAGTGCCCGGGTGCTCGCGCGTCACAGGCGCGCGAGCACCTTGTCGATTTCGCGCACGAGTCCTGCGAGCGCCTCGCAGTGGCGCCGCAGGATGCGCTCGTCGGCGAGCTCCGCGATACGCTCGGTGCGCAGCCGGTTCAGGTGCGCGATCAGCGGATCGAGCGACCCGTTCGCCGCACCGAAGCCGGGAAACGGCACCCAGCCGCGCGGATTCGAGCGCGCGCCGGTCTCCGTCTCGACGCGGCCTGCGTAGCCCATCTCCGGATTGCCGCTGACGACGCCATAGCGGGTGCGCCACTGGCCGCCTACCTCCTCCTCGGCCAAAAAACCGAACTTCGGAACCCCTTCCATCGCGTAGAGCAGGTTCCCGGCCGCGGTCGCGCACACTTCGGCGTTGTCGCCGAGGCTTCCGTCCTGGTTCGGGTCGAGGCATCCGGCGAAATAGCTCCTGCAAGCCTGCAGCGTCGACTTGAGCGACGGGCCCTGACGGCAGAGCGCGGCGACGCCGACGGCGGCGAGCATCGCGAGTGCGACTGCCGGATAGACCGCGAAGCCGAAGCCGGAGATGCGCAGCGCCGCTTGCGGCAGCTCCTGCAGCAGGCGGTTCACGTTAGCGCGCTCGGGCGGCGAGAGCTCCGCCTCGTCCGAAGCCGCGTCGAGGATGCGGGCCGCCAGCCGGCAGCGCACGTCGAGCGACCTCATCGCTTCGTGGTCGAAGGTGGCGCCGAGCTGCTTGCGCAGCGGCACGCGCAGCTCGCGCAGCCGCGCGATGGTGCCTTCGGTATTCGCCAAAACGACGAGAAGCTGGTTTCCGCTGCCCGCATGCCCCGCGTGGCGCAAGGGGGTGAGCAGCGCAGGCAGGAACTGCTCGGCCAGCGTTACGAGGCTATGGACCGGGGCCGCTTCCGATCCCACGAACAGCGACGCGGCGCGCCCGAAACCGATCTCGGCGCGCTCGGCACCCGCATCGTCGCCAACGGACCCGGTCGCGCCGCGTTCGATTGTTTCCACTCCCCCTCTCCCCGAGCCGATTATTGGGCGAGGCGCCCAGGGAGGCAATAGCGCGGCCGAATCAACGCGCCCCTCGGAGCGAGGCGCGCGGATCCGAAACTCGATTTAGAGGAATTTTTCCGCGCAGACGATGATTTCTTCGTTGGTCTTGTATTTCAGGCACTCGCGCGCGTCGAGCCGCGAGCGTGCGGTGAGATGCCTGGGCATCGGCTTGATCTTCTCGGGCTCGGACTTGTGCGGTTCGGGCGCGGGCGCCGGCACCTTGATCGTCTGCCCCCACGCGGGAAGCGCGACCAGCGCGGCGAGCGCTGCAAACAAGGCGAATCGTTTCATGGCCCTACTCCCTCAAGTTAAAGGGCTGCAGCAAGATAGTCGCACAGAAACGCCCCTGTGAAAAAGGGTAACAAGTCACAAAATACGAGGTCTTACTGGTGGAAGGCGCCTTGATCGCTCAAAAGACCCTCAAATTCCGCGCAGACGACTGAGTGACTTCGTTCATCGATATCGAAAACCTCCGCAGCTGGGTCGGCCGCAGCGAGACGCTCGACGACCGCTGCGACGCGGCGCGCGTGCGCCAGCTCGCGGCGACGCTCGAGATAGATCCCGCGCCCTGGCGCGACGGCGTTGAGTTGCCGCCGCTGTGGCACTGGATCTTCACCACGCCGGTGACGCCCCTGTCGCAGACCGGGCCCGACGGCCACGCGGCGCGCGGCGGGTTCCTGCCTCCGGTTCCGCTGCCGCGGCGCATGTGGGCGGGCAGCCGCGTCGAATGGCCGCGCATGCCGCGCGTGGGCGAAGCCTTGCGCCGGGTGTCGAGAATCGAGTCGGTCGAGTCGAAGGCGGGCAAGAGCGGGCCGCTGGTATTCGTCACCGTCGTGCACGAGATCTCGGGCGACGCCGGGTTGCTGGTGCGCGAGCACCAGGACATCGTCTATCGCGACGCCCCGGCCGCCGCGTCTCCGCGGCCGAACCCGCCCGCCGAGCCGCCCGTGTGGCGCGAGCCGCTCGACGGCGCGCGCGGACGCTGCGCGCTGGTGCCGGACGACGTGCTGCTCTTTCGCTACTCGGCGCTCACCTTCAACAGCCATCGCATCCACTACGACCGGCGCCACTGCATCGAGCGCGAGGGCTACCCGGGGCTGGTGGTGCACGGGCCGCTGCTCGCGACGCTCATGGCGACGCTCGCCTGGCTGCAATCGGGCCAGCGCGCGCCGCACGCGTTTTCCTTCCGCGCGCAGGCGCCGGTGTTCGACGGCGAGGCGATCGTCGTCGAGTCCGCGCGCGACGGCGCGGCGGCGAAGACTGCGGTGCGCAAAGCCGACGGCGCTATGGCCACGAGCGGTGAGATGCTCTGGCAGGACTGAGATGAAGCTCCAATTGCTCGTCGCGCGCATTGCGAGCCTGGCCCCTTTTATTTTTCTCGCGGCGCCGGCCTTGGCGCAGGAGGGCAACGTGCAGCAGGACCTCATTCGACGCCAGCAGCAAAGCGACGAGTTCTCGCAGCAGCTGCGCCACTCGGTCGAGCGCTCGAAAGTGCCGCCCGGCGACACGAAGGCACAGCAGAAGCTGCAAACCCGCCAGCTCGAGGAACGCCAGCGGCTGGAGAATCTCGACCAGCAGCAGCTGCAGCGCGCGGGCGAGCCCGGGACTCCGCCTGCGTTCCGGCCGCAGGAACGCAGCCGCATGCAGGAGGAGCGCCAGCCGCTGGTCGAGCCGCCCGTCGGAAATTAGGCGGCGTTACTGCGCGATCTTCTTCTGTCGGTCGGCCGCGTTGAACTGGCCGAGCGCCCACATCGCGAGCAGCGCAAGCACGATGCCCGAGATCGCGGTGTTCCACATCGCGGCCGACTTGGCCTGGAAATCGAGGACCCAGGGCGAGACGAGCAGCCACACCCCGGCGGCGAGCATCAGCCACTCTTCCCACATGCGCGGGATGCTCAGCTCGATCACCGAGTAAACGACGATCGCGGCGCCGAAGATCACGGCATTCAGCATCGCCGCGTGGTCGGCGCTGAAGCCGTATACCCACGGCGACAAAACCATCCACGCGCCCAATACCAACGTCACCCAGTCCTGCCAACGTTTAGCTGTCATATGCGAACCTCCTTCGTGGCGTAGAAACCTCTGCCACCAATGAATTCGATGGCTGCGCGCCACGCGAGTTCCGGCTCTTAAGCTTGCTTGCAGCGCAGGTCGAGCTGTTGCGTCAGGCGCTGAATGAGCGCTTCGCTCATCGCGGGCTCGCTCGCGAGCCGGCGAAAGAAATGTCCGATGCGCCGCGCGGCGAGCACGGGAATGCCGGTCACGGCCGTGCGTTTCACCTGCCAGCCGGGCAGCACGACGAGCGGGCGCACGGGCACCGTCTCGCCCACCGCGCTCGAGAGCCAGGTGCGCACCCAGTCGGCGCGCGCCACCGCCTGCTCGAGCGGCCGCGTCTCGCGCCAGCCGGGAAAGCGCAGCGTCTCCCCATCGTACGACACTTCGCATTCGCCGCCGCCGTTCGGGCGCCGCGCGGCGCGCCCCTCGGTCTCGACCGCGAACACGCCCGCGGGTCCCACCACCACGTGATCGATGCTCGCGCCGCGCTCCTGCGCGGGAACGTCGTGAAACACGCGGTAGCCGAGCGGCGCCAGGCGCTCGAGCTCGTGACCCGCGGCGAGTTCCGCTTCGTAGGCGAGCGCGAGGCGGCGCGCCCGGCGTAACACCGTCCACAGGCGCGCAAGCAGCCAGACCTGCAGCGCGGCCGCGCAGCCGACGAGCGCGAGCGCCGCTTCGCCGCGCGGCGCACCGCCCGCGAGGCTCCAATAAGGCGCGAGCAGCGTCGCGGCGAACGGCAGCACGAACAGCGCGAGCGCCGCGTACTCGGCCGCGTCCCAGTTCGCGTCCGCCATGCCGCGGCGCAGCGACTCACCCGGCGCGCGCAGCAGCCCGCCGGCGAGCGCGGCGCGCCGCCTGGCGCGGCTGCGCCAAGCCGCAAGCACCGCCATCGTCGTCACGAAGGCGAAGCCGACGCACGCGGCGGGAATCCATTGCAGGAGATCGATGGCGTCCTCCCAGAGTCGGGAGGAAATGTACTACCGCGCGCGCGTCTTGGGCATGTAGCCGAACGGCGACATCAGAGCGTCGGCGGTGCGGCGTAGTCGCCGCCGAGCGCCACCAGCCCCCAGGGGGCGGCCTGCGCGTCCCAGGAAAATCCGATGTGGCCGCCGAGCGAATGCGCGTCGCGGAACAGGCGCTGCATCGGATAGCGGTCGTAGATGCCGTTCGCGCCCGCCATCGCGTGCAGCGTGTCGACCGCCTCGGTGCATAATCCCACCGCCCACGCGACGTTTCGCTTGAAGCGCAGCTTCTCCTCGAGCGTCGGCTCGCGCCCGGCCTCGGCGATCGCCTGGGCCTCGAGAAGGTCATTCCTGCAGACGAGGCGCGCCGCGTCGGCGCGCGCACCGGCCGCGGCGACGCGCAACTGCACCGCCTGGAAGTCCCGCATGCGCGCCGCAGTGTAGCTGGTGCTCCGTTCGCGCACCGCGGCGGCGGTGAGCTCGACCGCGCCGAGCGCGTTGCCGACCGCGGCCCCGGCGATGCAGTGCGAGCCGAGGCCCGAGAGCGGTATGCGGTAATGCGGATTGGGGTTCGTCTTCGCTCCCGGGAAGCCCGCGCCGCCGCGCGCGAGCAGCATGCCGAGCGCGCGGTGCTCGGGCACGAACAGGTCCTTGACCTTCACCGACTTCGAGCCCGTGCCGCGCATGCCGAGCACCTGCCAGTCGTCGACGATCTCGTATTCGCTCTTCGGCACGAGGCACATGCGCCAGTCGACCGGCCGCTCGCCCTCCTTCACGGTGACCGCGAGCATGTTCCACTGCGCGCCGTCGACGCCGCTGGAGAAGTTCCAGTAGCCGCTGATCACGTAGCCGCCATCGACCTTCTTCGCCGCGCCCTGCGGATAGGCGATCCCCGAGGCGATCAACGCGTCCGGGTTCTCGCCCCATACTTCTTCCTGCGCGCGCTCGTCGTACAGCGCGAGCATCCAGTGGTGGATCGCGAGGTTCGCGCAGCTCCACGCGGTCGAGGCGCAGCCGCGCCCGAGCTCGGCAGGCACCTCGAACAGCGCCACGTAGTCGAGCTCCATGCCGCCCCAGCGCTTGGGCTGCGGGAAGCGCAGGAGCCCCGTGCGGTGCAGGTCGACCTCGGTCTCGGGCAGCAAGCGCCGCGCCTGCTCGGCGCGCGCGGCGCGCTCGCGCAGCGCGGGCACCAGCGAGCGCGCGCGCTCGAGCGCCTCCGCGTACGCGACGTTCGAGAAGTCGTTGCGCTTTTGCGGCGCGTTCATGCCGTCTCGCTCACGCGCGGCATCTTGGAGTAATCCTCGCCGCCCCAGTCCGGCGCGTTCGTAATGCCGAAGAAATTGAGCTCGATGGTGAGGCCGTTCGGGTCGCGCAGAAACAGCTGGTACAGATTCGACTCGGGCAGGTAGCGCGGACGGTACTCGACGCCGAGGCTCTTCAAGCGCTTGACGAAGGGCTCGGGCTCGGTGGCGGCGAACGCGATGTGGTCGACGACGCCGCTCTGGTCGGTGGCCGCGTTGCGCGGCGTGCCGAGGTAATACAGCTCCGAATTCGGGATGCCGTGCGGACCCATGTGCACCTGGATCTTGCCGTTCACGCCGAGCCAGTAGCCCGGAAACGGGAAGTTCGGCCGCGGCATCTCCTCGAAGCCGAGCACGTTCACGTAGAAATCGCGCGTCGCTTTCAGGTCGTTGGCGCGCACGAAATAATGGTTGATGTCGGCGATCGGCATGCTGGCCTCCTCCTCGTTCGCTGTCCGGCTAGTTTCGCCTCCCGGAGGGACGGCGTCCAGCCGGCGCGTGCTTGATCCAGGTCAATGGGTCCCCGGCCCGGGCGCGTAGGCTGCGCCGGAACAGGGGAAACGATATGGATCTCCGACGTCGGCGCTATCTGCTCGCCGCAGCCGCGGCGGGCGCTGTTTCATGCCTCGCGGCGAGCGCGCGCGCCGCGCCGGCGCCGCAAGTCACCGTCTACAAGAACCGCGCCTGCGGCTGCTGCGGCGGCTGGATCGAGCACATGCGCTCGGCCGGCTTCCGGCTGCGCGTGTACGACGTCGACGACGTCACGCCGCAAAAGCAATGGCTCGGCGTTCCGCTCGCGCTCGCTTCCTGCCACACCGCGGAAGTCGGCGGCTTCGCGATCGAGGGCCACGTGCCGGCGGACGACGTGCGCCGGCTGCTCGCCGAGCGCCCCGCCGGGGCGCGCGGCCTCGCGGTGCCAGGCATGGTGCCGGGCTCGCCGGGGATGGACGGCCCGCGCACCGCGTACACGACGCTCCTTTTCGACGCGCGCGGCAGCACGCGCCCCTTCGCCCGGCACTAGCGAGCGTCGCACCTCACAGCGTGCGCAGGAAGAGGACGATCTTCCAGATGTCCTCGTCCTTGATCTGGCCCTTGAACGGCGGCATCGCACCGTTGAACTGGATGCCGCCTTCGGAGATGGTCCAGAAGTAAAAGCCGTCGGTCGCGATGCGCATGTGCTCCAAGCCCGCGAGCACCGCGGGCTTGGGATCGAGGCCCGTCGCGCCGGGCCCGTCGCCG
>JBLMWT010000216.1:0-3329 GCA_050257375.1 Sphingomonadaceae bacterium
CCGGTGACCACGCCTCCGAGCGTGTAATCGAAGCTGGAGCGGAAGTCGCGGCTCGCGTAGACGAAGGCGAGCAGGCCGCCGCCGATGAGCACGGTGATAACGGCCACCCAGGTCTTCTTCGCCACGCCGGTCGCCGACGCCGCGAGCGACGGCAGGTCCTGTCCCGAGGAGAGGGCCACCGACGCCTTTTCCAGTACGTCGACGCGGAAGGCGCCGAACAGCCCGCGCAGCGTCATGTACGCCGCGATGCCGAGGAACACGAAGACAACGACGGATTTGAGGTTGCCTGCGCCGATGCGGATCAGGGTTTTCGAGGCGCAGCCGGAACCGAGCGTCATGCCCACGCCGAACAGCAGCCCGCCGAGGATGTAAGAGAGCCACGTGAAGTTCGGCGTCTGGTAGATCGACTTGGAGAGATCGATCACGCCCCCGAGCTGCAGCGCGTTGGCGCCGATCACTGCCACCGCGATCGCGAGCAACCACATGCGCATGCGGTTCTTGTCGCCGATGTTGACCCAGTCCGACACCGCGCCCATGGTGCAGAAGTTGGTCTTGTTGGCGACCGCGCCGAACACGAATGCGAGGGCGAACGCACCCCAGGTCACGTGCTGGACGATCTGCGCGGGATTGGCTTCGGTCATGCGGGTCTCCTCCCTGCTCCGCTTGGAATCGCGGCAATATAGCGCAGCCTCTGGCGCGCCCGAATCGGACGCGCAAAGGCGCCCATCAACGGGTCTGATAGCGCGTCGTGTCGGCGGCACCGGCGGCGGCGAAGCCCGCCTTACGAATGCGGCAGGCATCGCACATGCCGCAGGCGCGCCCTTCGGCGTCGGGTTGATAGCAGGTCACGGTTTCGCCCGGCTCGACGCCGAGCTCGAGCGCGAGCCTGACGATCTCGGCTTTCGAAAGATCGATGAGCGGGGCGCGCACCTCGATACGCCGCCCCTCGAGCGCCGCCTTGGTGGCGAGATTCGCCATCTTCTCGAACGCCTGCAGGTACTCGGGCCGGCAGTCGGGATAACCCGAATAGTCGACCGCGTTCGCGCCGAGGAAGATGTGGCGCGCTCCGAGCACTTCGGCCCAGGCAAGCGCGAGCGAAAGGAGGATCGTGTTGCGCGCCGGCACGTAGGTGACCGGAATGCCGGGTGCCGGGCCGCCAGTCGGCACGTCGATGGCGCGATCGGTGAGCGCCGAGCCGCCGAAGGCGGTCAGATCGATCTTCAAGGTGAGATGGCGACTCGCCCCGAGCCGCTCGGCGATGCGGCGCGCGGCCGCGAGTTCCGCCGCATGGCGCTGGCCGTAATCGACCGTCAAGCAGTAGCCGTCGTAGCCTTCGCGCAGCGCCCAGGCGAGCGTGGTGGCGGAGTCGAGCCCGCCCGAGAGCAGTACGACCGCCTTCAGTGTTTGGATCCCTGCGCGAGCCGCTGCTTGGCGCTCGCCGCAGCCGCGCTCGCCGGGTATTTCTGCACTAGCGCTTCGAGCGTCTTGCGCGCGGCGGTCCGGTCGCCGAGCGCGTCCTGGGCGCTCGCGATGTTCAGCATGGCGTCGGGCGCCTTGCTGCTGTCGGGCCAGGCGGTAAGCAGCTTTTGCTGAGCCTCGATCGCGCCCTTGTAATCGCGCCGCGCATACTTCGCATTGCCGATCCAGTACTGCGCCGAAGCCGCGAGCGGGCTGGAAGGATAGGTCACCAGGAAGCCCTGAAAAGCCTGGATCGACGTCGTGTAGTTGCCGAGCTTGAACTGATTCAGCGCCGCCTCGTAGGCCTTCGTTTCGGCGGGCGAGGCCGCCTGCTCGCCCGAGGAGGCCGCGGGTTGCTGCTCCTTCGCCTGCTCGAGCTTGCGCAGGCGCGTGTCGATGTCGAGATAGAGGTCCTTCTGGCGCTTCTCGGCGGTGTCGATCTGGTTGGCGAGCACCTCGACCTGTCCGCGCAGATTGGCGAGATCGGAGCGCAGCTGGTCGAGCTGCCCAGAGAGATCGAGGATCGCGTTGCGGTTCGCTGCGTTCGCCTCGAGCTTGGCGATGCGTTCCTCGAGCGCCTTCTCGTTCGCCAAGATTTCGCGGCGCAACTGCTCGACCTTCTCGTCGTCGCCGAACAGCGCGGCGTGGCTCGCGGGAGCCGCGAGCCCGGCGCCGAGGGCCGTCGCGAGCGTCAGGCAGGCAAGCCGCGCGCGCATGTTCAGTATTCCCCTTGATACAGCATGTCGCAACGGCGGTTCTGCGCGTAGGCCTCTTCGTCATGCCCCTGCGCCTTGGGCTTTTCCTCTCCCAGGCTGACCGCCTCGACCTGGTCCTCCCGCACGCCGAGCAGCTTCAGCATGCTCTTCACGCCGTCTGCGCGCCGCTGGCCGAGCGCGACGTTGTACTCGCGGCTGCCGCGCTCGTCGGTATTGCCCTGGATCAGCATCTTGGCCTCGGGGTGCTCACGCAGGTACTTGGCATGCGCCTCGATGATCGGCTTGTACTCGTCCTTGATATCGTACTTGTCGAAATCGTAATAGATCGAGCGCTTGGACAGAATATTGTTCGGATCCTTGAGCGGGCTCAGGGCGCCGGCCTGCTGTCCGCCGAGCGCAGTGCCGCTCACTCCCTGGCCGCCGATGGCCTGGCTCTGTGCGCCCCCCGCGCCGGCCGAGCCGGGCGATCGCTCCTCGACGCCCGCCGGGGCCTGCTCGAGAGACGTCCCGGCACAGGCGGCCAGCATCGCGGTGAGCGCTAGGATGAGGATCGGACGCATGAGCAGTCTCCTTGTCACTGTTGGAACGGGCCCCAGGCCGGCTCGCGCACGTCGCCGTCGGTGACCGTCAGGCGCTGCCTTACGCGCCCGTCGACCGACACCGCGGAGAGGATCCCACGCCCGCCGACGATCGTGGCGTACAGGATCATTTGGCCGTTGGGCGCGAAGCTGGGGGATTCGTCTCGGTCGCTGTCGGTCAGGGTCTGCGTCTGCTGCGAATTCAGGTCGAGCAGGGTCACCTGGAACTTGCCGTCGGTGCGCGCAATGTAGGCGAGACTCTTGCCGTCCGGGCTGATACGCGGCGAGACGTTGTAGTTGCCGTTGAACGTGATGCGCTGCGCGGGACCGCCGGCTGCCGGCATGCGGTAGATCTGCGGGCTGCCGCCGCGGTCGGAGGTGAAGTAGATCCACTGTCCGTCGGGCGAGAACCTGGGTTCGGTATCGATCGCGCCAGAGTTGGTCAGGCGCCGCACGCCGCTGCCGTCCGGATTGATGAGAAAGAGCTGCGAGCCGCCGTCCTTCGACAGCGACACGGCGAGCTTGGAGCCGTCGGGCGACCACGCCGGCGCCGAGTTCGAGCCCTTGAAATTCGCCA
>JBLMWT010000217.1:0-3987 GCA_050257375.1 Sphingomonadaceae bacterium
CGTGCTGCGCGGCATGGGCATCGAGCGAATCGTGCTGCCGCCGTCCATCAAGGCGCTCGCCCCCGGCACTCGCCTGGCGGGCCCGGCCTGGACCGTCGAGGGCCATCTCGACCGCACGAAGTCGCGCCACGAATGCCTGCTCGCCTGGTGCACGCTGCTGGCGAAGGCGCCGGCCGCGCACGTCATCGTGTGCCAGCCGAACAACCACGAGATCGCGCTGATGGGCGAGCTGTCCGCGCAAACGCTGCAGGCGCGCGGCGTGCTGGGTTACATCGTCGACGGCGGCTCGCGCGATACCGAGCTCGTGCTCGAGCAGGGCTTCCCGGTGTTCTGCGCGTTCCTCACGCCCGCCGACATCGTCCAGCGCTGGGTCCCCGATCGATTCGGGGAGCCGGTGACGATCGGCGAAGTCACGATCGCGACGGGCGACTACGTGCTCGGCGACCGTGACGGCGTGATCGTCATCCCTCGCGCGCGGGCCGCCGAAGTGGTCGCGCGCACCGAGGACGTCGTCGCGACGGAAAGCGAGATGCGGCGAGCGCTCGTCGCGGGCATGGATCCGGTGGAGGCGTACAACCGGTTCGGCAAGTTCTGAGCGGCGGAGCCGCGTGCCGGGAAGCTAAACGCCGAGATAGCGCTGCAGCAGTTGCGGGCGCGCCTTCAGCTCGTGCGCGGGGCCTTCGTGCGCGAGGTGCCCGTTGTTGATGATGTAGACGCGGTGCGCGAGCGCGAGCGTCGCGGCGAGGTTTTGCTCGACGAGCACGATCGTCTGCCCCGCTTCGGCGAGCTGCCGGCAGGCGGTCATCAGGTCGCGCACGATCACCGGCGCGAGTCCCTCGAACGGCTCGTCGAGCAGGACGATCTTCGGGTCGCGGATCAGCGCGCGGCCGATGGCGAGCATCTGCTGCTCGCCGCCGGAGAGGTCGGTGCCCCGGCTCGCCCGCCGCTGCGCGAGTCGCGGGAACATCGCATAGATGCGCTCGAGCGGCCAGCGCGACGGCGCGGTGAGCCCGGCGAGGACCAGGTTCTCCTCGACGTTCAGGCTGCCGAAGATGCGCCGGTCCTCGTGCACGAGCTGCATCCCGGCGCGCGCGATGTCGTGGCTCTTCCTGCCGGCAATCTCGACGCCGTCGAACAGGATCGAGCCCGAGCGCGGCGTGACGACCCCCATGAGGCTCTTGAGCGTCGTGCTCTTGCCCGCGCCATTGCGGCCGAGCAGCGCGACCACCTCGTTGCGCTCGACGCGCAGCGACAGGTCGAAGAGGATGTGCGAGTCGCCGTAGTAGCTGTTGAGGCCGCTCACTTCGAGGAGCGGCGGCTCGCCTCCGCGCGCGCGCGGCTCGGCGACGGCCGTGCCGCCCGATGGCGCCGAATTCACCGGATTGGCGCTCACGGACGCTCCGCGCGCTCGATGCCCGATTGCGCCGGAGGCGACGCGCCGGTCACTGGACGACGCTCCGCGCTTGGCGCTGCGGGGCTGAATCGCGCTTGTGGCGGCCTAGCGCGCTTACTGGTCTCCCTCCGCGCTTCGCGCTGCGGGGCTGATTCGCCTCGGCCTCGTTGGTCCATCCGGGCGTGCCATTCATGACGTGTCGGCCTCGCATCGGCGCGTGCGGCCGTGCTCTTCGAGCCTCGGCTTCGCCCCGCGCGCCGATGTCCGGGGGCGGCGGCCCAGCGCGCTCATGCCGCCAGCACCTCGTGAATGCCGCCGAGGTAGGCTTCCTGCACCAAGGCATTGCTCTTGATCTCGTCCGGCGTCCCCTCGACGAGCACGCGTCCTTCCTGGAGCACGGTAATGCGCTCGGCGAGGTCGAACAGCGCGTCCATGTCGTGGTCGATGACGATCATCGTGCGGCCGACGGCGATCGACTTCAGAAGCGCCACCGTCTCGGCGCGCTCCTGCGGGCTCATGCCGGCCAGCGGCTCGTCGAGCAGGAGCAGGGTCGGCGAAGTCGCGAGCGCGAGCCCGATCTCGAGCCGGCGCTTCTCGCCATAGGTGACTTCGGACACGGGCGTATCGAGCCTCCAGGTCAGATTCACCAATGACGCCGTGCTCTGGACTTGCGCATCCAGCCCCGCAACCTTTGGAAGGTCCTTGAACAGATCGAGCCGGAACTTGCCGCGGATCTCGCCGAGTGCCGCGATCGTCAGGTTCTGCCTGACGGTCAGCCGCTCGAAGAGCTGATTGATCTGGTAGCTCTTGGTGAGCCCGAGCTGGCAGGCGTCGGCAACGCCCAGTTCGGTGATGTCGCGCCCCTCGAACATGATCCGTCCCGAGCTCGGCGGCACTTCGCAGGTGAGCATCCTGAAGAACGTCGTCTTCCCGGCGCCGTTCGGGCCGATGATTCCCCGAAGCTCGCCGGCGTTGACGGTGAAGTCGATATCCGCGTTGGCGACGACGCCGCCGTAGTGCTTCGAAAGGCGGATCGCCTGAAGGATCGGACCGGACCTGTCGCCGGTCTGCCTGCGCCGGGCCGGCATGGCGGTGATCGCGGCAGGTGCCGGCGACGGCACCGGCGACGCGGCCGCCGGCACCGCGGTGTCGGCCGGACGCTCGACTGTCTTCCTGCCGCGCCTTGCCAGGTGATAGAGATCGACGATCGCGCCGACCAGGCCGTGGCGCAGGAACACCACCAGCAGCACGAACACGATGCCGAGAACGAGCTTCCACGTAGCGCCGAGCTTCAGGATCGTCTGGAAGAAATCACTGAGGTACAGCCAGACGGTGGCTCCGAGGAGCGGCCCGAACAGCGTGCCGGCGCCGCCGATCGCGGTCATGATGACGATCTGCGCCGAGGTGTCGAACATGAAGGCGTCGGGCGGCATGAATCCCTGCATCAGGCCGAGCAAGCCGCCGGCGAAACCCGCGTACATCGCCGCGACGACGAAGACCGCCAGCTTGTAGCCGTGGATGTTGTGGCCAAGCGCCTCGGCGCGCAGCGGGTTGTCGCGGATGGCGCGCAGAAGCAGGCCGACCGGCGAGCGCACGATGCGAAGCGCGATGACGAGGCCGACGAAATACCAGAAGGCGAAGAACGCGTACATCGACAGGTTGTCGTCGAACGTGAACTCGACGAAGCCGAGGTTGATCCCCGGCGGCGGCACGCCGGGCAGGCCGTTCTCGCCGCCGGTAAAGGCGGAGAGCGGGTTGAATTCGACGAAGAAAAAGACCTCGGCGATCGCCACGGTGATCATGGCGAAATAGATGCCGGTCCGCCGGAGCGCGACCAGTCCGACGAGATAGCCCACGATGCCTGCGACGAGCGTGCCGAGAACGAGGGCAGCGACCGGATGCGGGAACGACACCTCCGTCAACAGGTAGGCGGCGACCATGCCGCCGGTGCCGAAGAGCGCCGATTGGCCGAAAGAAAGCAGGCCCGTGTAGCCGAACAGAAGGTCGAAGCCGATCCCGACCAGCGCCCAGATCAGGATCCGGTTGATCGTGGTGGGAGCGAAGCCGAGATAGGGCAGCACGAACGGCGCCGCAATGAGGCCCGCGAGCGTCAGGGTTTCGACGACAAAGGGGCGTTGTCGGGGTAGCGTAGGCATCGGAAACCGGCGTCTATTCGCGGCCCGCGGCGCCAAGCAGTCCCCGCGGGCGAAGCACCAGCACGAGCGTCATCGCCACGAACAGCATGACATACGAATAGGCGGGGTTG
Source organism: Sphingomonadaceae bacterium (assembly GCA_050257375.1). GTDB lineage: Bacteria > Pseudomonadota > Gammaproteobacteria > Burkholderiales > SG8-39 > DAHVFK01. The sequence goes on from JBLMWT010000217.1 coordinate 3,660, forward strand.
ACCATCGAGGTGAGGCTGATGATCTCGCCGGCGATGAGCCCGCCCAGCACCGCGCCGGGAAACGAACCGACGCCCCCGATCACGACGACGACGAACGTCTGCACGAGGATCGCTTCTCCGACGTCGGGCGCGATCGAGACCACCGGGGCGTTGACGATGCCGGCGAACCCGGCCGCCATCGCACCGATCCCGAACACCAGCATGAAAATCCTGTAGACGTTGATGCCGAGCGAGCCGACCATCACCGAGTCCTCGATGCCGGCGCGAACGATCAGGCCGATCCGCGTACGGTACAGGACGAAATACAGCACGATCAGCGCCACCGTCA
>JBLMWT010000218.1:0-11239 GCA_050257375.1 Sphingomonadaceae bacterium
TCCAAAGATGCGTAGTCCGCCTTCTTGTGCTTGAGCGTATGCGGCAGGAAGGGGAGGATGGTGTTGAGCCACATGTCGATGCCGCCCAGCATCACACCCTTCATGGTGCCCAACCGCGACCACAGCGGCTTCACGTTCCTGACCTTCTTGAGCTCCTTCGCCATCTCAGACGACCGCAGTGTCGTGGGGTAAGCTTCAAGCACGTCGTTCGCCCGGCCGGCTTCGATCGCGGCGAAGGCGGCCTCTGCCGCCATCATCCCCGACAACATGGCGTTGTGAGAGCCCTTGATGCGCGGCACGTTCATGAAGCCCGCCGCGCAGCCGATCAGCGCACCGCCGGGAAATGCAAGCTTGGGGATCGCCTGCCAGCCGCCCTCGGTCAGCGCGCGGGCGCCATAGGCGATGCGCTTGCCGCCTTCGAGGAACTTGCGGATCGACGGGTGCGTCTTGAAGCGCTGGAATTCCTCGTAGGGGCTCAGGTAGGGGTTGGTGTAGGCAAGGCCCACGACGAAGCCGACCGCGATCTGGTTGTTCTCCAGGTGGTACAGGAACGACCCGCCGTACGTGTCGCGATCGAGCGGCCAGCCGGCGGTGTGCACCACCAGGCCCTGCTTGTGCTTCTCGGGCCGCACGTCCCAGAGCTCCTTCAGGCCGATGCCGTAGACCTGCGGATCGGCGCCGATGCGCAGCGCGAACTTTTCCTGCAGCTGCTTGCCGAGGCTGCCGCGACAGCCTTCGGCGAAGAACGTGTACTTCGCGTGCAACTCCATGCCGGGCTGGTAGGAGTCCGTCTTCTCGCCCTTGCGATCGATGCCCATGTCGCCGGTGGCGACGCCCATCACCGCGCCGCGCTGGTCGTACAGCACCTCGGCGGCGGCGAAGCCGGGGAAGATCTCGACGCCGAGGCTCTCGGCCTGCTGCCCGAGCCAGCGGGTCAGGTTGCCAAGGCTGATCACGTAGTTGCCGTGGTTCCTGAAGCACGCGGGCAGCAGGACATTCGGCACGCGGCGGGCCGCAGCCTCGCCGAGGATCAGGAAGCGGTCCTCGGTGACCGGCGCATTGAGCGGCGCGCCCTTCGCCTTCCAGTCGGGAAACAGCTCGTCGAGCGCGCGCGGATCCATCACCGCGCCCGAGAGGATGTGCGCGCCGATTTCGGAGCCCTTCTCCAGCACGCACACCGAAGTTTCGCGTCCTTTCTCGGCGGCGAGCTGCTTCAGTCGGATCGCGCAGGCGAGCCCCGCGGGGCCGGCCCCGACGATGACGCAGTCGTACTGCATCGATTCGCGGCTCATGCGCCAATTATAATCGCGGCACGATGGGCCAAGACCGCACGCTCGGCCACGTGGCGCGCATCCCGATCCGCTGGGGCGACATGGACGCGATGGGGCACGTGAACAACACGGTGTACTTCCGCTACATGGAGCAGACTCGCATCGACTGGTTCGACGCGGTGCTGCCGCGCGCCGGGCGCGGCGGACACGGCATCGTGATCGCGAGCACCGCGTGCCAGTTCCGCCGCGCGCTGACTTTCCCGGGAACGGTCGAGGTCAGGCTCTACGTCGGGGTACCCGGCGCCTCGAGCATCCCGACCTTCTACGAGATGCGCGTCGACGACGATCCCGAGCCCTACGCCACGGGCGAGGCGGTCGTGGTGTTCATCGACGCGGCGAAGGGCAAGCCGGTGCGCATCCCGGAAGTGCTACGCGTGCGGCTGGCGGAGGCGGCGCAATGAGCGAACGGCCTCTCTGGCAGCCCTCCGCGGAGCGGGCGGCGCAGACCGCGCTCGCGAGGTTCATCGAGCGCGCGGGGGGATTTCCCGACTACGGCGCGCTGCACCGCTGGTCGGTCGAGAAGGGCGAAGATTTCTGGAGCCTGGTGTGGGACTTCTGCGGCGTGCAGGGCGATAAGGGAGCACGCCGGCTGGTCGACGGCGATCGCATGCCGGGCGCCCAGTGGTTTCCCGACGCGCGCCTGAACTTCGCCGAGAACTTGCTGCGCGCCGAAGACGATTCGGACGCGATCGTGTTCTGGGGCGAGGACAAGGTGAAGCGGCGATTGACGCGCCGCGCGCTGCACGCGCTCGTGTCGCGCCTGCAGCAGGCGCTCGCGGCCGCGGGGGTGGGGAAGGGCGACCGCGTCGCGGGCTACCTGCCGAACCTGCCCGAGAGCGTGGCCGCGATGCTCGCGACCGCGAGCCTCGGCGCGGTCTGGTCGAGCTGCTCGCCGGATTTCGGAGTGCAGGGCGTGCTCGACCGCTTCGGACAGATCGAGCCGAAGGTGCTGTTCTGCTGCGACGGCTATCTGTACGGGGGCAAGGAGTTCGATACGCAGGACAAGGCTGCGGAGGTGCTGGCGCGCCTGCCGAGCGTACGCAAGTGCGTGCTGCTGCCTTACCTCGGCTCGCCGCCGAGGGTGGGCGAAAGCCTGGAGCAGTTCGTGGCACCGTTCGAGGCGAAAGCGGTCGCTTTCGAGCAGGTCGAGTTCAACCACCCGCTCTATATCCTGTTTTCGTCCGGCACCACGGGAGTGCCGAAGTGCATCGTGCACGGCACGGGCGGCACGCTGCTGCAGCACCTGAAGGAGCATCGGCTGCATTCCGATGTCGGGCCCGGCGACCGGGTGTTCTACTTCACCACGCTCGGCTGGATGATGTGGAACTGGCTCGTATCCGGCCTCGCCGCCGGCGCGACGCTGCTCCTGTACGACGGCTCGCCGTTCGTCGGGCGCGCGAAGATCCTGTTCGACTTTGCCGATGCGGAGGGCATGACGCATTTCGGCACCTCCGCCAAGTTCATCGATGCGATCGCCAAGGTGGGGCTCCAGCCGCGCGCGACGCACAAGCTCGACAAGCTGCGCGCGGTCCTGTCCACCGGCTCGCCGCTGCTGCCCGAGGGCTTCGACTACGTATACGCGAGCGTCAAGGAGGACGTGTGCCTGTCGTCCATCTCCGGCGGCACCGACATCGTGTCGTGCTTCGTGCTCGGCAATCCGATGCTGCCGGTGTGGCGCGGCGAGATCCAGTGCAAAGGGCTCGGCCTGGCGGTGGAGGTGTTCGACGAGCAGGGCAGGCCGGTGGCGGGCGAGAAGGGGGAGCTGGTGTGCACCCGTCCGTTTCCGTCCATGCCGCTCGGATTCTGGAACGACGCCGACGGCGCGAAGTACCGCGCGGCCTACTTCGAGAAGTACCCGAACGTGTGGCGCCACGGCGACTGGTGCGAGATCACGGCGCACGGCGGCATGGTCATCTACGGCCGTTCGGACGCGGTGCTCAACCCGGGCGGGGTGAGGATCGGCACAGCCGAGATCTACCGTCAGGTCGAGCAGCTCCCCGAGGTGCTCGAGTCGCTCGTCATCGGGCAGGACTGGGAAGGCGACGTGCGGGTGGTCTTGTTCGTCAAGCTCGTGGAGGGGCAGGTCCTGGATGAGAATCTGGTCAACAGGATCAAGAAGCGGATTCGCGACAACACGACGCCGCGCCACGTGCCGGACAAGATCCTGCAGGTTGCCGACATCCCGCGCACCAAGAGCGGCAAGATCGTCGAGCTGGCGGTGCGCGAAGTCGTACACGGCCGGCCGGTCAAGAACGTCGAGGCGCTCGCAAACCCCGAGGCGCTGGAGCACTTCCGCGGCCGCGCGGAGCTCGCGAGCTAGCTGCCGGTGAACTTCGGCGCGCGCCGCTCGGCGCTCGCCTTGACCCCCTCCTTGAAGTCCTGCGTGCGGCGCAGGCGCGTCTGCTCGGCGAGCTCGTGCACGGTCGCCGCGCGCACGCGCTCGGCCAGCCCGGCGCGCAGCGTGGCGCGCGTCGCGCTCACTGCGAGCGGCGCGCACTCCGCGATCTCGCGCGCGAGCGCAACCGCGGCGCCGCGCACGTCGGCCTGCGGCACGAGCACGTCGACGAGGCCCATGGCGTGGGCTTCATCGCCCTTCACGCGCCGGCCCGTGTAGAACATGAGCGCCGCTTTGCCGCGCCCGATGAGCTCGGGCAGCGTGACGGTCAACCCGAAGCCGGGATGGAATCCGAGCCGCGTGAAGTTCGCGCTGAAGCGCGCCTCGGGGCAGGCGACGCGGAAATCGGGCACCAGCGCGAGGCCCAGGCCGCCGCCGATCGCCGGGCCGTGGATCGCGCCGACCACCGGCTTCTTGCAGGCGAACAGCCGGACCGCTTCGGTGTAGAGGTGTGCCGTGTTCGCGGTCCCTACGCTCGTTTCCTGGGTCCCATCTCCCAGGTTCGCTCCGGCGCAGAAGGACTTTCCCTGCGAGGCGAGCACGAGCGCGCGGCATTCCGCATTGCGATCGAGCGCCTCGAAGGCGTCGGCGAGCTGGCGGACGAGCGCCAGGTCGAAGAAATTGTGCGGCGGGCGCCGGATTTCCACTGTCGCGACCGCGTCGGCGAGCTCGATGTGCAGCTCGGGAAAGGCGATGTGGTCTTTCATGCGGTCCTCCTCGATCGGCTTCAGCGCAGCCCGAGGCCGCGCGCGATGATGCCGCGCAACACCTCGCTCGTACCGCCCTGAATAGTGAGCTTCGGCGCGATATTGATCGCGTAAGCGAGACGCTCCTCAAACATCGGGGCTTTTTCCGCAAAGGCAGCAAGCTCGCGCGCCCGGGAAGGCAGGGCCTGCTCCCACACCGTGCCGAGGTCCTTGACGATCGACGCTTCCAGCACCGGCTCCCTGCCGCGCTCGAGCATGCCCGCGACCGACACCGACATGCGACGCAGGACGTGGAGCTGCGCCGCGAGACGTCCGAGGCCCTCGGCGCCGCGCAGGTCGGGCTCGGGCCCGAGCAGGCGCATCAGGTCGAACAGCACGTAGGCGGTCTCGAGGAAGCGCTCCGGTCCGCTTCTCTCGTAGGCGAGCTCGCTCGTCGCCTGCTGCCAGGCGAGATCGAGCGCCCCGAGCCGGTATTCGTCGGGCACGAGCACGTCGTCGAACACCACTTCGTTGAAATCGTGCCGGCCGCTCATGTCGAGGATCGGGTTCACCCGGATGCCCGGCCACTTCATGTCCACCAGGAACTGCGTCAGGCCGTGCCGGCGGTCGTCCTTGGTCGGAGGCGAGGTGCGGAACAGGCCGATCATGTAGTCCGCGTGGTGCGCCTCGGTCGTCCACACCTTGGTGCCGGTGACGCGCCAGCCCGCGTCCGCCCGCACGGCGCGCGTGCGCGCCGCGAACAGGTCGGAGCCGGAGCCGGGCTCGCTCATGCCGATGCAGAAGCAGCACTCGCCGCGCGCGATCCTCGGCAGCACTTCGGCCTTGATGCGCTCCGGGGCGTACTTGAGCAAAATCGGCCCGCTTTGCCGGTCGGCGACGAAATGCGCTCGCACCGGCGCGTTCGCGGCCGAGAACTCTTCGGTGACGACGTAACGCTCGAGGTAGCTCCTCTCGCCGCCGCCGTACTGCTTCGGCCAGGTCATGCCGATCCAGCCGCGCGCGCCGACCTTGCGGCTGAATGCCAGGTTGTAGCCGCGCGCCGTGCCGGCCGCCTGCGGATCGAAGGTGCCGGCCGCGATCTCCTCGGCGAGGAACGCGCGCACTTCGGCGCGCAGCGCCTGCGCCGCGGGCGGCAGGCGGATCGGGTCGAAGCGGATAGGCGTCATGCTCGTCCTTCAGCGCGAGGCGACCAGAGGCCAGAGGGCGTCGGCGCCGCGCGCCGCGAGCGCGCGCCCGAGGCGCGCGGCCCATTCGGATTCGCTGCCGAAATCGTCCCGCCAGGCCCACAGGCGGCGCGTGTAGCGGTGCAGCACGTGCTCGGCCGAGAAACCGATCGCGCCGTGGAGCTGGTGCGCGATCGTGGCGCCGGCGCCCGCCGCCTCGCCGGCGCGGATCTTCGCGCCCGCCACCTCGAGGAGCAGCGCCGCGTCGGACGTCTCGCCGGCGTCGAGCGCGTCGGCCGCCGAGCCCGCCGCGGCGAGCGCGGCGGCGGTCTCGCTCGCCAGGCGAGCGAGCGAATGCTGCACCGCCTGGAACTTGGCGATCGGGCGCTCGAAGGCGACGCGCTCGCCGCAATAGGCCACGGTGCGCTCGAGGATCGCCTCGAGCGCGCCGCTCATCTGCGCCGCTCGCACCGCCGCGCCCATCGCGAGCAGGCGGTCGGCATCGAGTCCGGAGGGCGCCTGTGCCGCCGCCAGCGGGCGCACGCGGGCGAGCGTCAGGGCGTCGCGCGGCTCGTCCGCCTGGCTGCTGCCCGGCTCGAGCCCGCATTGTGCGCGCTCGACGAGCGTGACCACGGCCTCTGCGCCGCGCCGCGCCAGCAGCGCGACGCGCTCGACATCGCGAGCGAAGGGCACCGCACGCACGCGTCCGGACAGGCGGCCGTCGCCGTCCATCGAGAGGGGCTCGCCGGTGCGCACGGGCGCCACGGTCACCGGACCGTCAGGCACTGCCAGGCCCGCCGCCGCCAGCAGCCAGCCGCCGAGCAGCGTCTCGGCGAGCGGCAGCGCGACAGCGCAGCTTCCCGCGACGCGCAGCACCTCGAAGCCGTCGGCGAGCGACGCGCCCGCGCCGCCGAGCGCTTCTGGCACCCAGGCGCGCGTCAGTCCTGCGTCTTCGAGCGCGCGCCACAAGGGGGCGCGCCAGCCATCGCCGCGGACGGCGTTCAGCGTCTGCGGGTCGCCCAGATCGCGGAAGATCCGGCGCGTGGTTTCGGCGGCGAGCGTGGCGCTCTCGGTCATGCGGTCCGTGAGTGTACTCGGGTGTACTCGGCGGCCGCAGCGTTGAGACGGTGGACGAACTCCGGTAGACTTGTCCATCCGTGCACGACGTCGGGTGATGACCAAGTATGTCTTCGTAACTGGTGGAGTAGTTTCCTCTCTGGGGAAAGGCATCGCCGCCGCGTCGCTCGCCGCGATCCTCGAATCGCGGGGCATCCGAGTCACCAACATCAAGCTGGACCCGTACATCAACGTGGACCCGGGCACCATGAGCCCGTTCCAGCACGGCGAGGTATTCGTCACCGAAGACGGCGCGGAGACCGATCTCGACCTCGGCCACTACGAGCGCTTCCAGAGCTCGAAGATGCGCCGCGCCAACAACTTCACCACCGGCCAGATCTACGAGTCGGTGATCAAGAAAGAGCGGCGCGGCGACTACCTGGGTGGCACGGTGCAGGTGATCCCGCATATCACCGACGAGATCAAGGCCTTCGTCAAGAAAGGGGCGGGCGACGCCGACGTGGCGATCGTCGAGATCGGGGGCACCGTAGGCGACATCGAGTCGCTGCCGTTCCTCGAGGCGATACGGCAGATGGGACTCGAGCTCGGGCGCTCGAACGTCTGCTACATCCACCTGACGCTCGTGCCGTACATCGCGAGCGCGGGGGAGATCAAGACCAAGCCGACGCAGCACTCGGTGAAGGAGCTGCGCGAGATCGGCATCCAGGCGGACGTGGTGCTGTGCCGCACCGACCGGCCGCTGCCCGAGGAAGAGAAGAGGAAGATCGCGCTCTTTTGCAACGTGCAGAAGGAGGCGGTGATCTCGGCCTGGGACGTCGATTCGATCTACAAGATTCCGATGATGCTGCACGAGCAGATGCTCGACGAGATCGTCTGCCACAAGCTCGCGATCCTGGCGCGCGCCGCCGACCTGTCGGTCTGGAGCAAGCTGGTCGACGCGCTCGAGCACCCGGAGCACGAGGTCGACATCGCCTTCGTCGGCAAATACGTCGACCTGCACGACTCGTACAAGTCGCTGACCGAGGCGCTGGTGCACGCAGGCATCCATACCCGCAGCCGCGTACGAATCCATTACGTCGACTCCGAGGAAATCGAGCGCTCGGGGGTCGGCGCGCTGGAGAAGGTCGACGCCGTGCTCGTGCCCGGCGGCTTCGGCAAGCGAGGAACCGAAGGGAAGATCCGCGCCATCCGCTATGCGCGCGAGAACAAGGTGCCTTACCTGGGTATTTGCCTCGGCATGCAGCTCGCGACGATCGAGTTCGCGCGCAACGTATGCGGCCTGGCGGGCGCGAACAGCACCGAATTCGACCCCGCTACGCCGCACCCCGTGGTGGCGCTCATCACCGAGTGGCTCGACAGGACGGGATCGATCGAGCGGCGCAGCGAGAAGTCGGACCTCGGCGGCACCATGCGGCTCGGCGCGCAACGCTGCTCGATCGAGCCGGGCACGCTGGCCGCGCAGATCTACGGCACCGAAGTGAACGAGCGGCACCGGCATCGCTACGAGGTGAACAACGTCTACGTGCCTCAGCTCGAGGCGAAGGGCTACAAGATCTCCTCGCGCACGCCGAGCGAGAACCTGCCCGAGATGATGGAGCTCCCCGATCATCCGTGGTTCGTCGGCTGCCAGTTCCACCCGGAGTTCACCTCGACGCCGCGCGCCGGGCACCCGCTGTTCAAGGCCTTCGTGACGGCGGCGCTCAGGAACCGCCTGAGCGGCAAGCGCTCGTCGCCGGGCGGCAGCCTGTCCGTCGTCGCGGCATGAACCTGTGCGGGTTCGACGTCGGGCTCGATCGGCCCCTGTTCCTGATCGCCGGTCCCGACACGCTGGAGAGCGAGCAGCTCTGCGTCGACGTGGCGGGACAACTGAAGGAACGCACCGCGCGCCTGTCGATGCCCTATGTCTTCAAGGGCTCGTTCGACAAGGCGAACCGCTCCTCGGGGGCGAGCTACCGCGGGCCCGGCATGACGGAAGGGCTGCGCATCCTCGAGTCCGTGCGCCGGCAGACGGGCGTCCCGGTGCTCACCGACGTGCACGAGGACACGCCGCTCGGCGAAGTGGCCGCCGTGGTGGACGTGATCCAGACGCCCGCGTTCCTGTGCCGGCAGACGAATTTCATCCGCAACGCTGCGCGTCAGGGCAGGCCGCTCAACATCAAGAAAGGGCAGTTCCTGTCGCCCTGGGAGATGAAGAACGTCGTGGACAAGGCGCGCGGCACGGGCAATGATCAGATCATGGTGTGCGAGCGCGGCTTCAGCTTCGGCTACAACAACCTGGTCGTCGACATGCGCGGCCTCGCGATCATGCGCGAGACGGACTGCCCGGTGGTGTTCGACGCCACGCACTCGGTGCAGCTGCCGGGCGGTCTGGGAAGCGCGAGCGGCGGTCAGCGCGAGTTCATCCCCGTGCTGGCGCGGGCGGCGGTGGGCGCGGGCGTGGCGGGCATCTTCATGGAGACGCACCCGCGGCCGGAGGAAGCGCTGTGCGACGGCCCGAACTCCTGGCGGCTCGAGCTGATGGGCGAGCTGCTCGAGACGCTGGTCGAGCTCGATCGCGCGGTAAAGAAAAAGGCATTCGCGGAAAACCTCGAGAAAGGAAACAGGTCATGAGCTCAATCGTCGACGTCGTCGCGCGCGAGATCCTCGACTCGCGCGGCAACCCCACCGTCGAGGCCGACGTGCTGCTCGAATCCGGCGCCATGGGGCGCGCCGCGGTGCCCTCGGGCGCCTCGACCGGCAGTCGCGAGGCGCTCGAGCTGCGCGACGGCGACGCGCAGCGCTACGGCGGCAAGGGCGTGCTCAAGGCGGTCGAAGCCATCAACACCGAGATCTCCGAGGCTATCGTGAGTCTGGACGCCTCCGAGCAGGGCTTCGTCGACCGCACGCTGATCGAACTCGACGGCACCGAGAACAAGGAGCGCCTCGGCGCGAATGCGCTGCTCGCGGTATCGATGGCGGTCGCGCGCGCGGCGGCCGAGGAGTCGGGGCTACCGCTGTATCGCTACTTCGGCGGCGCGGCGCCGATGCAGATGCCGGTGCCGCACATGAACGTCATCAACGGCGGCGCGCACGCCAACAACAGCCTCGACATGCAGGAATTCATGATCATACCGGCGGGCGCGCAATCGTTCCGCGAGGCCATCCGCTGCGGCTCGGAGGTGTTCCAGGCGCTGAAGAAGCTGATCGACGGCCGCGGCCTGTCGACCGCGGTGGGCGACGAAGGCGGCTTCGCGCCGAGCCTGCCGACGCACGCGGCGGCGATCGAGCTAATCCTCGAGGCGATCGAGCGCGCGGGCTACACCGCCGGCAGCGACGTGCTGCTCGCGCTCGACTGCGCCGCCTCGGAGTTCTACCGCGACGGGGTCTACGAGCTCGCCTCCGAGGGCCTCAAGCTGAACGCGGGGGAGCTGTGCGACTACCTGGTCGGCCTGGTCGACCGCTTTCCGATCGTGTCGATCGAAGACGGCATGGCGGAATCCGACTGGGACGGCTGGCAGCTGCTCACCGACCGTCTGGGCGACAACGTGCAGCTGGTGGGCGACGACATCTTCGTCACCAACACGCGCATCATCAAGCAGGGCATCCGCCAGGGCATCGCGAACTCGGTGCTCATCAAGGTGAACCAGATCGGCACGCTCACCGAGACCTTCGCCGCGATCGAGCTCGCCAAGCGCGCGGGCTACGGCACGGTGATCTCGCACCGCTCGGGCGAGACCGAGGACACCACGATCGCCGACATCGCGGTCGGCACGAATGCGCTGCAGATCAAGACCGGGTCGCTGTCGCGCTCCGAGCGCGTGGCGAAATACAACCAGCTGCTCCGCATCGAGGAAGACCTGGGCGACTCGGTGAGCTATCCTGGGCGCGAGGCCTTCTCCCAGATAGGCTAGCGTGAAGATCCTGGGCGGTGTGCTCGCCGCGCTGATCGTACTCATCCAGTACCCGCTGTGGGCCGGCAGGGGCGGCTGGATCCACGCCTGGGAAGCCGAGCAGAAGCTGGCGGCGCAGCGCGCGCGCAACCAGCAGCTCGAGCAGCGCAACGCGTCGCTCGCCGCCGAGGTGAACGACCTGAAGACGGGCACCGGCTCGATCGAGGAACGGGCGCGCTACGAGCTCGGCATGATCAAGAAGGACGAGGTTTTCTACCAGATCGTCGAGCAAGCGCCCCGGAACGTGCGCTAGCTAGCGGTCGGTCCGTGCCCCGGCTCGATCCTCCCTGCCGCCCTCTGCAGCGTATTCACGCACGAGGCGGTAGAAGCTTCGATAGAACTTCGGGTCCTCGATGGTCTGGCGATTGAGCACTTGCATGACCTTCTCGGAGCCGACAGGAACGGTGACCGTTGCGATCCACACGCCGGCCGAGACCGCTTGTTTCACGTCCTGCACCTTGGCGACTTCGCGGATCGCAGTGGCAAAGACCGTGCTCGTTCCGTCTCCGTTATCCGCGCACGAAGTCTGCATTCGCACTTCCACGTTGGTGTCATCGTCTTTCTGGAATTCCTTCACGCCGGTGAGCGTGACCGAGTCGGCGGAGTGGTCGAGCATGTAGCCCTGGCTGAGCATGGC
>JBLMWT010000219.1:0-11429 GCA_050257375.1 Sphingomonadaceae bacterium
CGTTCCGTGCCGCGAAACTCCGTGTGCGTTTGATCTGCGTCAAGCGGGTGCATGCGTGCGCGACAACAATACCCCGGACAGGCATGCGGTTTCCCTGCAACTCCGGGCGCGGGATAACCCGACCGTCCCCATGAAGCCTCTTGCACCTTGAAAGAGCATCCAGACCTCCGTTACGTCAGCCACCTGACCAAGGAGACGTACGCGCTTGTGCTGGCCGGTGGCCGAGGCGCGCGCCTGCAGGCGCTCACCGACTGGCGCGCCAAACCGGCGGTGCCGTTCGCCGGGAAATTCCGCATCATCGACTTCACGCTCTCGAACTGCGTCAACTCCGGCGTGCGGCGCATCGGCGTGGCGACGCAGTACAAGGCGCAGAGCCTGATCAAGCATCTGCAGCGCGGATGGAGCTTCCTCGACGGGCGCATCCGCGAATCGATCGATATCCTGCCGGCGCAGCAGCAGATCGCCGAGCGCTGGTACCGGGGCACGGCGGACGCCGTGTACCAGAACCTCGATATCCTGCGCTCCGACGGCTGCCGTTACGCGCTGGTGCTCTCGGGCGATCACGTCTACAAGATGGACTATGGCCAGCTGCTCGCGTTCCACGTCTCGCACGAGGCGGACATGACCGTCGCCTGCGTCGAGGTGCCGCTGCGCGACGCGCGGGGCTTCGGCGTCATGGACGTCGACGCCGAGGGGCGCGTCACCCGCTTCGCGGAGAAGCCGGAGCGCGCCGATCCGATGCCCGGTTCCACCGATCACTGCCTCGCGAGCATGGGCGTCTACGTATTCAATGCGGCGTTCCTGTTCGAGCAGGTGATCCGCGACGCCGACCTCCCATCCTCGAGCCACGACTTCGGCAAGGACGTGATCCCGTACATCCTGCCGCGCTACCGCGTGTACGCGCATCGCTTCATCGAAAGCTGCGTCGGCATGCGCGAAGGCAAGCCGTATTGGCGAGACGTCGGCACGCTGGACGCGTACTGGGAAGCGAACATGGAGCTGATCAAGGTCACGCCCGAGCTGAACCTGTACGACACCGAGTGGCCGATCTGGACCTTCCAGGAGCAGCAGCCGCCGGCCAAGTTCGTGTTCGACGAGGATGGTCGGCGCGGCATGGCCGTCGATTCCATGGTCTCGGGCGGATGCATCATCAGCGGCGCCACGGTGCGCCGCTCGGTGCTGTTTTCCAACGTGCGGGTGGAGAACAACGCCCGCATCGAGGACTCCGTGGTATTGCCCGACGTGCTGATCGAGCGCCGCGCGGTAGTCAAGCGTGCCATCATCGACCGCGGCTGCCGCATCCGAGAAGGCATGGTCATCGGGCTCGATCACGAAGAGGACCGCAGGCGCTTCACGGTCACCGAGCACGGCGTGACCGTGGTGACGCCGGACATGCTCGGCCAGCCGCTGCACCATCTGCGCTGAGCCCCGCGCGCGCAATCCCCCTGTAAAATCACGCCATCTTGCGTGGCACTCCTTACCGACTAGACATCCGGCCCTCGCTGCCGCCCCGCCTGCAGCGGCTCGAGGAGCTGGCCAACAACCTGTGGTACAGCTGGGACCGGCCGACGCGCACGCTGTTCGCGCGCCTCGACCGGGCCCTGTGGCAGACCATCGGCCACAGTCCGAAAGCCTTCCTGCGCAACGTCGACCAGAAGCGCCTGAACGACGCGGCCGAGGATCCGGCCTTCCTGAATGCCTACCACCGCGTGCTGTCGGCCTACGACACCTATCACGGCGACCCGATCCGCGGAAACCACACGGCGCACCTGCAGACGGGCGACGTCATCGCCTATTTCTGCGCCGAATTCGGCCTGCACGAAAGCCTGCCGATCTACTCGGGAGGCCTTGGCATTCTCGCCGGCGACCACTGCAAGACCGCGAGCGACCTGCGCATGCCCCTGGTCGGCGTCGGGCTGCTCTACCGCCAGGGCTACTTCCAGCAGACCCTCGACGGCGAGGGCCGCCAGCACGCGCTATACAGCGCGACCGATTTCGAGCAGCTGCCGATCGAGCCCGTGCTGCGCGCCGACGGGACCGAGCGGCGCATCGCGCTCGATCTGCCCGGGCGCCGCGTCCACGTCAGGCTGTGGCGCGCGCGCGTCGGGCACGTCACGCTCTACCTGCTCGACACCGATGTCGACGAGAACGGCACGCACGACCGCGCGATCACCGACCAGCTCTACATCGGCGATCGCGCCGCGCGCCTCGAACAGGAGATCGTGCTCGGCATCGGCGGGGCACGCGCGCTCGCCGAGCTCGACCTGCGACCGGACTGCTGGCACATAAACGAAGGCCATCCCGCTTTCCTCGCCTACGAGCGCATACGGATGCTGGTGGCGCAGGGTCTCGGCTTCGAGGCCGCCCACGAGGCGGTCGCGGCCAACACCGTGTTCACCACGCATACACCGGTGGCCGCCGGGCACGACCACTTCCCCGAAGCGCTGGTGCGCGCGCACATCGAGGCCGCGTGCCCCGAGCTGCGCGCCAATCTGGATGCGGCGCTCGCGCTCGGCCATTCGCCGTCGTCGCGCGACTTCAACATGACGGCGCTCGCGGTCCGCGCCTCGCGTTTCCAGAACGGCGTGTCGCGCATCCACGGGCGGGTGTCGTCGCAGATCTGCGCCGAGCTGTGGCCGCAGATCGATCCGGACGAGAACCCGCTGCAGTACGTGACCAACGGCGTGCACGTGCCGACGTTCCTGTCGGACGGCTGGTACGAGACCTTCGACAACCACATAGGGCCGGACTGGCCGCAGCGCCTGTTCGATGCGCGCTGCTGGGAGGGAGTGCGCCGCATTCCGGACGCGCAGTTCTGGAACGTGCACCAGAGCCTCAAGACGCAGATGCTGCACCTCGTATGCCATCGCGTGCGCACGCAACACGCGCGCAACCACGGCTCCGAAGCGCACCTGGACCGTATCCTCAAGCTCGCTGACACGGCGAACCCGACCGTGCTGACGATCGGCTTCGCGCGCCGCTTCGCAGCCTACAAGCGCGCCACGCTGCTGTTCAGCAACCTCGACTGGCTGCGCGAGCTGACGAGCGACCTGAAGCGCCCGCTGCTGTTCTTGTTCGCGGGCAAGGCGCACCCCGCGGACCAGCAGGGCCAGGACCTGATTCGCCGCATCGGCGAAGTGGCGCGCATGCCGGAATTCGAGTCTAAGATTCTGATGATCGAGGGCTACGACCTGCGGCTGGCGCGCCGCCTCGTTTCCGGCGTCGATGTGTGGCTGAACAACCCGGTGCATCCGCTCGAGGCGAGCGGCACGTCCGGCATCAAGGCTGCCATCAACGGCGTGATCAACCTTTCGGTGCTGGACGGCTGGTGGGGCGAGGGCTACGACGGCACGAACGGCTGGGCGATCAAGCCCGCCTCCGAGGCGCTCGACGCCGCACGGCGCGACGAAGAGGAGGCGCGCACGCTGTACGAGTTGCTGCAGGACCAGGTGATTCCGCTCTACTACGCCACCGGTCCGGCCGGATACTCGCCCGGCTGGGTAGCGATGGCCAAGCGCTCGATCTCCTCGATCGTCCCGCAGATGTCCTCGATGCGCATGATGAGCCAGTACGTCGAGCGCTTCTACCGGCCCGCGACGCGACAGTGGCAGCGCTTCTCCGCGCACGATTTCCAAACGGCGCGCACGCTCGCCTCCTGGAAAGAGAAGGTGCGCGCGGCCTGGAGCGGCGTGCGGCTGCGGAGGGTCGACGATCCGGTCGCGCGCCTGCCCTTCGGGGCCAAGCTGCGTATTTCGGTCGCCGTCACGCTGAACGGGCTGTCGCCCGAAGACGTCATGCTCGAAGTGCTGCTCGCGCGGCCGGGAACCGCGCAGGCAAGCAAGAGCGCGGCGAGCGCGCGCCTCGTGTTCGAGCGCGTGCTGCCCGAGTCCGGCGAGCACCTGTTCGGGCTCGATTTCGTTCCCGAGCTTTCCGGTCGAATCGAGTACCGCGTGCGCGCCTATCCGGCGCACGAGATGCTGACGCACCCCTTCGAGATGGGGATGATGACGTGGCTCTAGGCTAGCGCGCCCATGGCGCACCGGCTTCGTGTGCTGTTCGTGACGCCGGAGGCGGCGCCCTGGGCGAAAACCGGCGGCCTGGGCGACGTCGCCGAGGCGCTACCGCGCGCGCTGACAGCCGCCGGCGCCGATGTGCGCGTGCTGCTGCCCGCCTACCCGTCCATCGCGCGGCAGCTCGCGCGCAAGGCCGTGATCGCCGAGCTCGCGCCGTTCGCGTCCTTCCCCCCGGCCCGGCTGCTCGGTGCGCCCGGCGAGCCCGCGCTCTGGCTGCTCGATTGCCCCGCCTACTACGCGCGACCCGGCGGCCCGTACCAGAACGAGAAAGGCGTCGACTGGCCGGACAACCACCTGCGCTTCGGCCTGCTGTCGCGCGTCGCCGCGCTGCTCTCGGGCGGCGGAAGCCCGCTCGCCTGGCGCCCGGACGTGCTCCACTGCAACGACTGGCAATGCGGCCTCGCCCCCGCCTACCTCGCCTTCGCCGGCGGAGCGCACGCCGCGAGCGTCATGACGCTGCATAACCTCGCCTACCAGGGACTGTTTCCCGCGGTGACGCTCGCAGGCCTCGGGCTGCCCGCAGGCTCGTTCACGCCCGAGGGGCTCGAGTTTTACGGCAAGCTCTCCTTTCTCAAGGCGGGCCTGCGCTTCGCGGACCTGCTCACCACGGTGAGCCCGACCTACGCGCGCGAGATCCAAGAGCCCGAGCTCGGCTTCGGCCTGGACGGGGTCTTGCGGAGCCGCTCCACGGACCTGCTCGGCATCCTGAACGGCATCGATACGGAAACCTGGAATCCGGCCAGCGACCCGCTGATCGCCGAGCGCTACGACGCGTCGTGCCTCGAAGGCAAGGCGGCGAACAAAGCCGCGCTGCAGCGCGCCTTTGGACTGCCGGAAGCGCCGGACGCGCCGCTCGCAGCCATGGCGAGCCGCCTGGTGCCGCAAAAGGGCGCCGACCTGGTGCCCGGCGTCGCTGCCGAGATCGTGGGCCGCGGCGCGCAGCTCGTGTTGCTCGGCACCGGCGAGCGCGATATCGAGGACGCGTTGCGCGCGCTCGCCGCGCGCCATCCGCGCCACGTCGCCGCGCGCATCGTCTTCGACGAGCGCCTGGCGCATCTCATCGAGGCGGGCGCGGATCTGTTTCTCATGCCTTCGCGCTTCGAGCCCTGCGGACTGAACCAGTTCTACAGCATGCGCTACGGCACGTTGCCGCTGGTGCGGCGCACCGGGGGCCTCGCCGACTCGGTGAGCGATCGGACCGGCTTCCTGTTCGACGAAGCGACGACGCAGGCGTTCGGCGCCGCGCTCGGGCGCGCGCTCGACGCCTCGCGCGACCGTTCCGCGTGGCGTGCGCGACAGCTCGCGGGCATGGAGCGCGACTTCGGCTGGAGCGAGCCCGCGCGCGGCTACCTCGCGGCCTACCGGCGCGCGCTCGCCTGAGTCACATCTCGCCCGCGGAGACCCCGGCGGGCTCGCGCGGCTCCTCGAGCTGCGCGATCATGCAGTCGGTGGTGAGCACCAGCCCGGCGATCGACGCCGCGTTCTGCAGCGCGCTGCGCGTCACCTTGCAGGGGTCGAGCACGCCCATCTGCACCATGTCGCCGTAGCCGCCGCTCGCAGCGTTGAATCCGAAGTTGCCTTTGCCCTCCAGCACCTTCTGCACCACCACCGCGGGCTCCTCGCCCGCATTGGCGACGATCTGGCGCAACGGCTCTTCCAGCGCGCGCCGCACGATCTGGACGCCCGCGTCCTGGTCGGCGTTCTCGCCGTGCAGCGCGTCGAGCGCCGCACGCGCGCGCAGCAGCGCCACGCCTCCGCCGGGCAGCACGCCCTCCTCGACCGCGGCGCGCGTCGCGTGCAGCGCGTCCTCGGTGCGGCTCTTGCGCTCCTTCATCTCGGTCTCGGTCGCTCCCCCGACGCGGATCACCGCGACGCCGCCTGCGAGCTTGGCTGCGCGCTCCTGCAGTTTCTCCCGGTCGTAGTCGCTGTCGGAATCCTCGATCTGCTGCTTGATCAGGTCGACGCGCGCCTTGATCGCCTGCGCGTCGCCCGCCCCGCCGATGATCGTGGTGTTGTCCTTGTCGACCTCGATGCGCTTCGCGCGCCCGAGGTCCTCCGGCCGGCATTTCTCCAGCGTGCGCCCCGCTTCCTCGGAGATCACCGTTCCGCCGGTCATGATCGCGATGTCCTCGAGCATGCTCTTTCGGCGGTCGCCGAAGCCCGGCGCCTTGACCGCGCACGCCTTGATCACCCCGCGCAGCGTGTTGACGACCAGCGTCGCGAGCGCCTCGCCTTCGACCTCCTCGGCCACCACGAGCAGCGGCTTGCCGCCCTTGGCGACGTGCTCGAGCACCGGCAGCAGGTCGGCCACCGCGGAGATCTTCTTGTCGTGCAGCAGCACGCTGGCGCCCTCCAGCACCGCTTCCTGCCTGTCGCGGCTGTTGATGAAGTAAGGCGACAGGAAGCCGCGGTCGAACTGCATGCCCTCGACCACCTCGAGCTCGTTGGCCAGGCCCTTGCCGTCCTCGACCGTGATCACGCCTTCCTTGCCCACCTTCTCCATGGCCTCGGCGATCACCTCGCCGATCGACTTGTCGTTGTTGGCCGAGATCGACGCCACCTGCGCGATCTCGGTGCGCGTCGCGCAGGGTCTGGCGAGCCGCTTGAGCTCGATGACGATGGCTTCGACGGCGAGATCGATACCGCGCTTGAGGTCCATCGGGTTCATGCCGGCGGCGACGTACTTCATGCCCTCCGTGACGACGCCCGCGGCGAGCACGGTGGCGGTCGTCGTGCCGTCGCCCGCGACTTCGGAGGTCTTGGCCGCCACCTCGCGCATCATCTGCGCGCCCATGTTCTCGAAGCGGTCCTTGAGCTCGATCTCCTTGGCGACGACTACGCCCGAGTTGATCACCGTCGGCGGGCCGTAGCTGCGCTCGATCACCACCGTGCGCGACTTCGGTCCGAGCGTGACGCGCACTGCGTCGGCGAGCACGTTCATTCCCCTGACGATGCGCGCGTGCGCCGGATCGCCGAACATGAGCTGTTTCGCTGGCATGGTCTTCTCCGGGTTGCCCGTGCAGAGGGTAGCGCCGCGGCGAGGGCGGCGATTGACGGAGATCAAGACCGTGCCCCGGCTGCTGTCGATAATCGACACGATGACAAGCGCCAAGTCATGGCCCGCTGCCGGCGATGCGTTGCTCGTCGTCGACGTGCAGAAGGACTTCCTGCCGGGCGGCGCGCTGGCCGTGGCGCAGGGCGACGAGGTGGTGGCGCCGCTGAACGCCGCCATCCGCGCCTTCGAGCGCGCCGGGCGGCCGATCTACGCCTCGCGCGACTGGCACCCGGAGAACCACTGCTCGTTCAGGGCGCGCGGCGGCCCCTGGCCGCCGCACTGCGTCGCCGGCACGCGGGGCGCCGAGTTCGCCGATGGGCTCGCCTTGCCCCCTTCCGCGGTCATCATTTCCAAAGCGGACACGGCGGACGCCGATGCCTACTCCGCCTTCGGCGGTAACGACCTCGCCGAGCGATTGCACCGCCAGAGGGTGCGCCGCGTCGTGATCGGCGGGCTCACGACCGATTACTGCGTGGTGAACTCCGTACTCGACGCGCGTGCCGCAGGCTTCGAGGTCGTGGTCCTGGCCGACGCGATACGCGCGGTAAACGTCCGGTCCGATGACGGGGAACGCGCGCTCGACACCATGCGCAAGGCCGGCGCGCGGCTGGAGGCCGCGTGAACCCCTACGGGCGCGATCCGGGAGCAAGCGCCCTGCTCACGGACCTGTACCAGCTGACGATGCTCAAGTCGTACTTCGAG
Organism: Sphingomonadaceae bacterium; assembly: GCA_050257375.1. GTDB lineage: Bacteria > Pseudomonadota > Gammaproteobacteria > Burkholderiales > SG8-39 > DAHVFK01. The sequence continues at coordinate 7,831 of JBLMWT010000219.1, forward strand.
CGCGGCATGAACGACGTCGCCGTGTTCGAGTTCTTCGTTCGCAAGCTGCCCGCTGCGCGCAACTTCTTCATAGCGGCGGGTCTCGAGCAGGCCCTCGAGTTCCTCGAGAATTTGCGCTTCACCGAGGACGATCTCGCGTGGCTCGCCGGCCAGCCCGGCTTCGACGCTCGCTTCCTCGACTGGCTGGCCGAACTGCGCTTCACCGGCGACGTCGACGCGATGCCCGAGGGGACGCCGTTCTTTCCCGATGAGCCGATCCTGCGCATCGCCGCGCCCATGCCGCAGGCGCAGCTGGTCGAGACGCGCATCGTGGCGCTCATGCACTTCTGCTCTCTCATCGCCAGCAAGGCCGTGCGCTGCGTGCTCGCCGCGCCCGGCAAGCTGCTGGTCGACTTTGGGCTGCGGCGCGCGCACGGCGCCGAGGCCGGGCTGCTCGCCGCGCGCGCCGCCTACGTCGCGGGCTTCGGCGGCACGGCGACGGTGCTCGCCGGCCAGCGCTACGGCATACCGCTGTACGGCACCATGGCGCATTCCTACGTGCAGGCGCACGACGACGAGCGCAGCGCGTTCGTCGATTTCGCGCGCGCGCACCCGCAGAACACGACGCTGCTCATCGATACCTACGACACCGAGGCCGGGGCGCAGAAGGTCGTCGAGCTCGCGCCGCAGCTCGAGCGCGAAGGCATCCGCATCCGCGCGGTGCGCCTGGATTCGGGCGACCTGGGCGCGCACGCGCGCAAGGTGCGCGCGATTCTCGATGCCGGCGGCTGTGCGTCGATCCGCATCTTCGCGAGCGGCGGACTGGACGAATACGAGCTCGAGCAGCTCGCCGCGACGCCGATCGACGGCTTCGGCGTCGGCACCAGCCTCACCACCTCGTCGGATGCGCCCGGCCTGGACTGCGCCTACAAGCTGCAGGAGTACGCCGGCGTCGCGCGGCGCAAGCGCTCCGAGGGCAAGGCCACCTGGCCGGGCCGCAAGCAGGTTTTCCGCGCGCCCGCGGGTGACGTGCTCGCGCTGGAGAGCGAGCGTCATCCCGGCGAGCCCCTGCTGCGCCCGGCGATGCGCTCCGGGCGGCGCCTCGCGCCCGCCGAGCCGCTGGAGGCGATCCGCACGCGCACGCGCGAGGCGCTCGCGGCGCTGCCCGAGCGCCTGCGCGGCCTCGCGCGCGCCGAGCCCGGCTACCGCGTCGAGGTGTCGCCGGCGCTGCGCGCGCTCGCCGAGGAATGCGACCGCAGGCGCACGTAGCGAGTCCCGAGGAGCGCATCCCAGAGCGCGCTGGTCACGCCGAAGTTGCGCTCCGGATGACGGTGATGGATGTGATGCCGGGCAGCCCAGGCGCGCAGCAGCGGATGCCGGAAGCGCCGGTGATGGATCAGGAAGTGGCAGCTGCCGTAGGCGACGTAGCCGAACGCGATGCCGGCTGCGAGCACGAAGGCGTCCGCGGCGCGCAACCACGGCAGGCACAGGCCAACCACGGCCGCAAGCACCGCAGCCGGCACGAAGAACGGCAACGCATCGTAGCCGTACGGCTCGACATGGTGGGCGGCGTGGCCGCGCGCGAATGTCTGCAAAGGGCCGTGGAATACCCAGCGGTGCACGACGTACTCCATGAAGCTGAAAACGAACAGTCCCGCCAGGACCAGCAGCGCGGCGTCCCCTACGCGTACGTGCCAACGCAGGCCTTCGGCGAGCAGCACGCAGGCGAGCGCGGTATCGAGGATGGGTTCCAGCCAGTAGTTGACGCGGCTGCGCGTCAGCCTGACGAGACTCTGGTGCATGGCGGGTGCTCTTTTTAATGGAGGGCTATTCCTAAGGCACTCCATTCCGCCGGACGTTCAGCGGCCGCCGCGGCGTGCACCGAGCAGCTTCCTCAGCTCGGCGAGCGGGCGCGTGTTTAAAACGTCCTTCTTTTCCAGCCAGCCGCGTCGCGCCTGCCCGACGCCATAGACGAGGTTGTCGAAACCGTTCACGTCGTGCGCATCGGAGTCGATCGCGACCAGTACGCCCTCGTCCTTTGCCATGCGGCAATGCACGTCGGTCAGGTCGAGGCGCTCGGGATGCGCGTTCAGTTCGAGGAACACGCCCTGCGCGCGCGCCTTGCGGATCACCGCCAGCATGTCGACGTCGTAAGGCTCGCGCGAGTCGATCAGGCGTCCCGAAGGATGCGCCAGGATCGAGAAGTGCGGGCGATCCATGGCCGCCAGGATGCGCTCGGTCTGGCGGGCGCGCGACAGGTTGAACTTGCCGTGCACCGCGCCGATCACCAGGTCGAGGCGCGCAAGGATCGAATCGGGCAGATCGAGGCCGCCGTCCTCGAGGATGTCGACCTCGATGCCCTTGAGCAGCGTGACGCCGCGCAATTCCTTGTTCAGGCGCTCGATCTCGTCGATCTGCTTGGCCAGGCGCACCGGGTCGAGGCCGTGCGCCATCGTCTCGCGGCGCGAATGCTCGGTGATGCCGAGGTAGGCGAGCCCGTGCGTGCGCGCGCTCTCGGCCATCTCGCGCAGGGTATTGTGGCCGTCGGTCGCCTTGGTGTGCGCGTGCAGGTCACCCAGCAGGTCGTCGCGCGTGACCAGCTTGGGTAGCGTCCCTCTGCGCGCCGCCTCGATCTCACCCTGGTCCTCGCGCAGCTCGGGCTCGATGTACGGCAGCCCGACGGCACCGTAGACCGATTCCTCGGTCTCGCCCGCAACGCGGCGCCTGCCCTTGAACACACCGTACTCGTTGATCTTCAGGCCGCGCTCCTGGCCCAGCCTGCGGATCGCGATGTTGTGCGCCTTCGAGCCGGTGAAGTAGTGAAGCGCCGCGCCGAAGCTCTCCGGCGGCACCACGCGCAGGTCGACCTGGATTCCGCAGCCGAGCATGGCGCTCGCGCGCGTCGCGCCGCTCGCCAGCATCTCCTTGACCTCGCCGTATCCCGCGAAGCGTCGCATCACGTCCGCCGCGTCCGCGGCGGTCACCAGGACGTCGAGGTCGCCGACCGTCTCCTTCATGCGCCGGAAGCTGCCCGCCACGACCGCCTTGCCGACACCTCGCGCCCGGCGCAGGTGCTCGAGCAGGCTGCGCGCATACTCCGCGGCGAGCGCCAGCTTGAAGCGGCGCGCCTTCGACAGATGCGCACGCGCGGCCTCGAGCAGCTTCGCCTCGGTCTTCTCCCCGAAGCCGGCCAAGCCGCGCAGGCGACCGTCCTGGGCCGCGCGCTGCAGCTGCGCGGGGGTATGCACGTCGAGCTCGCGGTACAGGGCCTGCACGCGCTTCGGGCCGAGGCCGGGCAGATGCAGCAGGTCGGTGATGCCGGCCGGCGCGCGCTTCGTGAGCTGCTCGCGCAATCTGCAAGTGCCGGTGGCGGCGATCTCCGCGATCTTGGCCGAGAGGTCGGCCCCGATCCCGGGAAGCTTGGGTAGTGGCTTGCCCTGCTCGACCAGCCCGGCCAGGTCGACGCGCTGCCCTTCGACGATCCGGGCCGCGTTGCGGTAGGCACGTACGCGAAAAGGGTTGCCGTTCTCCAGCTCCAGCAGGTCGGCGATTTCGCCGAACACGCGTGCGATATCGGCGTTATGGACGGGCATGCGGCGATTATTGCGCCTCGTCGCCCG
>JBLMWT010000220.1:0-3915 GCA_050257375.1 Sphingomonadaceae bacterium
GTGCTCGCCGCCGCCGGCGCCGCGGCGATCGGCCAACTGCTCGCCGTGCGCATCTTCGACCTCGATCTGCCGCCGAGCCCCACGCTGCTCGTCGCCGGACCGCTCGCCGGGCTGCTCCTACTTACGCTCAACGCGTGGCTCTCCTCGCGGGCGGTGCTCAATGCGTCGCCGGCTCTTACGCTGCGCGAATCCTAAAGGGGCCAGGCTCGCATTTTCTGCTATCGTCGTCGAAGATACGGATGCGTGCCCTGCGCCTGATCCTGCTGGGAGGGTTCCGCCTCGAGAATCACGACGGCGAGGCGATCGTCATCGCGGCACGCAAGGCGCAAGGCCTGCTCGCCGTGCTGGCGCTGGCCGGGCCGAGAGGCGCCGCGCGCGAAAGGCTGGCAGAGATGTTCTGGAGCGGGCTGCCCGACGAGCGGGCGCGCCACAGCCTGCGCCAGCTGCTCAGCACCTTGCGGCGGGACGCTGACCTGGTGCGTGCGAGCGGCGAGCTGCTCGCGTTCGACGGCACGCTGTGCTCCTGCGATGCCACCGAGTTCCGCGCCTGCGCGGCGGGCGACGAGCCGGCGGCGTTGGAGCGCGCGGCGGCGCTGTACGCCGGGCCGCTGCTGCATGGCGTTTCGCCGATGGGGGAGGCATTCGACGACTGGCTGCGCAACGAGCGCGCGCGGCTCGCCGAGCTGGCGCGCGGCGCGCTCGACAGGCTGGCCGCGCGCTACGCGGGGGACGGTCACCACGAGGCGGCGGCGCGCGCCGCCCGACGTGCACTCACCTGGGATCCCTTGGACGAGCAGGCGCATCGTGCGCTGATGCGCGCGCTCGGCGCGCTGGGGCGCCGCAACGCCGCCCTCGAGCATTACCGGGCCTGTCGCGAAGCGCTCGCGCGCCAGCTCGGCGTCGAGCCGGAACCCGCGACCCGGGCGTTGTACGACGAGATTTCTAGAAAGGGGGGCGCGGCGCAGCAGGCGGACCCGCAGTTGCCGAATATCGGCGTGCTGGCGCTCGCCAATCTCGCGCGCGCGCCCGAGTTCGACGCAATCGCCGCGTCGGTAACGGAAGACCTGAGCGGCCACCTCGCCCGCATGCCCGGCTTCGAAGTGCTGATGCCCACGGCGGACGCTTCGTCCGCGCAAGGCGCGCGCTACCTGGTGACCGGAAGCCTGCGCCGGCCTCAGGAAGGGCGCCTGCGCGCGGCGCTCCAGATAGTGGACGGGGCGAGCGCGCAATATCTTTGGAGTGCGCAACACGACATCGCCTTTCCCGTCGTGCAGCAAGAGCTGGACGATTTCGTCGCGGCGAGCGCGGCGCGCATCGAGCGGCAGATCACGCTGTTGGAGGCGAAGTCGGGGCGCGGCGGCGCATGGGACCGAATCCGTCAAGGCAGCAGCGCTTTGTTTACCCTTGGCTGGACCGAGGAGGCGGTCGAGAGCGCGGTGCGCGCGTATCGCGAGGCGATCGCGCTCGATCCGACGCTCGCCATCGCGCGGGCGCAGAAGGCGCTCATCATGGCGCTCGCCGCGCGTTGGGGATTGCTGCGTGGTGCAGCCGCGCGCGAGGAGGCGCGCGCCGATGCGGAGCGCGCGCTCGAAATGGAGCCGACGCGCTCGGAAGTGCTCGGCTACGCGGGCTGCGCTCTTGCCGACCTCGGCGAGCCCGAGCGCGCATTGCCGCTGCTCGAGCGCGCGGTAGAGGAGAATCCCGGCAACGCGCAGGCGTGGGCCGCGCTCGGCGCTACGCATCTCCTGCGCCGCCGTTTCGAGGCGGGCGTCGAGGCGCTGCGGCGCGGGCTGCGAATCAGTCCGACGGACTACCGGCGCGCGCTCTGGCTGACGGCGCTCGCCGGCGGGCTTGCCCGGCTGAACCGCCTGGACGAGGCCCTTGAGGCGGCACAGGGCGCTTGCCGCAGCGACGCCAAGTTCTATCCGGCCCGCATCGTGCTTGCCCTTGCGCATTCCCGGGCGGGCAGGGGGCAGGATGCGGTTAAGGCGCTCGCCGAGGCGAAGCGCCTGCGGCCCCGGCTCGCCGTGTCGGAGGTGCGGCTTTGGGCCGGGCGCGCGCTGGACACCGCGGCCGGTACGCTCGGGCTAGCTGGCGCCGATTGACGCCGTTTTGACGCTGGCTTGACGCAGGCGCCGCAGGATGGCGTTGCCGTCCGGGCACGAATCGGGAGAGAGGAGGAATCGCGATGGACCAGGAATCTCTGAGGGCTGCGATCGAGCGCGCCGAGCACGCGTTCGCCAGGCGCCCCGGCCTCGCCAAGCAGGACAAGCTGACCGTGGCCACTGTGCGCGAGGGAACCTTGTGCGAAGTTGCCGAGGACGCATGGAAGTTTGTCGTCGACATGCCCGAAACGCAGGGCGGCACAGCCAAGGGACCCACGCCGGGAACCTATGTGCGCACCGGGCTCGCGGCATGCCTCGCGATCGGCTACTCGTCGCGCGCCGCGCTGCTCGGCGTGCCGATCCGCAGCGTACAGGTCGAGCTACGCTCGGACATGGACTTGCGCGGCATATTCTGCGGCATGGCCACGGCCCCCGCATACAACGTCATCACCTACATCGTGACGGTGGAGAGCGACGCGCCCGAGGCCGATATCCAGCGCGTGCTGGACGAGTCGGACGAGCGCAGCCCCTACCTGGACGTCTTCCGCCGACCGCAGAACCTGCGCCGCGAGACACGGATCGTGCGCATTGAGACGGTGTAGCGATGGACGCGCGACTGCAGCGGCGCGTCCAGCGCTACGGCTGGGACCGGGCCGCGCAGCACTACGGCGTCTGGCTCAGCCGCCTCGAGCCCGCGACCAAGCGGTTGCTCGAGCGTGCGGCAGTGCGACCGGGCGAGCGCGTGCTGGACGTCGCCTGTGGCAACGGGGTGCTCTCTTTGCGCGCGGCACGCAGCGTTGGGGCGCAAGGCCTGGTGGTCGGAACGGACCTTTCCGAGAAGATGGTCGAGGCAGCGCGCGCCTCGGCTGCCGCGCTGTCGCTCGCGAATTGCCGCTTCGAGCACGCGGACGCCGAGGTGCTGCCCGATTTCGGCATCGAATTCGACGTCGCACTGTGCGGCCTCGGGCTGATGTACGTGCCTGATCCAGAGCGCGCGCTGCGCGGCATGGCGGACCGCCTGCGCCCGGGCGGCCGGCTCGCGGCGTCGGTATGGGGCGCCCGTCAGCGCTGCGGCTGGGCCGAGATATTCCCGATCGTCGATGCGCGCGTGAAATCCGACGTGTGCCCGCTGTTCTTCCGCTTGGGAACGGGCGACGCCTTGCGCAGCGCGCTCGAAGGCGCGGGCCTCTCCGTGGTAGAGATCGAGCGCATCCCTGCGACCTGCGCCTTCGATAGCGCCGAAGCGGCCTGCGACGCTGCCTTCCTGGGCGGCCCGGTGGCGCTCGCGTACGGGCGATTTGATGAGTCGGCGCGCGCCGCAGTACGTCGCGAGTACCTCGCCTCGATCGAGCCGTTCCGGCGCGGCGAGGGCTACGACATCCCCGGCGAGTTCGTGGTCGGCTACGGCGTCAAGGCCGGCTGAGCGCACGCTAAGGAGGGGTCGGGTCCGAAACGGGATCCGATCCCGTTTTCCTGAGAGAATTGCGCTCGCCATGTCGAAGCAAGCCACGCCATACGAGTTGCTCGGAGGAGACGAGGTGCTGCGCCGCCTGGTCGAGCGCTTCTACGCGCTCATGGACTCCGAGCTCGAGTTCTACGCGGTGAGGAAGCTCCATCCCGCCGACCTCGCGCATTCGGCCGAGAAGCTGTACATGTTCCTGTCGGGCTACCTGGGCGGGCCGCCGCTCTACCAGGAGCGGATCGGCCATCCTATGCTGCGCGCGCGCCACCTGCCGTTTGCGATCGGCAAGGCGGAGCGCGACGCCTGGCTCGCCTGCATGCGCCGCGCGCTCGACGAGTCCGCCATCGA
>JBLMWT010000221.1:0-3441 GCA_050257375.1 Sphingomonadaceae bacterium
CAGTCGCCCGGTCCGATCGGCTCGTCGCATCTGCTCTCGGCGCCCTACCAGGCCTTCCGGGCGCGCGACGGCTGGCTCACGATCGGCGGCGCCAACCAGCCGAACTGGGAACGGCTGGCGCGCGTGCTGGATGCGCCCGAGTGGCTCGCCGACGAGCGCTTCCGCACGAACAGCGATCGCATGAAGAACCTCGATGCGCTGGTGCCGCTCGTGAACGCCAAGCTCGAGCAGCGCACAGTGCGCGAATGGATCGAGCGGCTTGAGGCGGAGGGCGTACCCTGCGGCCCGATCAATTCGATCGGCGAGATGCTCGGCGACCCGCAAACGAAGGCGCGCGACATGGTCGTGGAGCTGGAGCACCCGAAGGCAGGCAGGACGCGGGCCCTCGGGCTGCCGATCAAACTATCAGCGACACCCGGCGCGATAAGGCGCCCGGCGCCGACCTACGGCCAGCACACACGCGAGGTGCTCGCCGAGTTCGGCTTCACTTCCGGCGAGATCGAGGCGCTGGTCGCCTCAGGCGCGGCCGCGTAACACGCCGGCAGTACCTCAGATCGCGCCGTCAGCGCGCAGCTTCTCTATGTCGACGTCGCTCCTGCGGAGCAGACCGCGCAGGATTTCGTCGGTGTGCTGCCCCAAGAGGGGCGGGGGAACATTGTGCTCGAGCGGCGTTTTCGAGAAACGCATCGGGCTTCGCACTAGTGCCACCTTTCCGGCAAGCGGGTGCGGAATCTCGATCTTCAGTCCGCGCGCGACCGCTTGCGGCTCGCGGAACACTTGCTCTAGCGTATTGATCGGCCCGTTCGGTACGCCGGCCATCTCCAGTGCCTCGGTCCAATCGCGAGTCGTGCGCCCGCGGAAGACTTCACTCAGGATTTGCGTCAACGCGGCACGGTTCTCGACCCGCTTGCCATTGGTCGCGAAGCGCTCATCTGTCGCGAGCTGCTGGCACTGCGCCACCTCGCAGAACTTGCGAAACAGATTATCGTTCCCGCAGGCGAGGATCACGTCGCCATCGGCGGTCTTGAAGGTCTGGTAAGGCACGATATTCGGATGCGCATTTCCCAGCCGATGCGGTGGAATTCCGGTCGCGAGATAGTTCGCGCCCTGGTTCGCCAGCACCGCCACCTGCGAATCAAGTAGGGCCAAGTCGAGGTGCTGGCCGACGCCTGTCTCGGCGCGGTGCGCCAGCGCCGCGCACACGGCGACCGTTGCGTACATCCCGGTGATGAGGTCGGCGATCGGGATGCCCGCTTTTTGCGGCCCGCCGCCTGGTAGATCGTCACGCTCGCCCGTGACGCTCATCAGCCCGCCCATGCCCTGGATCATGAAGTCGTAGCCCGGTCGATCCCGATAGGGGCCAGTGTGACCGAAGCCCGTGACCGAGCAGTACACCAGCCGCGGATTCACCTGCTTCAAATCGTCGTAGCCCAAGCCGTAGCGCCCGAGGTCGCCAGGCTTGTAGTTCTCCAGCAGCACGTCGCACTTTGCTGCCAGCTCACGCACTATCTGCTGACCCTCCGCAGCAGCAAGGTTGACGGTTATAGACTTCTTGCCGCGGTTGGCGCAGGCGAAGTACGCGGACTCCCCGGTGTCCTTGCCGGCGGAGTCCTTCAACCACGGCGGGCCGAAAGCGCGGGAATCATCGCCTTTGTGCGGACGTTCCACCTTGATGACCTCGGCGCCAAGGTCGGCGAGGTTCTGTCCTGCCCATGGCGCCGCGAGCACGCGCGAGAGGTCAAGAACACGGATGTGCGATAAGGGGCCTGGCATTCATTTGTCCTCGAACGGAAGCAGAGATCTTATTACGCCAGCACATCGAGTCACCAGAGGCTTACGAGCATGTGCAGTGCGAGCAAAAACAACAGTAGCGCGAAGACGACCCGCAGCCTGCGCACCGGCAGATGATGCGAGACGCGCGCCCCGAGCGGCGCCGTGAGGATGCTGGTCGCCACGATGAGCGCCAGCGCGGGAACGTAGACGAAGCCTAGGCTGCCGCGCGGCAGCCCCGCGATGTGCCAGCCGGCATAGACGTAACCGAGGCTCGAGGCAAGCGACAGCGGAAAGCCGATCGCGGCCGCGGTGCCGATCGCGCGCTTGAGTGGAACGTTGCACCAGGTCATAAACGGCACGGTCATGAAAGCCGCCCCGGCTGCGAGGAAGCTGGCGAGGAAGCTCATCACCCCTCCGATGATCCCGAGGCCGAGCCTGCCCGGCAGCTGGCGCGTCGCCTTAGGGCGTACATCGAGCATCATGTTGGCCGCGGCGTAGAAGATGAAAGCCGTGAAAAACACCGCGAGCGGCCGGGACGGCACTTTGCCCGCGACCAGCGCGCCGAGCAGGGCCCCGGTTGCGAGGCCCGGCAGCATGCTGCGCACCACGCGCCAATCGACGCCGCCGCGCGCGTGGTGCGCCCGCACGCTGGAAGCCGAGGTGAACGGAATCGTCGCCATCGCCGTGGCGAGCGACAGGTGCATCAGGTGATTCGCGGGAAAACCCTTTGCCGTGAACACGAACACCAGCATCGGCACGGTGATCATGCCTCCGCCGACGCCGAGCAGCCCGGCCAGAAAGCCTACCGCGGCGCCGACCCCGAGGTACGCCGGCCACCATTCAATCATGCGCGCCCCAGCAGGTGAGCGGCCAGCTCGACGAAGCCCGCGCCCGCGGCGGCACGCGTCACGAATTTCGGGGCTGCGGCGAGATGGCCGGCAAAGCGGGCCACGTTCGCCACGCCGACCGAGCGCTCGAAGAACGCGAACATCGGCGCGTCGTTGGGAGAGTCCCCCGCAAATGCGAACTCGCCTTGGGCGACGTCTAGGTCGCTGCCGAAGCGTTCCGCGAACAGCGTTCGCGTGGTGGCGAGCTTGTCGTAGTCGCCGAACCAGCCGTTGACGTGGATCGAGCTGATCTTGGCGCGCAGACCCGCCTCGCGCATGAGCGTCGCGATGCGTTCGGCGGCTTCGAGCGGCAAGGCGGGCACGTCCTCGCAGAAATCGATCGCCAGATCGGTGTCGCGGTAGTTCTGGTCCGCTGCGAGCGCGCAGCCCGGCACGGCGGCGATGATGCGCCGCGCGATCGCGTCGAAGCGCGCGCGATTCGCGGCGCGCACCTCTTCCGCATCGCGGTAGCGCCGCCGCAGCTTGCCCGCTGCGGCGTCGTGCCAAAAATAGAACGCGCCGTTCTCCCCGACCACGGCGTCGACCGGCCACATGCGCGCGATGTGATCGCACCAGCCGGCCGGGCGGCCGGTAATCGGGACCACGACGCGTCCCGCCCGCTTCAGGTCCTGCAGCGCGCGGTAGGCCTCGGCGGTTAGTCGGCCTTCCGTCGTGAGCGTGTCATCGATGTCGAACAGCAGGCCGCGGATGCGGCGCGGATCGCTTAGCGCGGCGAGCGGTTTCATCGCAGGGTGCGGGCAAAGCGCGGATTCTAGCGCCA
>JBLMWT010000222.1:0-9855 GCA_050257375.1 Sphingomonadaceae bacterium
GCGGCGAGCACGCTGATCGAGCCGGCCGCGAGACCGCGCAGCGCTGCGGCGGTGTAGACGAGGGTGCGGTCGCCGTGCCGTCCGCTCACGCGAAAGCGTCGGGCCGGAAGCCGACGTCGCACACCCGCCCGCGCTGCGCGCGCTTGCCCTCGTAGTCCTTGAGCGCTTTCGCGTCGAGCTCGGCGCTCTTCTTCGTGCGCTTGAAGCCCGTGACGATGAGCGTCGCCTTCGGGTCGAGCGCGGCGGCCGCGACGAGCGCGACCTTTTCGGGCAGCGCGATCAGTTGCACGCCCACGCCGCCGTTCGGCCTCACCGGCAGCTCGGCCATCGGGAACACGAGCAGGCGCGCGTCCGACGACAACGCGGCGACCTTCATCTTCGCCGGCTCGCCCGCGAAGCGCACGGGCGAGTTGGCGCGCGCACCCTCGGCGACGGACATGAACTCCTTGCCGGCGCGCGTCTTGCTCACCAGATCGCCGAGCCGGCACAGGAATCCATGCCCCCCGCTCGAGCTCATGAGCAGCTGCTCGCCGGGATCGCCGACCGCCATCCACACGATGTCGTCGCCCTCGCAGTTGACCAGCGTGTTCATCGGCTGGCCGTCGCCGCGTCCACTCGGCAGGTTCGCCGCCTCGACGGTGAACGCCTTGCCGCGCGCCGACAGGAACACCACCGGCGAGGTCGTCTTGCACTCGAGCGCCTGCTGCAGTCCGTCGCCGTCCTTGAAGCCCACCGCGGCGAGGTCGATGCCGTGCCCGGCGCGCGCGCGGATCCAGCCCTTCTTCGACAGGATCACGGTGAGCGGCTCCTCGAGCACGCTGCGCTCGATCTGCGCGCGCTCCTCGGACTTGATCAGCGTGCGCCGCTCGTCGCCGAACTTCTTCGCATCCTCCTCGAGCTCCTTGACGACGAGCTTCCTCAGCTCCTTGTCGTCGCCGAGCAGCGTCTTCAGGCCCTTCCTCTCGGCCTCGAGCGCCTTCCTCTCGTCGTTCAGCTTGACGCCGTCCAGCTTGGTGAGCTGCCCGAGGCGCAGGTTCACGATGTCCTCGGCCTGACGCTCGCTGAACTTGTACTTCGCCTGCAGTTTCGCTTTGGCCTCCGTCTGGTCCTCGGCCGCGCGGATCAGCTTGATGATCTCCTCGATCTTCGCGTAGGCCATCAGGCGGCCCATGACGATGTGCAGCCGCTCCTCGCACTTCGTCAGGCGGTGCGCCGTGCGCCGGCGCACCGTCTGCACCCGGAATTCGCCCCACTCGCGCAGCACCTCGACGATGCCCTTCGTCTCCGGCAGGCCGTCGAGGCCCAGCCAGGTGAGGTTGATCGCGTAGCGCGTCTCGAGCGAGGTCTGCACCAGCAGCGCCTTCATCGTCTCGCCCGGGTCCTGGCGCGAGCTGCGCGGCTCGATCACCAGGCGCAGCTTCGACTTGCGGTCGGACTCGTCGCGCACCGACTCGACCAGGTCGAGCACGAACTGCTTGAGGCGCTTCTGCTCCTGGGAGACTTCCTTCTTGCCGGCGGCGGGCTTCGGATTGACCAGCGCTTCGATCTCCTCGAGCACCTGGCGGCAGGACACGCCGTGCGGCAGCTCGTTGACCACGATGCGCCACTGTCCGCGCGCGAGCGGCTCGACCGTCCAGCGCGCCCGCAGCGCGATCGAGCCGCGGCCGGTGTCGTAAGCCTGGCGCAGCTCCTCGGGCGGCGAGATGATCTGGCCGCCGCCCGGAAAGTCGGGCCCGGGGAGGCGCTCGAGCACCTCCTCGAGCTTCGCCTTCGGATGGCGGATCACCCAGGCCGCCGCGGCCGCGACTTCCTTCAGGTTGTGCGACGGGATGCGCGTGGAGAAGCCCACCGGGATGCCGAACGAGCCGTTCAGCAGGCCGAAGGGCAGGCGCGCCGGCAGCAGCACCGGCTCGTCGAACTTGCCGTCGTAATTCTTCTGGAAGTCGACCGTACCCTCGCCGATCTCGGCCAGCACCAGCTCGGCGATGCGCGCCAGCCTCGCTTCGGTGTAGCGGTAGGCCGCGGCGCCGTCGCCGTCGCGCGAGCCGAAGTTGCCCTGCCCGTCGATGAGCGGGTAGCGCATCGAGAACGGCTGCGCCAGGTGCACCAGCGCCTCGTAGGTCGAGGAGTCGCCGTGCGGGTGGTACTTGCCGAGCACTTCGCCGACGTAGCGCGCACACTTGGCGAAGCCCTGCGCGCCGCCCGGCGTATCGGCCATGGCGTAGAGAATCCTGCGCTGCACCGGCTTCAGGCCGTCGGCGATCTCCGGCAGCGCGCGCGCCTTGACCGTCGATACGGCGTAGCCGAGGTAGGCCTGCGAGGCGTGGCGCTCGATCGGCGCCGCCTCGTCGCCGTTATCGGGGGTGAACAGCTCGAGGTTTTGCGTGTCGTCCATCGTTTACTCGAATAGTGGCAGTTGGCGGTCGGCCAGCGCGACCGCGAGCTCGACGGCGGATTTCGCCTTGTCGAGCGTTTCCGTGGCGCCGGTCTTGCCGGCGGCCTCCCAGCTATAGCGGCCCTTGTCGACGAGCGTCACCTGGCCGAGCTTCGTCTTGCCGAGCCAATAGGCGTGTCCCTTGTAGCTGCGCTCCCAGAAGGCCTTCTGCCGCCGAGAGGATTTCCGCTTCATACGTCGGCTTCGACGCTCTTCCAGTGCTCGCGCATCCAGTTGCGCCGTCCCTCGGCTTCGCCCGAATCCATGAGCAGCTCGAAGGTCGCGCGCGCCTGCTTGATCTTGGCCGCGTCGAGCTGCATGCGTACCAGGCGCCGCGTATCCGGATTCATGGTCGTCTCCCACAGCTGCTCCGGGCTCATTTCGCCCAGCCCCTTGAAGCGCGAAATCTCCCAGCTGCCTTCGCGCAGCTTCTCCTTCCTGAGCTGCTCGAGCGCTTCCTCGAGCTCGTCGTCGTCCAGGCAGTACAGGCGCCGCGCGGGCTTGCCCTTGCCCTGGCCGGGCACCTCGACCTTGTACAGCGGCGGCTGCGCGACGTACAGATGGCCGGCCTCGACCAGCCGCGGCGCGTGCATGAAGAAGAAGGTGAGCAGCAGCGCCTGGATGTGGCCGCCGTCCACGTCGGCGTCGGTCATGACGATGACCTTGCCGTAACGCAGCCCGGAGAGATCCGCGGTGTCCTCGGCGCCGTGCGGGTCGACGCCGATCGCGGTGGCGATCGCCTGCAGCTCCTTGTTGGCGAGCACGGTGCGCGCGTCCTTGGACATCGTATTCAGGACCTTGCCGCGCAGCGGCAGCACGGCCTGCGTATCCTTGTCGCGCGCCTCCTTGGCGGACCCGCCAGCCGAGTCGCCCTCGACCATGAACAGCTCGTTCCTCGAGGTGTCGCCCGAGGCGCAGTCGACGAGCTTGCCCGGCAGGGTGGCGACGCCCGAGGACTTCTTCCTCTCGAACTTCTTGCCCTTGGACAGGCGCGACAGCGCCTGCTCCACGGCCAGCTCGACGATCTTCTTGCCCTCGTCCGGATGCGCGTTCAGCCACAGCTCGAAGGCGTCGCGCACGCACAGCTCCAGGAGCCGCGTCGCGTGCCGCGAGGTGAGCTTCTCCTTGGTCTGGCCGTGGAACTGGGTGCGCACGATGCGCGCGGAGAGCGTGAAGCAGGCGCGCGACCACAGATCCTCGGCGATCAGCTTGACGCCCTTGGGCGTGAGCCCGCGCGTCTCCATGAAGGCGCGCAGCGCCTCGAAGATGCCGTTGCGGAAGCCCGCCTCGTGGGTGCCGTGCGAGCGCGTCGGGATCAGGTTGACGTGGCTGTCGGCGAACACCTCGCCCTCGGCGACCCAGCCGATCGCCCAGGCCGCGCCTTCGCCGGGCTCGATCTCGGCGCTCTCGCCCTGCGCGAGATAGCGCTCGCCGGCGAACAGCGGCGCGACGAGCTCGCGTCCCTGGAGCATGAACTCGAAGTACTGCGCCATGCCTCGCTCGTACTTCCAGGACTTTTCCTCCTTGCCCTCGACGCGCAGCACCGTGGTGAGGCCGGGCAGCAGATAGGCCTTCGAGCGCACGAGGTGCTCGAGCTCGGCGAGCGGGATGTTCGGCGAATCGAAGTACTTCGGATCGGGCCAGACGCGCGCCACGGTGCCGGTACCGCGGCGCTCCTTGGCTTTCTCGCTCTTCAGCTTCTGCCTGAGCTCGCCGCCCTCGAAGGCGAGCGTATGCTTCTCGCCGCCGCGGTACACCGTGACCTCGAGCCGCTTCGAGAGCGCATTGGTCACCGCGACGCCGACCCCGTGCAGCCCGCCCGAGATGTGGTACACCGACTCGCCGGAGCGGTTGAACTTGCCGCCGGCGTGCAACATGCCGAAGGCGACCTCGACCGCGGGCTTCTTCTCCTCCGGGTGCATGTCGACCGGTATGCCGCGGCCCTCGTCGGCGACCTCCACCGAGCCGTCCTTGAACACCGTGATTTCGATCCGCTTGCCGTAGCCGGCGAGCGCCTCGTCCACTGCGTTGTCGATCACCTCCTGCACGATGTGCAGCGGATGCACGGTATGGGTGTACATCCCCGGCATCCGGCGCACCGGCTCGAGACCCTTGAGGGCCTGGATGGCTGACGCGTCGTAAGCTTGCCTTGCCATGTATCTAGTGTCTGCTCCTTGCCTTAACCCTACCTATTGTAGTCGGCGGCGGCCCGCGGCGCTCGGGAACCCCGCTCGCGGACGCGGGTCTCAGGGTGATGGACCGTCGCCGCGCCCTGAAATTCGCCGCCGGGCTGGCCGCCGCGCCGCTTGCGCTGCCCGCACGGGGCGCCGGTCTTGCGCCCACCCCGGCCTGCCCGGGCGAGGGCGCCACGCCGTCTCAGACCGAGGGACCGTTCTACACCCCGCGCACGCCCCTCAAGACGAGCTTCCTGGCCGACGCCGAAGGCGAGCGGCTGACGCTTCAGGGTTACGTGCTCGACACCCGCTGCACGCCGCTTCCCGGGGCCTGGATCGACCTGTGGCACGCCGACGCCCTCGGCGCTTACGACAATGCCGGCTTCCGCCTGCGCGGCCACCAGTTCACCGACGCCGGCGGACGCTACCGCTTCGAGACGATCGTTCCCGGCCTGTATCCCGGGCGCACACGCCATTTCCATGTCAAGCTGCGCGCGCCCGGGGCGGACCGCGCGCTGACGACACAGCTCTACTTCCCGGACGAGCCCGGGAACGCGCGCGATGCGTTGTTTCGCAGCGAGCTCGTGTTGCGTCTGGAACGGGCCGCGCACGTGGCGCGCTTCGATTTCGTTCTCGAAACCTAACGCCTAGTACAAAGCAAATGGCCCGTTCGGGCCATTCGTCATAGTTCGTGCGGTTTCCCTACCCAAGCGGGGCGGAGTCGATTACGCTCCCGCTCCATGCAAACGGATCTCGCCGCGGCGGCCCTCGCCGGCCTCGCCAAGCGCAGGGTGTTGGCCGTCGCCGTGCTGCGCCAGGGGCGCATGGCGTGGGCGAGCCCCGCGCTGCTCACGATGTTCGCACTCGACCTCGAGGGCGCCGTCGGCAAACGCTTTCTCGAGCTCGTCGCGCCCGATGACCGGGGAGCGCTTGCCAGCGCGCTCGACGAAACGCCCGGCGCGGAAGCAGCGCCGACCTCCTTCCGCGCCCTGCGCGCGGACGGCAGTCAGTTCGACGCGGAGCTGACCTCCTCGGCGTTCGAGCTTCCGGGCGGGCCCGGCGCCGTAATCACCGTCAACGACGTCACCGAGCAGCGCCGCGCGCAGACTCAGCTCTCCTACCTCGCGTTCCGCGATCCGCTCACCGAGCTGCCCAATCGGGCGTTGTTCTTCGACCGGCTGCGGCAGGCGCTGGTCGATGCGCGCCGTCACGGCAACAGCTTCGCCGTCCTGGTGAGCGACCTGGACGGCTTCAAGCTGATCAACGATCGCTACGGCCACGAGACCGGCGATGCGCTGCTGCAGGTGGCCGCCAAGCGCCTGCGCGCCGCGACGCGCGAGGGCGACACGGTGGCGCGTATCGGCGGCGACGAGTTCTCCGCCCTGCTCGCGCGCGCCCCGAGCCAGGAAGATGCCGCGATCGTGGCCGCACGCATGGTGCGCGCGCTCGATGCCCCGATCGTCGTGGGGGGCCAGCCCTGCCAGGTCGGCGTGAGCATCGGCATCGCCCTGTACCCGGCCAATGGCAAGGACATGGACACGCTGGTCGCGCACGCCGACGGCGCGATGTACGCCGCCAAGCGCGCCGGCGGAAAGTGCTTCAGGTTCGCCGGTGAGCGCGACCCGGAGATCTCCGGGCCGCTGCGGCTGCCGTTCCTCGAGTGGAGCGAGGCGCACGCGGTCGGCGTGCCGCTCATGGACGAGCAGCACAAGCAACTCGCGACGCTCATCAACCGGCTGGGCGAAGAGCTCAAAGCGGGCCACGAATCCGATCGCTTGAACGAATCGCTCAGCATGCTGGTCGAAGCTGCGCGCGCGCACTTTGCCGACGAGGAGCGTCTGATGTTCGAGGCCGGCCTCGGCGCGGCCGCCGAGCGCCACAAGCAGGAGCATCGCAGGCTGCTCGAGGAGTTGCAGAGCCAGGCCGCGAAGTTCGACGGCCGCAGCATGGCGCTCTCGATGCGCTACCTGAATTTCTGGCTGCTGCACCACATCGACACCATGGATAAGCCGCACGCCAAGCTGATGCTCGAACGCGGCCTCGCGCAGGGACAAGGCTCCGGCCGCGCGAACCCGTCTGGCGGCGTCGTGCGCGCCGCGCCGTTGGCCTCCGCCGGCTAAGGTCAGTTTGACGCAAGTCAAGGGGCGCCGCGCGGCGTCCCCTATCCTGCAGGAGTCGCCTGCAGGAATCCCCACAGATGATGCGATATCTCGCCTGCGCGGCGCTTGCGGGCGCGCTGCTCGCGCCGGCCGCCACGCCCGCCGCGGAAGCCGAGCTCCGGATGAGCGCCGCGCAGCTCGAAGCGCTCGGCGTAGAGACGATCGTGCTCGAGCAGCGCGCGGCCGGCAGCGTCGACGGCCTGCCGGCGCAGGTCGTCGTGCCCAACAGCCAGGTGCGCGTGGTGAGCGCGCCCCTGCCGGCGCTGGTCGAGAGCGTGCTGGTCGCCACGCACCAGCCGGTCGCGCAGGGCCAGCCGCTCGCGCACCTGCAAAGCCCGCAGCTCGCCGACCTGCAACACACCTACCTGCAGGCGGCCACCCGGGCGAGCCTCGCGCGCGCGAACCTCGAGCGCGACGAGAAGCTTTTCGCCGAAGGGATCATCGCCGAGAGCCGGCTGCTCGCCGCGCGCGCGCACCACACCGAGACCTCGGCTGACCTCGCCGAGCGCACGCAGGCGCTGCGCCTGGCGGGCATGTCGCAGGTCGAAATCGAGCGGCTGCGCGCGGGCCAGCGGGTCGGAACGGCGATCGAGTTGCGCTCGCCGATCGCTGGCGTGGTGCTCGAGCAGCTCGCGTACCCCGGGCAGCGGGTCGATGCGGCCGCGCCGGTCCTGAAAATCGCGCAGCTCGCGCCGCTCTGGCTGGAGATCCAGCTGCCGGTGACTCGCCTGGCCGAGGTGCGCGAAGGCGCCGCCGTGAGCGTTGCGGCGCAGCGCGCCGCGGGTCGGGTCATCGCCATCGGGCGCAGCGTCTCGGAAGCCAACCAGACCGTAATGGTGCGCGCCGAGATCGACCGCAATGCCGCGGCCTTGCGTCCCGGACAGTTCGTCGAAGCCTCGATCGCCGCCGCGGGCGGCGATGCGCAATGGTCGGTGCCGAGCAACGCAGTGGCGCGCGTGAAAGGTCGGGCGGTGGTGTTCGTGCGCAGCGCGGAAGGCTTCCGCGCGCAGCCGGTGAGTGTCGTGAACGAGACCGCGACGCGTACGGTAGTCAGCGGTCGGCTCGCGGCGGGCGAGCGCATCGCCGTGAAGGGCGTCGCCGCGCTCAAGGCGGCGCTGGCCGGCATCGGAGCGGAATAAATGCTGAACCGGGTGGTGGAGTTCTCGCTCACCCAGCGGCTGCTCGTCGCCGTCGTGACGCTCGGGCTCGCCGTGGCGGGCGTGCTCGCGTTCCGCGCGCTGCCGATCGACGCGTACCCGGACGTCTCCTCGACGCAAGTCAAGGTGATCATGAAGGCGCCGGGCATGACGCCCGAGGAAGTCGAAGCGCGCATCACCACTCCGATCGAGCTCGAGCTGCTCGGCATTCCGTACAAGCGCGTGGTGCGCTCGGTGTCGAAGTACGCGATCGCGGACATCACGCTCGACTTCGAGGACGGCACCGACATCTACTGGGCGCGCCAGCAGGTTGCCGAACGGCTGTCGAATATCGCGCGCGACCTGCCTGCCGGCGTCTCCGGCGGGCTCGCACCGATCACCACGCCGCTCGGCGAGATGTTCATGTTCACCGTCGAAGGCGACAAGCTGTCGCTCGCTGAGAAGCGCACGCTGCTCGACTGGACCATCCGGCCCGCGCTGCGCACCCTGCCGGGCGTCGCCGACGTGAACGCGCTCGGGGGCATGGTGCGCAGCTTTTCCGTGGTGCCGGACCACGCGGCGCTCGCGGCGCGCGGCGTGACCCTGGAGATGCTCGCCCGGGCGCTCGCCGCGAACAACCGCAACGACGGGGCCGGCCGGGTGCGCGACGGCGAGGAAACCTTGGTGGTGCGCGCCGAGGGCGCGGTGCGCGATATCGACGACGTCAAGGCGATCGTGGTCGCGGCGCACGACGACAACGTGGTGCGGGTCGGCGACGTGGCGAGCGTGCACATCGGCAATCTGACGCGCTACGGCGCGGTGACGCAGAGCGGCCGCGGCGAGGCGGTCGAGGGGCTGGTGCTCGGTCTGCGCGGAGCGAACGCGCAGCAGGTCGTCGACGGCGTGCGAGCGCGTCTCGCCGCGCTCGCGCCGAGCCTGCCGCCCGGGGTGACGACCCGCGTGTTCTACGACCGGGGGGCGCTCGTCGAGCGCGCGGTCGGCACGGTATCGAAGGCCCTCGGCGAGGCCGTCGTGTTCGTACTCGTGCTGCTGGTACTGTTCCTCGGAAACCTGCGCGCGGCACTGACCGTAGCGCTCATGCTGCCGCTCGCCGCGCTGTCCACCTTCATCCTGATGCGCGTCGCCGGAATGTCGGCCAACCTCATGAGCCTGGGCGGCCTCGCGATCGCGATCGGCATGCTGGTGGACGCCGCGGTAGTGGTGGTCGAGAACGTGGTCACGCACCTGTCCCAGGAGTCGAGGCGCGGCCTGCCGCGGCTGAACATCATCTACCGCGCGGTGAGCGAAGTCACGCTGCCGGTCACCTCCGGCATCGCCATCATCGTCATCGTGTTCCTGCCGCTGCTCACCTTGCAGGGATTGGAGGGCAAGCTGTTCATCCCGGTCGCGCTCTCGATCGTGTTTGCGCTGTCGGCCTCGCTCGTGCTGTCTCTCACCGTCGTGCCCGTGCTCGCCTCGTTGCTGCTGCGCGAGGGCGGGCATGGCGATCCATGGCTGGTGCGCGCCGCGCTGCGCGCCTACGAGCCCGTGCTGCGCTGGGCGCTCGGCCACTCGCGCGCGGTGATCGCGGGGGCGCTCGTCGCGCTCGCTGGCGCGCTCGGCGTGTACCTGCTGATCGGCAAGACATTCATGCCGGCCATGGACGAAGGCGATCTGATCATCGGCCTGGAAATGCTGCCCTCGATCAGCCTCGAGGCGAGCGTGGACACCAATCTGCGCATTCAGCGCGCGATCCTGCGGGAGGTTCCGGAAGTGACGCGCATCGTCGCGCGCACCGGCTCCGACGAGTTGGGGCTCGACCCGATGGGCTTGAACCAGACCGACACTTTCCTCGTGCTCAAGCCCAAGACGCAGTGGCGCAATCCCGACAAGGCCTGGCTGATGGACGAGCTGCGCAAGGTCATGACGCGCTTTCCCGGCGTGGCCTACAG
>JBLMWT010000223.1:0-6420 GCA_050257375.1 Sphingomonadaceae bacterium
GGCACGTTCCAGGTCGGATTGAGCACGATGTAGCGCATGGTGGCGCGGAACACGGGCGTCTTGCGGTACGGACGCCCGACCACCACGCGCGAGGTCCACGCCGTCTTGCCGTCGAGCACCAGGCGCGCGCGGAAACCGGCGATGTCGACCAGCAGGTAGTCGCCCTTCAGATCCTGCGCCACCCAGCGCAGCCGCTCCAGGTTGACGCGGATCTGGTCGATGCGCGCCTGCACGCCGACGTTCAGCGCGGCCAGCGTGCGGCGCCCGACCAGACCGTCCGGCTCGAGGCCGTGGCGGTCCTGGAAGCTCGTCACCGCCCCCTCGAGCGCCGGGTCGTACAGGTCGGGATCGGCCGCGTCTGCGCTGGCGAGGTCCCCGGCGAGCGCGAGCCGCGCACGCAATGCCGCCACGCGCGCGTCGCGCATGTCGGGCTGCAGCGTCGGGCCCGGAGGGAGCGGCTGCCAGCCGCCGGCATCGCGCAGCGCCTGGTAATGCGCGAGCGCCTTGCGTAGCCCGCGGTACTCGGGCAACTGCGGGGCGTAAGCGTACAGCGCGTCGCCGAGCGAGGGCGCGGTGACGAGCGCCTCGAGCGCGCCCGCCGGGTCGATGCCGTCCAGCGTGCGCGCGTAGTTCCACTGCGGATCCAAGCTGCGCGGATCGAGCTTGCCGAAGTAAAGGCTGTAGGCGAGCCGGATCAGGCTGTCGGTGTACAGCAGCTCGCGATCGGGGGGATCTTCCTTGCCCGCGCGCAGCGCCGCGAGGTGATAGTCGCGCGGGTCGAGGCCATCGGCGCGGCTTCCCTCGACCAGCGCAACAAGTTCCTGCGCGCGCGCCGGCGTCCACACGGGCCGGAAATCTCGCTGCTCGTAAAAGCGCGCGATCAGCGCGCGCGCGGCGATCTGCTCGCCGTCGACGCGCAACTCGCGTCCGGCGCGCAATTGCTCGATCCGCTCGCGCAGCGCTTCGCTGACGGGATCGGCGCGCGCAAGGCCGGCGACAAGCAGCAGGGCCGCGACTGCGAACACGACACGTAATGAGAGACGCATGAGCAAAATTTGCTGGGCGGAACCTGCTCGCACGTATACCATAGCGCCGCTTCCCGAATTTGCGACGGATCAAGCATGGCGAAAGATCACCACGTGAACGCGCGCCGCAGGGCGCTCGCGAAAGGGCTGGGGCTACTGCCCCTCGTCGCCGCGGCGCCTGCGCACGCCGCGCGCCGGGCGCCGCGCACCGTGTCCTTCTATCACACGCATACCGGCGAGCGCCTGACGGCCACCTATTACGAGCGCGGCGGCTACGTGCCCGACGCGCTGCAGGCGGTGAACTGGCTGTTGCGCGACTTCCGTACGGAGACCGTGCACGTGATCGACCCGCGGCTGCTCGACCAGCTGTACGCGCTGAACGCGTGCTGCGGCGGACGCAGCTTCGAGGTGATCTCGGGTTACCGCTCGCCGCAGACCAACGCCATGCTGCGGAAAACGAGCAGCGGCGTCGCGAGCCACAGCCTGCATATCGACGGGCGCGCGATCGACGTCAGGCTGGAAGGCTGCGACACCGAGCGGCTGCACCGTGCCGCGCTCGCCATGGCGCGCGGCGGCGTCGGCTTCTATCCGCGCTCGGACTTCGTGCACCTCGACACCGGGCGCTTCCGCACCTGGGGCGCGGCCTGAGTCGCTTGCGCTAGTCGCTGCCGGGCTCGCGCATCCACCACCCGCAGGGATCGATCACCACCAGCCGGTGCTGCGTGCACCACAGGTGCACGCCGTCGTAGCCGGTCGCGTGAGCGCAAGTGCGGCAGCTGCGCTCGGCGCTCTGGGTCCAGGGCGAAAAGTGGCGGTGCGCTGCCTGCGGGCGGAGCTCGGTCATCCGGCCAAGTCTACCCGGGTCGCCGCTGCGCAGCGCCGGTCAGTGGATCGCGCTGCGCCGATTCACCAGCTGGAGGCGCAGGTAGTAGATGTCCTTCATCAGCTGCATGCCGAGGAACGTCCCGGAGGTGTCGAGCCGACCGTCGTCCCACGAGTGCCTGGGCGAACGCTCGATTTCGCCAGCGTGCTTCTCGATCGCGCCGAGCCAGTACCTGGCGGCGCTGTTCAGCTCGCGCGCGCGCATCTGTCGGCAGGTCTCGATCAGGCGCAGCGCCGCATCCGCAGCCTTGGACCTGCCGACCAGGTAGCCATCGAGCACGTCGTTCAGGTCCTTCGCCATGTCGAGGAGACCTCGTCTGTCCGCTGGCTCCATGTGCATGCGTCCAGAATCCTGGTGCACAGCATGAAACCACGGCGCGCGCCGGCGCGCTGCGAACTACTGCGCGTTTCGAACCTTTAGGCGCCCGCGCCGCGGGCGCGCGCTAGACGGCGATAATGACGAGCACCACCAGGATCGCGATCAGCAAGACTATCGTCAGATCGGTGCTGCTCATGTTGCCGCCGGCAGGCGCGGAGTCGATGCGCTCGGCGAGCGCGTGCACCTCCGAGTCGCTCAGCGCGGCGACGCGCTCCTTGGCCATCATGCTCCCCACGCCGAGCGCCTCGAGCTTCTGCTTGACGCTCGCGCGGTCGAGGAACGCCTCGACCTTCGCGCGGTCCGCTTCGGCCTGGCTCTTGGCCGCGACGTCCTGAGTGGAAACGATCCCCGCGTGCGCGAACAGCGGCTGAATGCACAGGCTCGCGCTGATCAGCGCGGTTGCCAGCGGGCGAGCAATTCGAATTTTCATTTTGACGCCTCCTTTTTGGGAGTTGTTGAACCTTGCTGCGGCGCCACCGCATCTCCGAGCGACCGCAGCGTTTCCTCATATTGTGCCACTCGCGGCCCGCCCAGCTCGACCGCGCGCAGCGCCGCGGCGCGCCCCTCCGCCGGCCGATGCAGCTCGCCGAGCACCTGAGCGAGGTTGTTCCAGGCGTCCGCCGACTCGGGGTGTGCGACCGTCGCCGTGCGGTACGCGGCTTCCGCCCCCGCCAAATCGCCGGCCGCGTAGGCCGTGTTGCCTTCCCCGATCGCTGCAACCAGGTTATCCGGCCAGCGCGCGAGCGCGGTCCGGTACGCTCGGCGCGCCGCCGTGGCATTCACGCGCTCGAGCGCGACCGCGGCTTCGACGTAGCGCCCCGCGTCTGCGGTCGCGGGCAGACGGTCGGGCGGCAGCGCGAGCATCGCCCAGCGGCCGCTACGTGCCCAGGTGCGCTCGAAGGTGGAGAGCGTCATCAACTCGCGCCGCGTGCGCCCGGAGCGCAGCGCGATCTGTTCCGCCGGAAGATCGTAGCCGACCGCCACCGCGTAATGCCATTGCGGCACGATCGGCAGCGAAAGGTTCTGCAGCACGATCACGGGCGTACCGGCGGCGATTTCGCGCAACACGTCTTCGAGTTGCGGCCGCAGCGGATAGGCGACCAGGCCCTGGCGGCGCGTCGCGCCGAGCATCTCCGCCGCCAGGCTGCCCTCGCGCCCGGGCAAGTAGACCTCCGGCGCCAGCGCGTCCGGCGAGAGCTCGATGCCCTGCGCGCCGAGTGCCGTCGCGAGCGCCGCAGGCCCGCACTGGTGGTCCTCCTGCGGGTAGAACGGCACGCCGCGCACCTCGGCCTGCGGCGGCAGGTCCGCCGCAGGACGCTCGAGTAGCAGCGAGGTTTGCGGCGCCGCGCAGCCCGCGAGCAGGGCGATCGCCGCGAGCCAGACCCAGCGCGCTATTTTTGGATCGGCTTGGTGAATGGAAATACCTTGGTGAGGCCGAGGATGTCGGTGATCAGGAGCACGAGAAAGACGATCAGCAGCACCTCGAGAATGCCGGCGTCTCCGCCTGCCGGCAGGGAATCGATCTTCGCCGCGAGCTCACGCGCTTCGCTGTCGCTGAGCGCGTCGACGCGCGCGCGCGCTTCGTCGCGGCTCACCCCGAGTGCCTGCAGCCGGGCGCGCACGTCCGAGCGCTCGAGAAAACTCTTGATCTGATCGCGCCCCCCGGCGGATTGGACCCGGTCGGTGGAAACGATGCCTGCGGACGCCGGCAGTGGCACGCCCAGCCCCGTCATGCACGCAATGACCACTCCCGCCACGATTCGTTTGAATTTCGTCACCGCAGTGCCTCCTTTCGCTCGATAACGCGCGGAAGGATGACGGTCGCGATAAACGCACGTCAAGCGTCGCCGAGCGGCGACATCCCCAGCGGAGACAGTGCGGGGCAATGTCAGACGCGCTCGATCATGTCGGCGCGGTCGTCTTTCGCCGAGTTCAGGCGCGCGCTCACCGCGTAGTGCTCGAACTCGGATTGCGCGAGCCTGACCATGCTCGCGACCTCCTCCGGTCTTTGCACGTCGGCGCGCGCCCAGCGCACGAGCAGCTCGTCGGGCAGCACGACCGGCATCCGGTCGTGCACGTCGGCCACCGACGGCGACGCGTCGCGCGTGAGGATCGCGCAGCTCGCCAGCGGCACGCCGCCCTCGTTCGTCCACTCGGCCATCAGGCCTGCGAAGCACACAAGCCGGCGATCGCGCCGGAAGATGTAGTGCGGCTGCTTGCGCTCGCCGACCTTTTTCCACTCGTACCAGCCTTCCGCGGGGATGAGGCAGCGCGCCCGGCGGTAGGCGTCGCGCCACATCGGCTTGGTCGCGGCCTCCTCCGCGCGCGCGTTGATCGAATAGGTCGGCGGCTTGTCCTGCTTCCACCACGAGGGGATCAGCCCCCAGCGCGCTTCGGCGAGCTCGAGCTCGCCGGTCTCGCGTTTGCCGCGGATGATCGGGATGCTCGTGGTCGGCAGCACGTTGAAGCGGCGGGCGAACGGGTTGCTGTTTCCGCGCCCGACGTGCCAGGCGCGCTCGATGGCGGCGGTGTCCGGGCTGACGTAGCGTCCGCACACGGACTACGACCTAGGCGAGCGACGGATTGCGACGCAGGCGGATGTCGTCGAGCCGCCGCACGAGCGCCTGATCGATGTCGGGCTGCACCGGGACGACGTAGAACGTGTCGCTGCGGATCGCATCGACGACCAGCCCCGCGATCGCCTCGGGGCGGAAGCCGCTTTTGAGGAAGTTTCGCACCGCGGCGAGGCGTACGAGCTGCTCCGGGGTCGCTTGCGCTGCGCCGGCCGGCGCGAGCTCGTCCGGGCGGTTGCGCGTCGAATCGAGGATCTTCGTGTCGACCCAGCCCGGGCACAGCACCGAAACGGAGATCGTCGCGCCGCGCGCCTTCAGGTCCTTGTAAAGGTGCTCGCTCAGCGCGACGACGCCGTGCTTCGAGACGGAGTACGGCGCGCCGGTCGCGCCGGTCAGCAGACCGGCGGCCGAGGCGGTATTGACGACGTGGCCCGCTTCGCCTCGCGCCAGCATGCGCGGCACGAACTGGCGTATGCCGTAGAGCACGCCCGAGAAATTGACTCCGAGCACCCACTCCCAGTCCTCGCGCGCCACGTTCCAGACGCCGTCGGCGCCGAAGCTCCCGCTCACGCCCGCGTTGTTGCATAGCACGTGGACGCCGCCGCAGGCCTCGAACGCCGCGTCGGCGAGGCGCTTCACGTCCTCTTCGCGCGACACGTCGGTGAGCACCGCGATCGCCTTCGCGCCACGCGCCGCCAGCGCGGCGCGCAACGCCTCGAGCGGCGCCGCCTCGACGTCGGCGAGCACGAGCTTCATGCCCTCCTCGGCAAAACGCGTCGCCAGCGCGAGACCGATGCCGCTCGCCGCGCCGGTCACCACCGCCACCTTCCCCGAGAGGTCGATCATCGCCCGGAGAACTCGATGACGCCGTCGTCGACCCGGCCGTAGCGCAGCGTGAGAATGTCGCGCGCGTAGTTCTGGTGCAGCCGCCAGGGCGCCTTGGAGCCCTGCTTGGGAAAGAGATGCATCGTGCGCTGGACGTAGCCGGAGGAAAAATCCACCCACGGCTCGGCGGCGAGCTCCGGATCGGCGTTGCGCGGCGTGCACTGCCGGTAGCCATGCTTTTTCATGTGGTTCAGCAGCCGGCAGACGTACTCGCAGGTGAGGTCGCACTTGAGCGTCCAGGACGCGTTGGTGTAGCCGAACGACGAGGCGAGGTTCGGCACCCCGCTGTACATGAGCCCCTTGTAGTTGAAGGTCTCCGCCGGATCGATGCGCCGCCGGTCGACCGTCAGCTCGACGCCGCCCAGGACCTGCAGGTCCAGCCCGGTGGCGGTCACGATCAGGTCGGCCTCGAGCTCGGTGCCCGAAGCGAGTCGAATACCCTTCGCGGTGAAGGTCTCGATGCGGTCGGTGACAACCGACGCCTTCCCGCCGCGGATCGCCTTGAACAGGTCCGCGTCGGGCACCAGGCACAGGCGCTGCTCCCACGGCTTGTAGCGCGGCGTGAAGTGCCGCCCGACGTCGTAGTCGGGCCCGAGGTGGGCGCGCACCCCACCGAGCAGCAGGCGCGCCGCGCGCTCCGGATCGCGCCGGCACAGGCGGAAGAAGTACTGCTGCA
>JBLMWT010000224.1:0-50069 GCA_050257375.1 Sphingomonadaceae bacterium
AGTACAACCTGGCGCTGGGGCAGCGGCGCGCCGACGGGGTGAGGAAGGCGCTGGCGCTGCTGGGAGTAGCCGACTCGCGCATCGAGACGGTGAGCTGGGGCGAGGAAAAGCCGCGCGCCCAGGGTCACGACGAGCAGGCCTGGGCGCAGAACCGGCGCAGCGACATCGTTTACACACACGAATAGCGCGACACGCTCAAAACAAAGCAGTCCGAGGGGCCGCAGGGTGCGGCCCCTTTTTTTCGGCCCTATTCCTTGTAGTAGACGATCTGGTGCGAGGTGGCGAGCAATGCGCCCCCTTCGCTCCACACTTCCGCGGTCTGGTCGAAGTATCCATTGCGGAACTGCTGTGCACGCGCCGTGCCGAGCACGGGCGCCTCTCCATTTGCCGCAAGCAGCGCCGCATCGGCGTGGAAATAGGTCGTGAAGGACACCGTGCCTACCGGCGTCCACACCGGGCGGCGCACGAAGAGGCGAGGGAAGAAGGCGTCGCAGATTGCGACGAGGGAGACGAAGTCGAGCAATCTCGGCGGCGCATCGCGGATCCACAGCGTACTCTTCGAGTCGGCTTCCTGCTGTGCGCGCGAGGAAAGCCGCAACGCGCCCTCGACGAAGCGCATCTCGTAGCTGCGCGTCCAAGGCGCCCGCTCGAGGTTTGGCGCGACTTCCACCTCCAGTGCGGCGGGAACGTCGGGGCGGCGCGCCTCGAGCGCGGACCAGGTCTCACGGCGCGAAGCAAACACCGCGCTCGCCGTGGCGGCAACCTGCGCATCCTGCTTCATGACGACCAGCCAATGCTGCGTCGAGCGGTTGGTGCGCGCCGGACTCGCTTCCACCGTGAACTCGCCGTCCGCGAGCGGTCCGGCGTAGTTCACCGTGAGCGCAATCGGATCGCCCTGGCGCGCGGGATGCCGCAGCGTCGCGTTCAGCAGAGCGGCGGCAATAACGCCGCCGAACGGTCCGACCATATTCGCGTAGCTCGCGCAAGTGCGGCCGCGGTACAGGCCGATCGCGAGAGGTTCGAGGTGAGTGGCGACGTCTAGGGGGTGGGCAGTGGTCGGCATGATTCGAGTGTCGCGCATCCCGTGGCGCGGCGGAAGCATCGCTAGAATACGGTATGCAACTCGTCGCGATCGCCCGCGAGCTCGGCCGGGAGGCGGGCGCGCTGCACTTCGCGGCGCCGGTGGCGTATGTCTACAACCCGCTGGAGTATGCCTGGTCCGCGCACCGGCGCTACCTCGAGCGATATGGCGCGGGACATCCCGAAGTGCTGCTGCTTGGCATGAACCCGGGCCCGTTCGGGATGGTGCAAACCGGCGTGCCCTTCGGGGACGTGGGCATGGTGCGCGAGTGGCTGTGCATCGAGGCGCGGGTCGACCGTCCGGAACGCGAGCACCCGAAGCGGCGCGTGGAGGGGTTCTCCTGTTCGCGCGGGGAGGTGAGCGGCCAACGCCTGTGGGGCTGGGCGCGCGAAGCGTTCGGCACCCCGGAGCGATTCTTCGAAAGATACTTCGTGGCGAATTATTGTCCCCTTGCGTTTGTCGAGGCCAGCGGACGCAATCGCACGCCGGACAAGCTTCCGCGCGTCGAGCGTGATCGACTATTCGCGATTTGCGATCGCGCCTTAAGGGCGAGTGTGGCGCAGCTCGCGCCGCGTTACGTCGTCGGTATCGGCGCGTTCGCCGCGGCGCGCGCGCACGAAGCCCTAAGCGACATGCCGGTGACGATCGGCCGCGTCCCTCACCCCAGTCCGGCGAGCCCGGCGGCAAACCGCGGCTGGAGCGCAGAGATGCGACGCGCGCTGGCAAACCTCGGGCTGCGCACCTGAACGCGCGCCAGCTTTTGGCTTGAGAGTTCCTCCGGATTCCTGAAGCGACATTGCGCAGGATCAAGATCCGGGTCGCGGAAAAGCCTACGCTCTTGCCGACCTGTGTGATGCGCGATCCGCTCGTGCTAGACCGCCGTAGATTCCTGGGGGTGATGCTCATGGTGCCAGGTGCTCTATCTGTCGCAGGCAAAACGCGAATCCAGCTTCCGACGCCGAACGCAAAGCTCGGATGCGATCTGATCGACGCGTTGAAGGCGCGCCATAGTACGCGAGAGTACTCAGCGCGGCCGTTGGCCGCGGAGATCCTTTCCACCCTGTTGTGGGCGGGCTTCGGCGTGAACCGGCCACGCAGCGGCGGTCGCACCGCGCCCTCCGCGCACGGCTGGCAGGAAATCGGCGTCTACGTCGCGCTCCCCGAAGGCCTGTACCGCTTCGACGCTCCAGCGCACGCGCTGGAGCTCACGGTAGAGCAAGATGTGCGCGCGCTGACCGGAGTTCAGGACTTTGTCGGTGTTGCGCCGGTCGACCTGGTCTATGTCGCCGACTTCGCGCGCATGTCGGAAGCGAGTGAAGACGATCGGCTTTTCTTCTCCGCCTGCGATGCTGCGGTGATCGCGCAGAGCGTTTACCTCTACTGTGCCGCCGCGGGTCTGAACACCGTGGTGCGCGGTCTAGTGGATCGCAAGCGGCTGGCCGCTGCGATGCGGCTTCGGCGCGAACAGCGCATTGTTCTCGCGCAGACCGTCGGCTTTTCTGCGTGATCCTAGGATTCGCGGTTGCGCAACGCGTGGGACTGGAGCACCTGGGGATTGACGACGTCTATTGGTGCGCCGGCGTCGTAGGCGACGATCTGGTCGAAAATGTCGCTGAACTGGGTCTCGTACTCGTCGTAGGTGACGTAGCCGATATGCGGCGTGCAAACGACATTGTCCAGCGCGAGTAAAGGATCATTCCGATCGCGCAGCGGCTCTTTCTCGTACACGTCTACCGCGGCCATCCCGGGGCGCCCGGCCTTGAGCGCCGCGACGAGGGCGCCCGGCTCGACGAGCTGGGCGCGACTCGTGTTGACCAGCAACGCGCTCGGCTTCATGCGCGCCAGGTCGGCCGAGTTAACGATGCCGCGCGTGGCATCGACCAGCCGCATGTGTAGCGACAGTACGTCGCAGCGCGCGAAGAAATCCTCCTTGCTTGCGGCCACGGTCCAGCCGTCGCGCTGCGCGCGCTCGCGCGAGGCCTCTCGCGCCCACACTAGTACGTCCATACCGAAGGCTTTGCCGTAGGCCGCGACCGCGGCGCCGATCCTGCCATAGCCGAAGATGCCAAGTGTTTTGCCGCGCAGGCTGTGGCCGAGGCCGATCTGCCATTTGCCTGCCTTGAGGGCGGCCATCTGTTGCGGGAGCTGGCGCATTGCCGCTAGCACCAGAGCCCAGGTCAGTTCGGCAGCCGCATACGAGGGAGTACCCGGATGCTGGCTCGACGACACGACGATGCCGAGCCGCGTACAGGCGTCGATATCGATGTGCGGGTAGACGCTGCGCTGGCTAATGAGGCGCAGCCTCGGTAGGCGCTCGAGCAGGGGCGCGCGGATCTCGGTGCGCTCCCTGATCAATACGAGTGCTTCGGCATCGCGCAACCTGTCCGACAGAGTCTCGATGTCCTGGACGTGGTCGTTCCAGATCGTGACGTCGTGACCCGAGAGCTTGCGAAAGCAGTCCAGCGTCCGCAGGGTGTCGAAGTAGTCGTCCAGGATCGAAACTATCAACCGGGCCGTCCCATCTACTGGCGTCAGATGTTCCGGCGAAAGGTAGCACACACCCCCCGCGAGCCTCACCCGCCCGCCCTTGACCGCTATGCTTGCAATACGGGTGCCCGACTCGTACCCCCTCCTCGGGGACTAGCGAATAACGAGCAGGAGCAGTGCGAGCAGCGCGGCCAGTGCCGCGGTGCACGCTGCCCACATCGACCAGCGAGCGGCACGCGCAGCGTTCTCCACCGCGCGCTCGAGCGCTGCGGCGGCAGGGGCGGCGGCGCTCGCATCCGTCTCAGCGGCCAGTGCCCGCTTGCGCCAGTAGCCGTCATAAATGCCCGTACCCGGTTTCAGGCTCGCGCTCGGTGCGGTGATATCGACGATAGTGCTGTCCGCGTCTGCCAGGTCCGACATGGCTTCCTCCAATGGAGGGCATTCCAACATCGCCGACGCGTTCAGGCCATGGCGGCGTGCGCGCCGCTTACACAGCTTGACGATCCTGCGCCTCTTCCGTTCTCGGCGAACGTCACTTGGCGCGCCAGCCTCCGTCCACCACGAGCGCGTGGCCATTGACGTAGCCGGCTTCATCCGAGGCGAGCCAGCACACCGCGGCCGCGATGTCCTCGACGGTGCCGCGCGTTCCCGCCGGAACGAGCGCGCGCACCTGGTCGTCGTTTACCGCGACTCCGCGCCTGCTCATATCGGGAACCCCGGCACCGAGGATCGCCTGCGAGTGCGCTCGCAGCCCTGTGGGAATCGCTCCAGGGCAAATGCAATTCACCCGGATGCCGCGGGCGCCGTAAGCTACCGCCATCTGCCGCGTGAGCCCGACCACGCCGTGCTTGGCCGCGATATAGGCGGCGCCCCCGCCGGTGCCGTTCAATCCCGCAACCGAGGCCATATTGACGATGCGGCCGCGGCCGCGAGGCAGCATCTCGCGCAGGGCGCGCTTGCAGCCCAGGAACACGCCGGTGAGATCGATGTCCAGGACGCGCCGCCACGTCGACTCCTCGAGTTCGTGCACGTCGAAATAACCGTCCAGTATGCCCGCGTTGTTGAACATGATTTCGAGCGGCCCGAGATCGGCGATCGCTCTACTCATCACCTCGTCGAGCGCGGCGGCCTTGCTCACGTCGGCCGCGTAGCCCGACGCGCGGCCGCCGGCGCGCGCAATCAGCTCGGCTGTCTCGCGCGCTGAGGCGGAGTCGAGATCGATCGCCGCGACCGCGGCGCCGCGCGCGGCGAACATGAGGGCCGTGGCGCGGCCGATGCCCGATCCTGCGCCGGTTACCACTACCAAGCGTCCTGCGAAGTTCATTGCCCAGGTCCCTCCAAAATGATGATCGAGCAGGCAGCCTCGTCGAACCCGATTACGCCGCCACCGTTCTCGGCGAGCGCGAGCCGCGCGTCGCGCACCTGCCGCTCGCCTGCCTCGCCGCGCAGCTGCAGCGCGAGCTCGTGCACCATCGACAGGCCCGTAGCGCCGACGGGATGGCCTTTGGAGACGAGGCCACCTGAGAGATTGATCGGCAGCGTGCCGCCGAGCGCGGTCGCGCCCGACTCGACGAAACGCCCGCCTTCGCCGGGCGGGCAGAAGCCGAGCATCTCGCATTGGTACAGCTCGCAGAACGAGGTCGCGTCGTGCACCTCGGCGACGTCGATATCCTTCGGCGTGACGCTGGCCGCGCGATAGGCGCGCTCGGCGGCGACGCGGCTCAGGCCGGGTTCGTCGAGCGCGCGGTACTTTCCACCGGAGAGCGTGCTCGCGCGCACCTCGAGCGCTCGCTCGCGCACGCGTGCCGGGAGCGACGCGAAGAAACGCTCCGAGCACAGGAGCGCGGCCGCCGCGCCGTCTCCGATCGGGGCGCACATCGCGCGCGTGAGCGGATAGCTCACTACCCGGTCGGCGAGCACCTGCTCGGGCGAGACCTCGAAGCGGTACTGCGCGAGGGGATTTTTCGCGCCCATGGCGTGGTTCTTCGATGCGCCGACCGCGATCTGGCGCTGCGTCGTGCCGTGCGTCTTCATGTGATAGGCGGCTTGCATGGCATAGGTGTCCATGAACACCGTGCCGCCACCCGTGTTGGGCTCGAACTTCCTGCCGGCGATTTCGCCCGCCCTCGCGTAGTACGCGAGCCACTCGTCGCGGTCGAATTGATCGATGCCCCCGTTGAAGATCTCCTGTGTGCGCTGCGGATCGTTCGGGACGAAAGTCTTCTCGACGCCGATGGCGAGCGACAGATCCGACTGCTCCGAAAGGACGTCCTTCCAGGCGCCGTGAAACGCCATCGACGCGGTCGCGCAGCCGCCCTCTACGTTGATCATCGGCACGCGCTCGGGGAACAAGCCTTCGCGCACGAGCGGCGTGAAGCACACCTGTCCGCGGATGTTGCCCTGCCCGAAGCTGCCCATGCCGCAGTTGCCGAACCAGGCCTGCTCGATCGCCCCGCCGTCGCTCATGCCGGCGTCGGCCAGGACGCCCAGGTAGGCCTCGCGCGTGAGCTCCTTGAACGATTTGTCTGGCAGCTTGCCGAATCGAGTGCACGACGTGCCGATGACGTAGACGGAGCTCACGGCGCGATTATGGCACCGGCTCTGATCCGGGATAGTGCGACAATGGCGGCATGCGTCTGCTTACCTTTAGTGGGCCGCGGCGCGGCGGCGAGCCTCGAGTCGGAATTCTTCTGGAAGGCGAGCTCGTGCTCGATGTCGGGGCGGCGGCGAAGCGCGCGGGCCAACGCCTGCCATTCGATTCGAGCGACATGCTGTCGCTCATCGGTACGGGGAGGGCGGGGCTTGCAGCGCTGCGCAGGCTCGTTCGCGGCGCGGCCGGAAGGGGCGCGTCGCTCGGCACGCTGAGGTTGCTGGCGCCGATTCCCCGGCTGCGCAAGAACGTGTTCTGCGTCGGGTGGAACTACCTGGAGCATTTCGAGGAAGGTGCCCGGGCACGGCCGCACGTGCAGGAGATGCCGGCGCATCCGGCCTTCTTCACCAAGGCGCCGACCGCAGTGAACGGTCCGTTCGATCCGGTTCCGCTGCATGCCGACGTTACCGAAAAGCTCGACTGGGAAGTGGAGCTCGGGGTAATAATCGGTCGCGGCGGCCGCAACATAGCCGAGGCGGACGCAATGAAGCATGTCTTCGGCTACACGGTGATCAATGATGTTTCGGCGCGCGAGGTTCAGCGCCAGCACGGCCAGCAATGGTTCAAGGGCAAGAGCCTGGATGGCACCTGCCCCATGGGGCCGTGGATCGTCACCGCCGACGAGGTCCCTGACCCGCACGCCTTGCGCGTCACCTGCCGGGTCAACGGCGTCGTCAAGCAGGATTCCAACACCCGCCACATGTATTTCCGCATTCCGCGCATCATTGCGGAGCTCTCGGCGGGCCTCACCCTCGAGCCGGGCGACGTCATCTCGACCGGTACGCCCGCCGGCGTTGGCCATGCGCGTACGCCGCCTGAATTCATGAAGGCGGGCGACCTGCTCGAGACCGAAGTGGCCGGTATCGGCGTCCTGCGCAACCGTATCGGCGCCTGAGCCGCGCTACATGATCTGATTCACGACACCGCCGTCGACGCGCAGCGCCGCACCCGTCGTGGCCGAGGCGCCTTCGCCGCACACATAGACCGCCAGATTTGCGACTTCCTGCGCGGAAGTGAAGCGCTTGAGCAGCGAAGTAGGGCGAAAGTTGGCGAAGAAATCCGCTTCGATCTCAGCGACTGTCTTGCCAGCGGACCTGGCGCGCTCGGCCCGCAGGCGCTCGGTGTTCTCGGTGCGGGTCGGCCCCGGCAGCAGCGCGTTGACGGTGACGCCGGTCCCCGCCAGTTCCATCGCCAGTCCTCGCGACACGGCGAGTTGAGCGGTCTTCGTCATTCCGTAGTGGATCATCTCCTTGGGGATGTTTAGCGCCGATTCGCTCGACACGAACAGGATGCGTCCCCACCCGCTGCGCGCCATGCCGGGGGCATAGTGTCGCGCAAAGCGTACACCGCTCAGCACGTTCGTCTCGTACAAGCGCAGCCAGTCCACGTCGGAGATCTCGAAGAACGCTTTGCGCTCGTAGATACCGAGGTTGTTTACGAGGATATCGACCTCCGGCACGCGCGCGATGACGGTCTCGGCTCCTTGCGCCGATGCGCAGTCCGCGGCGACGCCGTCGGCCTGCGCGCCGGGCAGCGAGTCGCGCAGGCGGCCGAGCGCGGCGTCCACGGACGCTTGACCGCGGCCCGTGAGCGTGACTCGCGCGCCCTCTGCCGCGAGCCCGCACGCGATCGCAAATCCAATGCCGGCGGTGGAGCCAGTGACCAGCGCGCGGCGGCCTTCCAGCTTCAGATCCATGTTGCCCTCCTTGTCGCGCCTATGATAAACGTGGGCTGATGAAGCTCGACCTGAAGCTCGGGCAGAGGGCTGTGTGGCGGCGGCGCATCGAAGCCGAGCACGTGCGCATGTACCGCGACATCACCGGCGACGCGAATCCGCTTCACTTCGACGAGGCGTACGCCAGGTCCACAACCTTCGGTCGATTGATCGTGCACGGCGGCATCACGGCGGGGGCCTTGAACGCGCTGGTCGCCGAGCGCATGCCCGGGCCCGGAAGTGTGTTCATCAAGCAGGAGCTGGAATACGTCGGACCGGCCTACGTCGGCGACGAGCTGAGCGCGCACGGCGAAGTCGTCTGGCTGCACGACAGCAAGCCGGTATGCCGACTCGACGTGCGCGTCGCCGCGAGGGGGCCGAGCGACATCGAGGAGCGGATCTGCATCAGAGGGCAATGCGTCGTATACCGGGCGACGCCCACCTGAGGAATTGTCCCGCAGTCCAGTGGCATTCTCACTTGCTAGCGCCGGGCAATTCAGAGTAGCTTACGTCCAGCCAGGAGAGAACTATTACTAACCTGGAATCGGACATTTCGCAGAACGTGCGTTGAATGGACCAGGGGAGACTCGGCCGCTACCGCATACTCGGCGTGCTCGGGCGCGGCGCCATGGGCGTCGTGTATCGCGCGGAAGACCCGCTGATCGAGCGCGAGGTTGCGATCAAGACGCTGAACCCTGACCTTCCCGAGGAGGTCATGGAGGAGGTGCGCGAACGCTTCTTGCGCGAAGCGAAGAGCGCCGGACGGCTCAACCACCCGAACGTAGTGACCATCTACGATGTCGGCGAGCAGGACCAAACCGCCTACATCGCCATGGAGCTGATCGAGGGGAGCACCCTGCAGCAGATGCTGCGTGCGCCCGAGCGCCTGCCGCTCGAGACCGTAGTCGACCTCGCGGCACAGATCGCCGAGGGTCTGGATCATGCGCAGCGCTTCGCGATCGTGCATCGCGACGTGAAGCCCGGAAACGTCATGGTCTCGCCCTCGGGGCGCGCGAAGCTCACCGATTTCGGTGTCGCCTACGTGCCTTCGTCGGAGGTCACGCAGGTCGGAACGGCCCTAGGCTCGCCACGCTACATGTCGCCCGAGCAGGTGCTCGGGCTGCCGATCGACCCGCGCTCGGATATCTTTTCGCTCGGCTCGGTTTTGTACGAAATGCTCACAGGCAGGACGCCGTTCGAACGACCTGGTGAGGCGACGACGCTGAACCTCATGAATCGCATCGCGCGCGAGCCGCACGTTCCGGTCAGCCACCTCGATCCGAGCATCCCGTCGGTATTCGATCGCATCCTGGCGCGTGCGCTCGCGAAGAACGCGGCCGAGCGGTATTCGCGGGCCGGAGACATGGCCGAGGATCTGCGCAACTTCCGCGTTCCGGGCCACAGCGTCACGGCTTCGGCGCCGGATCCGGACGAGTCGAGCGCCCAACTGTTGCAGGAACTCGAGGCGTTCTCGCGCGACTACGAGCAAGCCCAGGAGGCGCGCGCCCGCGCCGAGCGCGAGCAGCGGCAGCGCAAGGAGGAGGCGTTACGGGCTTGGGCCGAATCCGAGGCGCGCAAGCAGGCCGAATTCGAGCGCCAGCGTACCGCAGATGACCAGGCTCCCGCCCGGCGAGCCGCAGCGCTCGAGATGTTGCGCAGCCGCGCTCCAACCCGAAGTCCCGACGACGAGCAGGAGCGGCGCTACGCCGAGATGGTGGCGCGCGTCGATCGCGGCCTGCGCGCGGCGTACCAGTACTTCACCGAGTTCGCGGCGGAGCTCAATCGCGTGCTGCCGACTGCAGGCCATCCGCTCGAGATGGTGTACCTGCGACAATCTCCGCATACGACACTTTCGGACGCGTTCGCCGACTACCGCACGCACAGGGTCGCCGATGCACATGTCTGCGACTACGTGGTGCTGCGGTTCAAGGCGCGCTATGCACCGCCGCCGGTCATCGACCTGGCGGGCCAGGACATCCAGCGTTGTACGGAGTACCTGGCCGGGCACAACGTCCCCTACGAGCTGCGTGAGACAAAGCGGAACGATTTTGGCCAGATCACGCACGCGACGCTCGCTCTGGGCGGCTTGATTCCCTGCGAAGTGACGCTGCGCGGAGACCTGGATGCCGAGCGGATCACGATCGATCTCGTCAACGTGCGCAAGATCGGGCGCGCGCGCTTGAGCATCGACCCCGAGGCGCTCACCGACGAGCTGGTGGATCAGCTCGGAACGTACCTGCTGGGCCTCGATTCGGAATTCGGCAAGCATCTCGGGCGTTGAGCCCGGGCTCGCCAGCCGTGCTCAGCCGCTCGGCCGCGGCGGATCGTCGGCGGGGAAAGCTGACGGCGCGCCCGCAAGCCAGATGCGGCCGTGGGCGTACAGGCGTTCGACGACCGGCCCCTTCAACTGCGGCAGATCGAGCTTGATCGTGAAGCCGTTCTTCGATTGCAGGTAAGCGAGGTGCCGGTAGCCCTCGGGGAAGCGAGCGAGTAGCGCCGGGTCCAGGTGCAGCCGGGCGCCCGGGTCGACCGGGTCCATTCGGTCCTTTTCGTAGATCGGCTGGCGTCGCACGATTGCCCATCGGCCGGCACGCTTTTCGAAGAAATCGAAGAAACGCCCCGTGCACACGACGTCGACCGGGACTCCATCGACCGGAGCTCGCTGACTGATCGTCATCTTTGTCTGCGCAACGGCGCGCGTATCCCGCAGCTCGACGCTCGTTCCACCGAGAAAGTGCAGGATGCTCACGCCCTTCTCAAACCCTGAGCGGCTCACCTCGATGAACCGCGATGCGGGTCCCTGAAACCAGGTCGCGGTCATCCAGCCATCGTCGTGCCAGACCGTGGCGAATCGCTCCCAGTCGCCCGCGTCGCGCCACAGCGCCCAGTCCTGCACCGTCTCGGCGATCGCCAGCCGGTCCCGCAGCAAAGTGTCCATGCGCCGAAATTTATTTGATCTGGCTCAACGCGACCACTGGTTCCTGCTCCATCATGAGCCGTTACGCGAGTAACCCGGAACCCCGCGAATAGGCGCATTAGCGCGCTCGATACCGGGGCGGGAGAGGCGCTCGGATAATGCTTCGGCTGGGCCGGGCGAATGACAAGAGGCTGACATGTCGAATCGATTGAGCATCATGGTGATATCGGGCAGCCGCGAGCGGCTGCAGATGGCGGCAATGGTGGCATCCGTGGGAGCGGTCGGTGGAAGCGACGTGCGCGTATTCCTGTCGATGAACGCGTTACCGTACTTCGTCAAAGGCAAGGGGAAGGACGCACCCCCGGAAGGAAAGGTCGGCGAGCTGCTTGCGCAGAAGAAGGCGCCGCCGTTCGCCGAGCTGTTCGCCAACGCGGTGGAACTCGGCGACGCGAAGATCTATCCTTGTTCGATGGCGATGGACTTGCTCGAGCTCGAGCAAGGCGACCTCGAGCCCCACGTGGGGGAGGCGATGGGTCTGACCAAGTTCCTCGACGACGCGAGCGAGGGCCAAGTCTGGTCCTTCTGACACAGGCACGACGAGAGGCATGAGACGATGACGAACAGGAAACTGGTGGATGCGCGGGGCAGCTTTTGCCCAGGGCCCTTGATGGAACTGATCGCGGCAATGAAGGCCGCGTCGATCGGCGACGAGCTCGAGGTCCTGTCGACCGACAAGGGCTCGGCCAACGAGATCCCCGAGTGGATCCGCAAGGTCAAGCACGAGCACCTGGAAACCAAAGAGGAAAACGGCGTCTGGCACGTGGTTGTCCGCAAGGCCAAGTGACGACGCGGCGGAAGTTGGCTAACCCGAGGAGGAGATGATGAAGATCCTGGTGGTGGGCGGGGGGATGGGGGGCACGATTCTGGCGAACAATCTGGCGCGGCGCCTCGCGGGCGAATTGCGCAGCGGCAAGGCGCGGATCACGATGCTGTCGGCCTCCGACAAGCACATGTACCAGCCCGGGCTGCTCTATCTGGCCGTCGGGCGCACGACGCCGGACGAACTGTATCGCGATCAAAAGAGTCTGCTCGAGCCGGGGATCGAGTTTTACGTGGATCCGGTCGAGAAATTCGAGCTCGACAAGAACCAGGTCACGGCAAAGAGCGGCAAGACCTACGGCTACGACGTGATCGCGATCGCAACTGGGTCGCGTCCGGTCGCGAACGAGATTCCCGGCCTCGCCGAGAACGCCGAGCAGTTCTACACGGAGGAGTCGGCGCTCAAGATGTTCAAGCGCCTGCAGCAGTTCCAGGGTGGCCGCGTCGTCATCGCCGTCGGCGTGCCGCACAAGTGTCCGATGGCGCCGCTCGAGATCACGTTCATGCTGTATGACTATTTCAAGGATCGCGGCATTCTCGACAAGACCAAGATCCATTACACGTACCCGATCGGACGGACGCATTCTCTCGAGAACGTCGCGAAGTGGGCGACGCCGGAAATGGAGCGCCTCGGCATCACGTACGAGACGCTGTTCAACATGAAGGAGGTCGACGGCGCGAAAAAGGTGGTGCGCAGCGAGGAGGGCTCGGAGGCCGCGTTCGATCTCCTG
The DNA here is from genome assembly GCA_050257375.1 of Sphingomonadaceae bacterium. Taxonomy (GTDB): domain Bacteria; phylum Pseudomonadota; class Gammaproteobacteria; order Burkholderiales; family SG8-39; genus DAHVFK01. The sequence goes on from JBLMWT010000224.1 coordinate 12,460, forward strand.
ATCACCATCCCCGCGCACCGCGGCATGGAGGTGATCGAGAAGAACGGCCTCGGCCAGCGCGGTTTCATTCCGACGCACCGCCATCGGCTCAACATGGAGGGGCGCGAGAACGTGTTCGTCGTCGGCGACACGACCAACCTGCCGATCAGCAAGGCGGGTTCGACGGCGCACTTCGAAGCCGAAGCGTTGGCCGAGAACATCGCGGCCATGGTGAAGATGGGTACTCCGGTGCGCGACTACGACGGCAAGGTGTTCTGCTTCATCGAAGCCGGCAAAGACCGCGCCACCTACGCGATGTTCAACTATCAGAATCCGCCCGATCCGAAGGCGCCGACGCGCGCGGTTCACTGGTTCAAGATGGCCTACAACAAGCTGTACTGGGCTTCGGCTCGCGGTCTGTTGTAAGAGGAGGCCAGCATGAGCAACCCCAACGAGGCAGTATCGACGGACCTCGAAGTCCAGCGGGTGGTCGAAGCCGCGCGCGATGCGCTGACCGACGAGATGGTCGGCAGGTTGACCGAGGCGGTTGGCGAGGGACTGAGCTTGCTCGATCAGATCAACCGTTCCGGGCTGGAGAAGGCGTTGCCTTCAATCGCCCGCATGGTGCGCGACGGCGATCTGGAGCGGCTGGTCCAGTTAGCGCGCGTCTATGGCTCCGCCGAGGACGCTCTCAGCGACGAGATGATCGGGCGCCTGGCCGAGACGATGGCCGAGGGACTGTCGCTGATGGATCGTCTGAGCCGTGGCGGCGCGCTGCGGCTGGTCGAAATGCTGGAAAGGATGCAGGCGTCCGGGGCATTGGAGCGCATCGCGGTGACGCTACCCAAGCTGATGGAACGCCTTGACGCAGTGGAGCACGTGCTCGGTAGCCTGGAGGCAGCGGTCGCGGAGACTGCGCGCCTGCCGGCACCCTCCGGCGGCCTGGGCGGGGTGTGGCAAGTCCTGCGCGACCCGGAGGCGCAACGCTCGCTCCAGCTTATCCAACATTTCGGCAAGCACCTCGGTACTGCGCGCAAATGACCATCGTGGTGACCGGCGCGGCCGGATTCATCGGCCGCGCGCTGGTCGCCGCGTTGCAGACGCGTTCGCCAGGCGCCGAAATTCTGGCAGTCGATCAATCGCCGATCGAGAGGACCGGCGCGCGGATGGCCATCGGCAATATCGCCTATCCGCAGTTCGCGCGCGCGCTGATCGATCGCGGCGTCGATACCGTTTTCCACCTCGCGTCGCTTGTCTCGGGCGGCGCGGAGCAGAACTTCGAACTCGGCAGCAAGGTCAATCTGGACGCGACGCGCGACCTGCTCGAAGCCTGCCGGCTTGCCGGTCATCGCCCACGCTTCGTGTTCAGCTCGTCGATCGCGGTTTACGGCGGCGCCCTCCCGGACCCGGTGACGGACGAAACTCCGGCGGCGCCACGCATCTCCTACGGCGTGCAGAAACTGGTTTGCGAATTGCTGATCAACGACTACACGCGGCGCGGCTACGTGGACGGCCGGTCCTTGCGTTTGCCGACGGTCATGGTCCGTCCCGGCAGCGCCAACACTGCCGTTTCCGGGTGGGCCAGCGCGATCGTGCGCGAGCCCCTCGCCGGTCGGGACTACACTTGTCCGGTGCGCCCGGATACGCGCATGGCTTGCTTGTCGCTCGGGAGGACGGTGAAGGCGATGCTGCATGCCGCGCAGCTCGACGGCGACCGGCTCGGCTGGGACCGCACGGTGCTGCTGACCGGAATTCCGGTCGCGGCGGACGCGATGTGCCGCACGCTGCAGCGGTATGCAGGCGGACGCGCGCTCGGAAAGGTCCGCTTCGCGCCCGATCCGGCGGTACAGGCGATCATCGACACGGTGCCGCGCGCGACGCGCTCGGAGCGCGCCGCCCGCCTGGGATTCGGGCACAACGCGACCTTCGACGAAGTCGTCGTTGAATATATCGAAACCCTGCCGTCGTGAGGGGCTTGCGCAATAGGATGAGAATGATTATCATCCTCATGTCTCTCTCATAAAGCGCAGGCGTTACTGATTCTCTTATGAAACTCGCTCGCTTCGCCCTGTTACTTCCGCTTGCTTCGCCCGTCATGGCGCACGCCCAAACGCCTGAGTACACCATCGTTATCAAAGAGCATCGGTTTCAGCCGGCCGAGCTCGCGGTGCCAGCTGGACAGCGCATCAAGCTCGTCATCGACAATCAGGATGCGACGCCCGAGGAGTTCGAAAGCAAGCAGCTGCGCGTGGAGAAGATCGTCCCCGGCGGCACGAAGGGCACGGTGACCGTCGGGCCCCTCAAGCCGGGCAGCTACCCGTTCTTCGGCGAGTTTCACGAGGACACCGCCCAAGGCAAGCTGCACGCAAAATAGCGAGGAAGCCATGCTCGGATCCGCCGTAGTCGTATTCCGTGAAACGCTCGAGGCGGCGCTGATCGTCGCCATCGTCATGGGCGCGACGCGCGGCGTGGCGCACCGCGGGCGCTGGGTCGCTGGCGGCGTCGCCCTCGGCATCATCGGGGCGCTGCTGGTAGCCTTATTCGCCGGGGCGATTTCTCAAGCGGTCGAAGGCCGGGGGCAGGAGCTGTTCAACGCCACGGTCCTGCTGGTCGCGGTGGCGATGCTCGCCTGGCATAACGTGTGGATGAGCTCGCACGCGCGCAAGCACGTGGACGAGATGCGACATCTGGGCCACGACGTCCAGGTGGGCGCGCGGCCGCTCTCGGCGATGCTCGCCGTCACCGCGCTCGCCGTGCTGCGCGAGGGCGCGGAGACCGTGCTGTTCCTCTACGGCCTCGTGGCGAGCGGCGGCAGCGCCGGGCTCGCGCTCGGCGGCGTGCTGGGTCTTGCCGCCGGAACTGCAATCGGCGTGCTGCTCTATTTCGGCTTGCTGCGCATTCCCCTGCGCCATTTCTTTACCGTGACGGGCGTCATCGTGCTTCTGCTGGCCGCCGGCCTCGCCGCGAGCGCGGCGGGCTTCCTGGTGCAGGCGGGACTGCTCCCGACGCTGATAGACCAGGTCTGGAACTCCTCGCGCCTGCTCAACATGGACAGCATGGCGGGCCGCATGCTGCATGTGCTGATCGGCTACAACGACCGGCCAACCGGCATCGAACTTCTCTTCTACGTCGTGACGCTGGTAACGATTCTCGCGCTCATGAGGCTGTTCGGCGCGCGCGCGACGCGCACCGCGCGCGCCGCGGCGGCAAAGCAGGGCGCTCCCGCATAGCGGGTCGCGAGCGTTCGCGCGCTACACTGCGCGCATGAAGGTCCGCAAGCTGCCCTCCCGGATCACCGTCGAAGGCCTTGATCGCGCCCCGCACCGTGCATTCCTGCGCGGGCTCGGACTTTCCGACGCGGATATCGGCAAGCCCTTCGTTGGCGTCGTCTCGGCCGACGGCCGCGTGACGCCCTGCAATGCGCTGCTCGGCGAATTCGCCCAGGAGGCCTGTGCGGCGGTGCGCGAGGGCGGTGGTGTTCCGTTCGATTTCGCCTCGATCGCGGTCGCCGATTCGATGTCGATGAACCACGCAGGCATGCGCTACTCGCTGCCGTCACGCGAGATCATCGCGGACGGAATCGAAGCCGTAGCCCGCGGTCACGCCTATGACGCGCTGGTTGCGTTTGCCGGCTGCGACAAGACGCTGCCGGGAATGATGATGGCGATGACACGCCTGAATCTGCCCTCGGTATTCGTCTACGGGGGCGCGGCGCTGCCGGGCACCTGGCGCGGGCGCGAAGTCACGGTGCTCGATGCGTACGAGGCGGTGGGCGCGGTGCTGGCCGGAGACATGACGCGCGCCGAACTGGACGAGATCGAGCACGTGTGCCTCCCGACGCTCGGCGCCTGCCCCGGCCAATTCACCGCCAACACGATGGCGATGGTTTCCGAGACGCTGGGCCTCGCGCTGCCCGGCTCCGCCACCATGCCCGCGGTGGCTGGCGGACGCAAAGGCCTGGCGCGCGAGGCGGGGCGGGTCGTGCTGCAACTCCTTGCCCGCGGCGGGCCGCTGCCGCGCGACCTGGTGACGAAAAAGAGCCTCGAAAATGCCTGCGCCGCCGTTGCGGCGACGGGCGGTTCGACCAATGCCGGGCTGCACATTCCGGCCATTGCGCACGAGGCGGGAATCCGATTCTCGCTCGACGATCTGGCGCGCGTCTCGAAACGAACGCCGCTCATCGCCGACATGAAGCCGGGCGGACGATTCCTTGCCAAGGACTTGCACGCCGCGGGTGGCGTGTACGCGGTGCTGCGAGAGCTGCTGCGGCGTGGGGTGCTGCATGGCGACTGCCTCACGCTATTCGGAACGACGCTGGCAGAGGAGCTGGCCGATCACCCGGGCGCCGACGGGGAAGTCGTACGCAGAGAGCCGTTGCTCGCGAGCGGCGGAATCGTCGTGCTCAAGGGTAACCTCAGCCCCGAGGGCGCGCTGCTCAAGGTCGCAGGTCTCAAGGTCGTTTCCTTCGAGGGCGTCGCGAGGGTGTTCGATTCCGAGGAGGCATGCGCAGCAGTGGTGCGCAAGCGGGCGTACCGCGAAGGCGACGTGCTCGTGATTCGCTACGAAGGGCCGAAGGGCGGCCCTGGCATGCGCGAGATGCTCGGCATTACCGCCCTGATTTACGGCCAGGGCATGGGCGAGAAGGTCGCATTGCTCACCGACGGGCGCTTTTCCGGCGCGACCCGCGGCATGATGGTCGGCTACGTGTCTCCGGAGGCTGCGGTGGGCGGGCCGCTGGCACTCGTCAAGGATGGCGACCGCGTGCTGATCGACGCGCGCAAGGGGCTGCTGGCCCTCCAAGTCAGCGCAGCGGAGCTTGCCCGGCGCCGCCGAGCCTGGCATGGTCCTTCGCGCGCGCCGCTCTCGGGCGCGCTCCAGAAATACGCGACTCTGGTGGGTTCGGCCTTCACCGGCGCCGTCACCCATCGCGGCGGGAAGAAACGGACAAAAAAGAGATGAACGACAAGCCCGTTCTCGGGTTCATCGGGACTGGCCTGATGGGAGCGCCGATGGTCATACGGCTTCTCGGGGCCGGCTATCGCGTGCAGGTATGGAATCGCACGCGCAGCAAGCTGGACGCTTTGCTCGAACGGGGCGCGCGTGCTGCGGAGTCGCCTGCGGCGCTGACGCGCGCGTCGGACATCATCCTGATGTGCGTGACCGATCAGCGCGCTGCGGAGGAAGTGCTCTTCGGGCCGTCCGGTATCGCCGAAGGGGGCAGCGCGGACAAGCTCGTGGTCGACTTTTCGAGTATTGCGCCTGTGTCCGCGCGTGCTTTCGCCGTACGCCTGGAACACCAATGTGCGATGGGCCTGATCGACGCACCCGTTTCCGGCGGTGTGGCCGGAGCCCAGAACGGCGCGCTCGTCGTCATGGCGGGCGGGAAAGCGGAGCACCTCGAGCGCGCGCGACCCGTGCTTCAGGTCGTCGCTCAGCGCGTTACGCGCATGGGTGAGTCCGGAGCGGGTCAGGTCACCAAGTTGTGCAACCAGGTGATCGTCGGCTGCCTGTTCCCTGTGCTCGCGGAGGCGGTGCGCCTGGCCGAGGCGGCAGGCGTAGACGCCAGCATGCTGCCCGAGGCGCTGAAGGGTGGATTCGCGGATTCGCTGCCACTCCAAGTGTTCGGGCCCCGCATGGCGCGGCGCGATTTTGCGAATCCGAGCGGTACGGCCCATACGCTGCTGAAGGACCTGGAGAACGCGGCCGCTGTGGCACGCGACGCCGCAGTTCCGATGCCGATGGCGCATACGGCCGCGGAGCTCTATCGGCTGCTGCTCGCTCAGGGAAGGGGCGATGAGGAGCCGAGCGTCTTCGTCGAACTGCTTACAGGGGCGCGCTGAAAGCAACCGGATCGCACCGTCGATCTGTAATCAAAGGTCGGGACTTTTGCCCCTGCCTGGCAGATTTCAATTCAGCTCGCGGTCGCGCGAATGCGACCTCGCGCGATCCTCCGGTCGGCGCGTTCTCATCGCCGACCGACTCACCGCAGCGCTCGACGCGAGAGTCGTCGTCTCTTATTCCACGTGCGCAAAATCACGTGCGCGCGTTGTGTTCGCGATCCGGATTCGCTACGATGCGTGCTCGCTGGCGGAGCAACGTGCGGCGAGCAAGAACTGGGAGATGCCCGGCGCACGATCGGGCTGACAAGAGGAACGTATGCCATCCGTGATTACGAAATCCGACCTCGTTCAAGCCGCCGCCAAAGCCGGCAACCTCAGCCGGAGCGAAGCCGGTGAAGCGGTGAACGCCGTCTTCGAGGCGATCGTCACGGGTGTTGCAAAGGGGAATCGTGTCACGGTGGTCGGCTTTGGCACGTTCATGCCGCGCAAACGCAAGGCACGCGCCGGACGCAGCCCGTTGAACGGCAAGGAGATCAAGATCTCGGCCAAGACCATACCGGCCTTCGCCGCCGGCCAGGGATTCAAGGACGCAGTCGATCGGCGCTGACCTGGCGGCGCGGCAGACATCATGCAGTGTGCGAAATTCCGCTCCTAAGCCCGCGGATTGACGCTCCATTGCAAAGCAAAAAAAGCCTAGGCAGAATCGTCGCAGCAACGAGCCTGCTGCCATGGAAAACCCGCTCATCCTTTCGCTCGACAGTCACGGTGTGCCGCACCGCTGGATCAGCTGGCAGCAGGCATGTTTCTATTACGCGAAAAACCTGGTCGCGTGGACCATGGGCGACAGGACCTTCACGTTCTACGGCGGTATCTCACGTGCGACCGGAGAGCGCTCGACCATCACCGCGGCGTCGATCATCGCAGTCAAGGGCAAGGCTCTGGCCGTGCGCGGATTCGATCAGATACCGCCGCTCAATAACCGGGAATTGTTCAGGCGTGATCGTCACCTGTGCGCCTATTGCGGCGGCGTATTCAACTTCTTCCGACTGACCCGCGATCACATTACGCCCTTGTCGCGGGGCGGACGCGATAGTTGGATGAACGTGGTGACAGCCTGCCGTCAGTGTAACGGCCAGAAGCGCAACCGCCTGCCGCAAGAGGCGGGGATGGAACTGCTGTACGCACCCTACGTCCCCAATAAGGCCGAGTACCTGATACTGAGCAACCGGCGCATCTATGCCGACCAGATGGAGTTCCTCAGGCAACACGTATCGGCGCATTCCCGTCTGGTAACCGCCGTCGGCTAGACGGCGCGCAGCAATGAAGCCGGCCTACTGGGACAAGGCCAAGCGCGAACTGTCCCGAAGCGATCCCGTGCTGGGCGAAATCATTCGCGGTCATCCGCGCGTGTACCTCGTGCCGCGTGGCGATCCGTTCGTCACGCTGGCCCGCTCGATCGTCGGTCAGCAGATATCTGTGAAGGCCGCGCAGGCGGTGTGGGACAGAGTGCTTGCCGCGGTCGGGCAAATAACTCCGCGCAGCGCCGCCGACGCGGGACCGGAGCGGCTACTCGCATGCGGGCTTTCGCGCCGCAAAGTCGAATACGTGCTCGACCTGGCGGCGCACTTTGCGCGCGGCGCGGTCGTTCCCGAACGCTGGCAGGCGATGGACGACGAGCAGGTGATCGACGAACTGACTGAAGTGCGCGGGATAGGGCGCTGGACCGCCGAGATGTTCCTGATCTTCAATCTGTTGCGCCCCGACGTGCTTCCGCTCGACGACCTTGGGTTGCGGCGCGCAGTCAGCCTGAGCTACCGTCGCGGGCGCGCGATCAGCGCGGGCGGTATTCGGCGCATCGCGCAGGCTTGGCAACCTTGGCGCTCGGTCGCGACCTGGTATTTGTGGCGCTCGCTGGACCCGGTGCCGGTGGAATACTAGCGGCGCACCTAGAGCGTAGAATGCCGCACCGATGAAAACGACCTTTCTCGATTTCGAGCAGCCGATCGCCGAGCTGGAGCAGCGCATCGAGGAGCTGCGCTTCGTGCAGGACGATTCCGCGGTCGATATTTCCGAGGAGATCGGCCGCTTGACCAAGAAGAGCCAGGCGCTCACGAAGGACATCTACGCCAAGCTCAGCCCCTGGCAAGTGGCGCAGGTCGCGCGGCATCCGCAGCGGCCGTACACCCTGGATTATGTCGGCATGCTGTTCACGCACTTCGAGGAACTCCACGGAGACCGCAGCTTCGCCGACGACGCGTCGATCGTCGGGGGGGTGGCTCGCTTTAGCGGCGTACCGTGCGTCGTGATCGGGCACCAGAAAGGGCGTGATACCAAGGAAAAAATCCTGCGCAATTTCGGCATGCCGAAGCCCGAAGGCTACCGCAAGGCGCTGCGCCTGATGCGGATGGCGGAGAAGTTTCGGTTGCCGGTGTTCACCTTCGTCGACACGCCAGGCGCCTATCCGGGAATCGATGCCGAAGAACGCGGTCAGTCGGAGGCAATCGGTCGCAACCTGTACGTCATGGCGGGGCTCAAGACGCCGATCATCGTCAGCGTGATCGGAGAGGGCGGCTCGGGTGGTGCCTTGGCGATCGCGGTAGGCGATGCGGTCCTGATGCTGCAGTATGCGACCTACTCGGTGATTTCCCCGGAAGGCTGCGCTTCGATCCTGTGGCGAAGCGCCGAAAAGGCGCCTGAGGCGGCCGAGGCGCTGGGTATTACGGCGGGAAGGCTGAAGACGCTCGGCCTGATTGACAAGATCGTCAACGAGCCGCTCGGCGGCGCGCACCGCGATCCGCAAGCGACTGCAGCTTCGCTCAAGAAGGCGCTTGCCGAGGCCCTCAAGCAGGTCCAGGGGAAAAAGCCCAAAGAGCTCGTCGAGGAACGCCTCGAAAGACTCATGGACCATGGCAAGTTCAAGGACCTCGCGGAGCGCAGCTGAGCCGCGCAGGCGCCAGAGCGCCCTGGCCGCGGCGGCCGAGCGCGTCCTGGCGGATGCGGACTTGCGCGGCAAGACCCTCGCGGTGGCGCTCTCGGGGGGCGTCGACTCCGTCGCGCTGCTGCATCTTCTCGCGCACATGGCGCCGCGCCAAGGCTACGCATTGCGCGCGGTTCACGTCGATCATGGCCTGAGCGCGAACTCCGGGCGCTGGGCGCGATTCTGCCGGCGCCTGTGTCGTGAATGGGACGTTCCGCTCGAGGTGCGTCGAGTGAAGATGGGCGAGAAACGCGGCATCGGTCTGGAGGCCGCGGCTCGGGCCGCCCGCCGCGCGGTCTTCGCGCGCGTGCGCGCGGACGCGCTCGCGCTTGCGCATCAACTCGACGATCAGGCCGAGACGGTGCTCATGAATTTGTTGCGCGGCGCGGGTCTGCGCGGCGCGAGCGGCATGCCCGTGCGCGGGACGCTGGCAGGCAAGATGGTCGTGCGACCGCTGCTTGCCGTGCCGCGCACGGCGATCGTGCGCTACGCGCGCGCGCATGGCCTGGAGTGGGTCGAGGACGAAATGAACGCCGACCCATCGCTGACGCGTGGCTACCTGCGCCAAAAGGTGCTGCCGCTGCTCGAGCAGCGCTACCCGCGGTGGCGCGAGGCGCTAGCACGCGCCGCGCGCCACTTCGCCGAGGCCGACGCGCTGCTGCGCCGTCGCGCACCGACGGTCCCGGCCCTTGCACTTCGTGAACAGCTGGCGGCTCACGGCCTACGTGCGCCGACAGAACGGCGCCTGGCGGACATGTTGCGTCAGCTGCGCGCGCGCGGCGCGCGCACCGCCATCCGGCACGATGGCGCGGTGCTGCGCACCTATCGCGGAGAAGTCATGCTCGAGCGCGCGGCGCCGCCGATGCGGTTCACGCCGGTCAAGTGGTCGGGCGAGCGTAAGTTGGCGCTGCCTGCGTTGGACGGCGAGCTGCACCTGCTTCCGGCGCGCGGCGCGGGCATCGATCGGGCGAGACTGGAGGCAGGCGAGGTGCGCCTATGTCAGCGCCGGGGCGGCGAGCGGCTGCAGCCCGATCCCGGGCGGCCGCGTCGCACGCTCAAGAATCTGTTCCAGGAGGCGGGCGTTCCCGCCTGGCGGCGCGCACGTCTTCCGCTGCTGTGCTGCGACGGCGAACTGGTCTGGGTGCCGGGGCTGGGAATCGACGCGCGCTTTCAGGCCGCACCGGGAGCGGCCGGCCTGGTACCGCGATGGTGCCCGAGCGACCATCCGCCGCAGGCGCAAGCCCTTGTTTTTACGCGGTTCGACGAGGCTGCGTGATAGAATTGCACCTTTTGTACACGAGCCCTAATTGCGGAGCGAATAATGGCAGTCGAAAGGACCTTGTCCATCATCAAGCCCGACGCGGTGAAAAAGAACGTCGTGGGGAAGATCTGCGCGCGCTTCGAGGGCGCGGGCCTGAAGATTGCAGCGGCGCGCATGATGCATTTGTCGCGCTCGCAGGCCGAGGGCTTTTACGCGGTGCACAGGGAGCGCCCGTTCTTTCGCGAGCTGGTCGATTTCATGATCTCGGGCCCCGTTCTGGTGCAGGTGCTTGAAGGCGAAGGTGCGATCGCCAAGAACCGCGAGCTCATGGGTGCCACGGATCCCAGGAAGGCGGCGCCGGGCACGATTCGCGCGGATTTCGCAGAATCGATCGACGCGAATGCGGTGCACGGCTCGGACGGACCGGACACGGCGCGCACCGAAATTGCGTACTTCTTTCCGACGTGCGAGATCTTTTCGCGATGACGGACAACTTGCTCGCCTTCGACGCGGCAGCCATGGAGCGGTACTTCGCTGCGCTCGGCGAAAAGCCGTTCCGCGCCCGCCAGGTCCTGCGCTGGTTACACCAGTTCGGCGAGTCGGACTTCGCGCGCATGAGCGACCTCGCCAAGGCACTGCGCACGAAGCTCGGCGAGCACGCCCAAGTACGTGTGCCGCAGATCATCGGTGACGAGACGGCGGCGGACGGAACACGCAAGTGGCTGCTCAAGGTCGACGGCGCCAACGCGGTCGAATCGGTGTTCATTCCCGAGCGTGGGCGGGGTACGTTGTGCGTATCGAGTCAGGCGGGCTGCGTTCTCGATTGCGCCTTCTGTTCTACAGGCAAGCAGGGCTTCAATCGGAATCTCGACACCGCCGAGATCATCGGACAGCTGTGGATCGCCAACCGCCAGCTCGGGCGCGATCCGAAGGGCGAGCGGATCATCAGCAACGTGGTGATGATGGGCATGGGCGAGCCGCTGCTCAATCTGGATAACGTGCTCCCGGCGCTGCGCCTCATGCTCGACGACAATGCCTACGGTCTTTCGCGCCGGCGCGTGACGGTATCGACCTCCGGCGTGATCCCGGGCATCGACCGGCTGCGCGACGAATGTCCGGTCGCGCTCGCAGTGTCCTTGCACGCGCCGAACGACGATCTCCGCGACCGGCTCGTGCCGCTGAACCGCAAGTATCCGATACGCGAGCTGCTCAAGGCGTGCAGCCGATACCTGGACAAAGCGCCGCGCGATTTCATCACCTTTGAGTACGTGATGCTCGACGGCGTGAACGACACCGATGCGCATGCCAGGGAGCTGGTCGGCATCGCGCGGCGGGTGCACTGCAAGTTCAACCTGATTCCCTTCAATCCGTTCCCGAATGCCTCTTTCCGGCGCTCGCCTCCGGAGCGCATCCGGAGCTTCGCGGAAATACTGCGCGCCGCAGGCCTGACCGCCACCGTGCGGAAGACGCGCGGGGACGGCATCGAGGCGGCTTGCGGCCAGCTCGCTGGTGACGTGGCCGACCGTACGCGGCGCTCTCGTCGCGCGGTGCACAGGTTGACGGAGTTGCGCGCGTGAGGCGCCTGATAGCCGCGGGCCTGGTAGTGCTTGTCTGCGGATGCGCGACTCAGCCGCCACCGCCGCCGAGCGTCGACACCGGGCAGATCATCGGAGAGGTCGGCGATCCGCAGAACAGGGCGCGGCTGCACACCGAGCTCGCGGCGCTCTACTATCGTCGCGGCAATATGGCGGTCGCACTCGAGGAACTGCGCAGCGCCACGTCCGCGGATTCGAACTACGCTCCTGCCTACAGCATGTTCGGGCTGGTGTACATGGATCTCAAGGAGGACAAGCTGGCGCAGGAGAATTTCGAGCGCGGGCTGAGAATTTCACCGAATGATCCCGATATCAACCACAACTACGGTTGGTTCCTGTGCCAGACTGGAAGAGAGGCCCAGTCGATCGCCTACTTCGAGAAGGCCATCCGCAATCCGCTCTACCCGACTCCCTGGCGCTCGAACACCGCGGCAGGAATTTGCTCGCTGCGCCAGGGCAAGCTGGATGACGCGGAGCGGTTTACGCAGCAAGCCCTGCGCCTGCAGCCGAACGATCCCGGCTCCCTGCTGTTGATGGGGCAGATTCGCTACCGGCAGGGCGACATGCAAGACGCGAGGCGCCTCGCATTACAGTACAACCGGCAGGTGCCGCCGACCGCCGAGTCGCTTTGGCTGGCGCTGCGCGTCGAGCGCAAGCTAGGCAACCCCGTTGCCGAGGCGGGCTACGCCAACCAGCTGCGGCGAGACTTTCCCCGGTCGCGCGAATATCAGCTGTTGCAGCGCGGCGCTTATGACTAGCATGGTCGACGGGCGCGAGCTGGAGGTGCCGCACGAGGACGGCGTCGGCGCGATCCTCGCCCGCGAGCGCGCTGTGCACGGGCTCACGCTGGAGGACGTTGCCCAGCAGCTCAAGTTCGGCGCGCGGCAGCTCGAGGCACTGGAGCAGGATCGGTTCGACCTCCTGCCGGGGGGCACCTTCGCGCGCGGAATGGTGCGCAGCTACGCCAAGCTGCTCAAGCTCGACACCGAGGCCCTGCTGACGCGCATGGAAGGCAAGCTCGAGGTTCCTGATCCCGGTCGAATTGCGGACCGCTTCAGTCAACCGGTGCCCTTTGCCGACGCTTCGCGTCGCTCGAACATCGTGTACGGAATTCTGTCGCTGCTCATCCTGGCGGCCGTGGCCGCGGTGTTGATCGAGTGGAAGCAGGAGCGCCCGAATCCCGCGCGCCAGACGACTGCTTCGTCGGCCCCGGCGCAGCCCGCGAAGCCGCGCGCGCCGGATACGGCGGCCGCGCCGTCGCCGGCCGCCCCGGCACCTTCCGCGCCGCCCGTTGCAGTGGCCGCGCAACCGAGCGCCCTGCCTGTGGCAACGCAGACGCAGACGCCGCCACCCGCCCCGGCGCAGAGCGCGAAGGCAGTCGTCATGGCTCAAAATCCTGTTCCCGCTGCGGCAGTGCCTTCTTCGGACCCGAACGCGCGGCGCATCGTCATGCGCTTCGAGGAGGAGTCCTGGGTGGAGGTGCGCGATGCCGCAGGACGCACTTTGCTCGAGCAACTCGTTCCCGCGGGCAGCCAGCGCGTCGTCAGCGGTCAGCCGCCGTTCGATTTGGTAATAGGCAACGCGCAGCACGTGCAGTTGACGTACCAGGGCCAGCCATTCGATCTCAAGCCTCACACGCGGGTCGACGTGGCGCGCTTTACCTTGAAATGAGCGCCGGCGCGAACGCGTTGCATCGGCGCAGGTCGACGCAGGTCATGGTCGGCGGTGTCGCCATTGGCGGAGACGCCCCGATCGTCATCCAGTCGATGACCAACACCGACACCGCCGACGCGGTCGCGACCGCCGCGCAGGTGCGCGAACTGTGGCTCGCCGGTTCCGAGCTGGTGCGTATCACGGTGAACAACGCGGAAGCGGCCGCACAGGTGGCGCGCATCCGCGAGCGCCTGGACGCCGCGGGCTGCGACGTGCCTCTGGTGGGAGATTTTCACTTCAACGGCCACAAGCTGCTCGCGCAGTTTCCGGAATGCGCGCAGGCGCTCGCGAAGTACCGCATCAACCCGGGCAACGTCGGCACGGCGGCCACGCGCGACGAGCAGTTCGCGACCATGATCGAGTGCGCGATGCGTTTCGGCAAGCCGGTACGAATCGGCGTCAACTGGGGCAGCCTCGATCAGTCTTTGCTCGGGCGCCTCATGGACGAAAATGGCCGCCGCGCGCGGCCGCTTTCTGCGCAGGAGGTGATGCGCGAGGCGGTCGTGAGATCCGCGCTCGAGTCGGCGCGCCAGGCGGAGGCATGGGGTTTGCCCGCGGAGCGCATCGTGATCTCCTGCAAGATGAGCCAGGTGCAGGACCTCATCGCCGTGTACCGCGAGCTTGCGCGCCGCTGCCAATACGCGCTGCATCTCGGACTCACCGAGGCCGGCATGGGCTCCAAAGGAATCGTCGCCTCTACCGCGGCGCTCGCCGTGCTGCTCCAGGAGGGGGTCGGCGACACCATCCGCGTTTCGCTCACGCCGGAGCCCGGCGGGGACCGGACGCGCGAAGTGCGGGTCGCGCAGGAAATCCTGCAGACGATGGGCCTGCGCAGCTTCACGCCTATGGTGAGCGCCTGTCCGGGCTGCGGCCGCACCACGAGCACGTATTTTCAGGAGCTCGCCGAAAGCATTCAGGCTTATCTGCGTGCGCAGATGCCGGCGTGGCGCGAGCAGTACCCCGGCGTCGAGGACATGCGCGTGGCCGTGATGGGCTGCGTGGTCAATGGACCGGGGGAATCCAAGCACGCCGATATCGGCATCAGCCTTCCCGGAACCAATGAATATCCGGTCGCACCGGTCTACGTAGATGGCGAGAAGACGGTGACGCTCAAAGGCGATCGTATCGCCGAGGAATTCCAGGCGCTGATTGCCGACTACGTGCGTCGTAACTTCTCTCCGGGGGGCAGGCGCCGCCGCCCGTTGGACAACGAGTCGAAACAAATCAGGATCAAGGCGGTCTCCTGACCGCCGCCGCTTGCATGAGCAAAGGCATCCAGGCCGTTCGCGGCATGAACGACGTTTTGCCCGACGAGGCCGCGTGGTGGCGCGACTTCGAGGCGCGCGTCGAGTCGTGGCTCGAGCGCTACGGCTACCGCAACATCCGCATGCCGTTGGTCGAGCATACCCAGCTGTTCCGGCGCGCGATCGGCGAGGTGACCGACATCGTCGAAAAGGAGATGTACACCTGGCGCGACGAGCTGAACGGCGAGGATTTGACGCTGCGCCCGGAGGGCACGGCTTCCTGCGTGCGCGCGGTCATCGAGCACAACCTCCTGTACGACGGACCGAAGCGCCTCTGGTATGCGGGCCCGATGTACCGCCACGAGCGGCCGCAGAAGGGACGGTACCGACAGTTCCATCAGTACGGCGTCGAGGCGCTCGGCTTCGCGGGGCCGGACATCGACGCCGAGCTGATCGTCATGTGCGCAAGGCTGTGGGGCGAGCTCGGCCTGCGAGACATCCGGCTGGAGCTGAATACGATCGGTTCTTCCGAAGAGCGCGCTCGCTACCGTGCCGACTTGGTGCGCCACCTGGAGACGCACGTCGACCGGCTCGATGGCGATGCCAGGCGTCGCATGCACACCAATCCCTTGCGCGTGCTCGATTCCAAGAATCCCCAGGTGCAGGAAGTCGTGGCGAGCGCACCATCTCTGATGGGCTACCTCGGCGAGGCGTCGCTCGCGCATTTCGAGGGGCTCAAGCGGTTGCTCGGGGCCGCGGGAGTCCCATTCGTGCTCAACCCGCGTCTGGTGCGCGGTCTCGACTATTACAATCTCACGGTCTTCGAATGGGTCTCGAATGCCCTCGGGGCACAGGGCACGGTGTGCGGCGGTGGACGCTACGACGGTCTGTTCGCGCAGATCGGCGGCAAGCCGGCGTCCGCAGCCGGCTTCGCCATGGGAAACGAGCGCCTGATCGCGCTGCTGCGCGAAGAGGGCGCCGAGCGGGAGTTGCGCGTTCCGGATGCCTATGTGGTCGCCCAGGGAGACGATACGCCGCCCTACGCGCTGGTGCTCGCCGAGGAGTTGCGCGCTGCAGGATATGCCGTGGTGCAGCACGCCGGGGGGGGTAGCTTCAAGTCGCAATTGAAAAGGGCCGACGCGAGCGGTGCGTGGATTGCGTTGATCGTCGGCGAAGAGGAAGTGCGTGCGCAGCAGGTGGCGGTGAAATTGCTGCGTCGCACGGAACCACAATTCAGCGTCCGCCGCGACGAGGTAGTGAGCGGCTTCGGAGACGCATTGCGGAGGGCAAAGTCATAGCATGGCACTCGATCATCAAGAGCAGGAACAGATTGACGCGCTCAAGTCCTGGTGGCGCGAGAACGGCAACCGGGTGCTGCTCGTCATATCGGCCGTCCTGATCGCCATCGCGGCGTGGCGCGGCTGGGACTGGTATCAGCGCAGGCAGGCGCTGCAGGCCAGCGTGCTGTACGAGGTGCTCACCAAAGCGGTGGAGACCGGGGACGCGAAGACGATGCGCGATGCCGGTGGTGAGCTGGCGGACAAGTATCCCGGCACCCTCTATGCATCGATGGGCGCGCTCGTCGCGGCCAGATTCTATTTCGACCGGCACGATGACAAGAGCGCGGAGGCCCAATTGCGTTGGGTGCTCGAGCGCTCGTCGTCGGACAATTTCAAGGACATCGCGCGGCTGCGCCTCGCGTCGATCCTCCTCGACGAGAAGTCCTACGACGAAGCGCTCAAGCTCGTCGACGCGAAGCACGATGCAGCGTACGCGGCGCAGTACGCCGCACTCAAGGGCGACATACTGGCCGCCCAGCACCAGACGGCCGCCGCCCGCGCGGCGTACCAGCTCGCGCTGGACAAGGCCGGCGAGCAGGAAGGGGCGTTTCGCGAGAGTGTGCGCATGCGAATGGAGGCCCTGGGGGGATGAGAAAGCGCACGCTGCTGGCATTGCTCGCCACGGGGCTCGCGCTAGGGGCCTGCTCGAGCCTGAATCCGATGAACTGGTTCAGCGGTCCGTCCGGTCCGACGCCTGCGCCGCTTGTGCCGATTGCTGACCCCAAGGCGGTGCGCGTGCTGTGGTCTGCGAGCGTGGGCGGGGCTGGAAGCTTCACTTTCAGCCCCGTGTTTGCGGGCGACAGCGTGTACGCGGCCGACCGCGACGGCTCGGTGGCGTCCTTCGACGCGGCGAGCGGGCGCCAGCGCTGGCGCGTGTCGGTCGAGGGCCGCCTGTCAGGCGGCGTGGGAAGCGACGGTGTGCTGGTGGTCGTCGCGAGCGACGAAGGTGAAGTGTTCGCCCTCGATGCGCAGAGCGGTAAGGTGCGCTGGCGTGCGCGCGTATCGAGCGAAGTGCTGGCGGCGCCCGCCGTCGGCGAGGGCTTGGTGCTGGTACGCAGCGAGGACAGTCGCATCTTCGCGTTCGACAGCGTCGACGGCAAACGCGTCTGGGTTTACCAACGCGCGCCCGCATCGCTCATCGTGCGCTCGCCCACGGGGGTCACGATTTCCGGGGATGCTGCGTACGCCGGTTTTTCGGGCGGCAAGCTGGTCGCCATCGCGCTGAACAACGGAATCGTCCGCTGGGAGGCAAACGTAGCGGTGCCACGCGGCGCGAACGAGCTTGAGCGCATCACCGAGGTACTGGGAGATCCGGCCGTGCGCGGGCGCGAGGTCTGCGCGGCGGCGTATCAGGGCCGCGTGGCCTGCTTCGACACCGGGAGCGGGAATCTGCTGTGGTCGCGCGAGATGTCCGTGCTGAACGGGGTGAGCCTCGACGAGACGAACGCGTACGTGAGCGACGACAAGGGTGCCGTGTATGCGTTCGAGCGACGCAGCGGCCGCAGCCTCTGGAAGCAAGACCGTCTGGCCAACCGGCAACTGTCGCTTCCCTTGGCGGTCGGCTCAGAGATCGTCGTTGGCGACCTGGAAGGATATGTGCACTTCCTGGCGCGCGATTCGGGGGCCTTTGTTGCGCGCATGGCGACCGGCGGCTCGCCGATCCGCGCGGCGCCCATCCGCCTGCCGGCGGGCTGTCTGGTGCAGACGCATAGCGGCGGGCTGTTCGCGCTCGCTCTCTAGCACTGTGCGACATGCGATGAAAGCGGTCATCGCTTTGGTCGGGCGGCCGAACGTCGGTAAGTCGACACTCTTCAATCGCATCACGCGCAGCCGCGAAGCCATCGTCGTGGATGTTCCCGGCGTGACCCGTGACCGACACTACGGCGAGGGTCGGCTGGATGACCGCTCCTTCATCGTCATCGATACCGGGGGCCTCGAGCCGGGCGCCGCCGACGCGATCTTCGCGGCCATGGCGCGCCAGACCGAGCAGGCGATCGCGGAGGCCGACGCAGTCGTGTTCGTCGTGGATGGCCGGACCGGCCTGACCGCCGTCGATCGCGAGATCGCGTTGCGACTGCGCAAGCTCAAGGAGCGCGTGCATGTCGCGGTCAACAAGTGCGAAGGCCTGGCGCCGGAGGCAGCCGCTGCGGAATTCCACGAGCTTGGCTTCGGCACGCCCTCCGCGATATCGGCGGCGCACGGCGAGGGCGTGCGCGAACTTCTCGAAGCGGTCGTAGGCGAATTGCCCGAGGAGGCCGAGTCTCAGGAGAGCCTGGAAGGGGAGCCGCGGGTCGCGATCGTCGGACGGCCAAATGTCGGCAAATCGACGCTGGTCAATGCCCTGGCAGGCGAGGAGCGGGTCATTACCTTCGATCAGCCGGGCACCACGCGCGACGCGATCGATGTGCCCTTCGAGCGCGACGGAAGGCGCTACACGCTCGTGGACACGGCCGGTCTGCGCAAGCGGGGCAGGCAGGGCGAGGCGGTCGAGCGCTTTTCGATCGTGAAGACGCTGCAGGCGATCGAGCGCGCGAACGTCGCCATATTCATGCTCGATGCGCTGGAAGGGGTGACCGACCAGGATGCGCACGTCGCAGGCTACATCCTGGAGCGCGGGCGCGCCGTGGTGATCGCGGTGAACAAGTGGGACGCCGCGGACCGCGAGCAACGCGACCGCGTGAAGCAGGAACTCGCCTGGAAGCTCGGGTTTCTAGGCTTCGCCGACACGCATTTCATTTCCGCGCGCGGCGCGAGGGGGTTGGGCGAATTGATGCGCTCTGTCGATAACGCATACGCGGCGGCCATGGCGAAGCTTTCGACCCCGAAACTTACCCGAGCGATGATCGCCGCTGTGCAACAGCAGGCGCCGCCGCGAAAGGGTCTGGTGCGACCCAAGTTGCGTTACGCGCATCAGGGGGGCATGAATCCGCCGCGCATCATCATTCACGGCAATGCGCTCGATGCCGTGCCCGACAGCTACCGGCGTTACCTGGAGGGCAAGTTTCGCAAGGCGTTTGCCTTGCGCGGCACCCCGCTTTCGGTTGAGTTCCGTACGCACGGTAACCCGTTCCTGGCGCGCCGGCTGGCGCGCCGAGACTGACACCGGCCCTCGAATGTTGACAAGAGCCACATTACCTTTGCGATAATGTTGTCGATGTCAACATCGCGTCGCAGGAAAGGGGGCTATCACCACGGTGACTTGCGCTCCGCGCTGACGCAGGCGGCCGCCGCGCTCATCGACGAGCGGGGAGTCGAGGGAGTCACGTTGCGCGAGGCGGCGCGGCGTGCCGGGGTGTCGCATGGCGCACCCTATCGTCATTTCTCCGGCCGCGATGCGTTGCTCGCTGAACTCGCGCGCGACGGATTCGTGCGATTGGTCGCCGCACTCGAGGAAGCCGCGCCGCGCGGCGGGCGCGAGGTCGCGCGGGCCTACCTCCGTTTCGCGCTCGCCAATCCGCAGCGTTTCCGCCTGATGTTCGGGCTCGCGGCGGACGCGGAGCGCGAAGCGGGCTGGCGCGAGGCGCTCCAGCGCACGATGCGAGCTTTCGCGCGCGCGTATTCGGGTCTCGCCGAGGCACAAGACCTGCAGCGCGCCGCGGTGGCCGCATGGAGTCTCGTGCACGGACTCGCGCTGCTGATGCTCGACGGGCACGTCGGAGCTGCCGATTCGAGCGAAGCCGGCGACGAGCGCTTCGCAGACGAAGTGCTCGGCGTGCTGCGCTTCAGCCTGCGCGCGCGCGCTCCCCGTCCCGTCGTCTAGGGGCGCAAAGGCGACAGCCATGCGGGTCGGCACGCGCCTCGGGGCTTATTACTTCGCCCACTTCGCCTATGGCGGTGCCTTCATGGCCTATTTCCCGCTCTATCTCGCCGAGCGCGGGCTGGACGCCGGCCGGATCGCTGTGGTGCTGGCGCTGCCTCAGGCGGTGCGCATCTTCGCGCCAGGGTTCTGGGGTTGGGTTGCGGATCGCTGGCACGCCTATCGCGGCGTCGTGGTGCTCGCGTGCAGCGCGCTGGTGGCGGGCGCGGCGCTGATGCCGTTCGCGCAGGAGTTCGCGGCCATCGCGGCGCTTATCGCGCTCATGAGCGTCCTGTCGGCGGGTGGCCTGCCGCTCGTCGAGGCCATAACACTGACGGCGCTTGCAGGACACAGCGGGCGCTACGGGCCGATCCGACTGTGGGGATCGCTCGGCTTCATCGGCGCGGTACTCGCCGCGGGAGCGTGGCTGGATACCACGCCGGTGCGCCTGCTCCCCGCCTTGCTCTTCGGCCTGGCGCTCCTTGCGCTCGCAGCGGCAGTCGCCCTGCCTGGCGCGACCGTCCACGGCCCCACGCCCGCCGCCGACGAGGAGCGCGGTCATCTTCCGGCCGCGGGTGTGCGAGCGCTGCTCGCGGCGGGCTTCTGCATGGCCGTCGCGCATGGCGCACTGTACGCATTCTTCAGCCTGCATCTGGAGCGATTGGGCTACAGCGGCAAGGCGATCGGCGCATTCTGGACGCTCGGCGTGGTGGCGGAGATCGTCGTCTTCCTGTATCTCCCCGCGATTTTCAGGCGCTTCACGCTGCCTGCGATCCTGCAGGCGAGCCTGCTCGCCGCAGTATTGCGCTTTCTGGCCATCGCCTGGGCGGCAGAGCATGTGGCTATCCTGGTGCTCGCCCAACTCCTGCACGCCGCGACCTTCGGCGCGTTTCACGCGGCTTCGGTCGCTACGGTGCACCGGCTGTTTCCGCGTTCTGCGCACGCGCGAGGCCAAGCGCTGTTTTCCAGCGTGAGCTACGGTGCCGGAAGCGCGGCGGGCACACTGCTTGCCGGCTGGGCATGGGCGTGGGCCGGGGCCGCCGCGGCATTCTCGATGTCTGCGGCTGCCGCCCTGGCGGGGGCCTTTCTGGTACGCAAGTTGAAGCATGCGCGGCTCTGAGCTGAGCGCCGCGTCGCGCGCTATCGGTGTGCGATAATTTCCCGACGCCCATGGGACAAACACTCTACGACAAGCTTTGGAACGCGCACGTCGTGCACGTCGAGGAGGACGGCACGGCGTTGCTGTACATCGATCGCCACCTCGTGCACGAAGTCACCAGCCCGCAGGCCTACGAAGGGCTCAAGGCGGCGGGGCGCAAGCCGTGGCGCACGGGTTCGGTCGTCGCCACCGCCGACCACAACACGCCGACGACAGGCTGGGAACGCGGCATCGCGGGCATTCGCGATCCGATTTCGCGTGTCCAGGTCGAGACGCTGGACGCGAACATCCGCGAATTCGGCGCCAAGGCCTACTTTCCGTTTCTCGACCGCCGCCAGGGAATCGTGCACGTGATCGGCCCGGAGAACGGCGCGACGCTTCCCGGAATGACGGTGGTGTGCGGCGACTCGCATACCAGCACGCACGGAGCATTCGGCTGCCTGGCGCATGGTATCGGTACCTCGGAGGTCGAGCACGTGCTGGCCACGCAGTGCCTGATCGCGAGAAAGATGCGCAATATGCGCGTGCTGGTCGAAGGCCCGCTGGCGCGTGGCGTGACGGCGAAGGACGTGGCGCTCGCGGTCATCGGTCGCATCGGGACCGCCGGTGGCACCGGCAGTGCGATCGAGTTCGCCGGCAGCGCCATCCGCGCGCTGTCGATGGAAGGTCGCATGACCCTTTGCAACATGGCGATCGAAGCCGGAGCGCGCGCAGGCATGGTTGCGGTCGACGACGCCACCATCGAATACTTGAAGGGCAGGCCGTTCTCGCCGAGCGGCCCCGACTGGAGTCAGGCGGTCGCCTATTGGCGTAGCTTGCGCAGCGATGCGGACGCAGTTTTCGATCGCGAGGTCACGCTCGACGCGCGCGAGATCAAGCCGCAGGTGACCTGGGGCACGTCGCCCGAGATGGTCGTGTCGGTCGATGACATGGTGCCCGACCCGGAGCGCGAAAAGGACAGCATCAGGCGCGAGGGCATGGAGCGGGCGTTGACCTATATGGGGCTGAAACCGCGCACGCGCATCACCGACATCCGGCTCGACAAGATCTTTATCGGCTCGTGCACGAATTCGCGCATCGAGGACCTGCGCAGCGCGGCCGCGATGGTCAAGGGACGGCGCGTCGCTCCGAGCGTCCGGCTGGCGATGGTCGTGCCGGGCTCCGGGCTGGTGAAGGCGCAGGCCGAGAAGGAAGGACTGGATCGAATCTTCCGCGACGCCGGCTTCGAGTGGCGCGAGCCGGGCTGCTCGATGTGTCTGGCGATGAACGCGGACCGCCTCGAGGCGGGCGAGCGATGCGCGTCGACTTCGAATCGCAACTTCGAAGGGAGGCAGGGCGACGGCGGCAGAACACACCTCGTCAGCCCCGCGATGGCGGCGGCGGCGGCGATTGCCGGACACTTCGTCGACGTGCGCTCCAGCTTTTAGATCAACGAATCGGAAGAAGCGGTAGCGGGCATGCAGAAATTCACGCGCTTGGAAGGCATTGTGGTTCCCCTCGACCGGGCGAACATCGATACCGACGCCATCATTCCGAAGCAGTTCCTGAAGTCGATCAAGCGAACCGGCTACGGCCCCAACTTGTTCGATGCCTGGCGCTACCGCGACCACGGCGAGCCCGGCATGGACAACAGCAAGCGGCCGCTGCGGGAGGATTTCGCGCTCAACCAGGCACGCTACAAGGGCGCCCAGATCCTGCTCGCCAGGAAGAACTTCGGCTGCGGCTCGTCGCGCGAACACGCGCCGTGGGCGTTGCTCGATTACGGCATTCGCTGCGTCATCGCTCCCTCGTTCGGCGACATCTTCTTCAACAACAGCTACAAGAATGGCCTGCTTCCCGTGGTGCTCACTGAAGCGGAAGTCGACCGGCTTTTCTACGAGGTCGCGTCGTTCCCGGGGTTCAAGCTGACGGTCGACCTCGAACGGCAGACGGTCGCCACCCTGGACGAATCGTTCGTCGCACGCTTCGACGTCGAGCCGTTTCGCAAGTATTGCCTGCTGAACGGCTTTGACGACATCGGCCTGACGCTGCGGCACGCCGACAAGATTCGCGCGTTCGAGGCGAGGCGGCGCGACCAGTTTCCCTGGATCTTCAACTAGGCGCCCCGTGAAGATCGCGGTCCTCGCCGGTGACGGCATCGGCAACGAGATCGTTTCCCAGGCGGTGCGCGTTCTGCGGCGGCTGGGAGAGGATGGCCTGCGTCTGGAACTCGAGGAGGCGCCGGTGGGCGGTGCCGGTTACGAGGCCGCGGGAGATCCTCTGCCCGAGCAGACGCTAGCACTCGCCCGCCGAGCCGACGCGATATTGTTCGGCGCCATCGGCGGGCCGCAATACGACACGCTGCCGCGCGACAAGCGCCCGGAGCGTGGCCTGCTGCGGCTGCGCAAGGAGCTCGGACTGTTCGCCAATCTTCGCCCGGCGCGCGTGTACCCCGAGCTCGCCGCTGCGTCGTCGCTCAAACCGGAAGTCGTCGCCGGGCTCGACATCCTGATCGTGCGCGAGCTCACCGGCGATATCTATTTCGGCGAGCCGCGCGGCATCAGCACGCTCGCGGGGGGCGAGCGCGAGGGTATCAATACCATGCGCTACCGAGAGAGCGAAATTCGCCGTATCGCCCGCGTCGCATTCCTGGCCGCGCGCAAGCGCGCCAAGCGCCTTTGCTCGGTGGACAAAGCGAACGTGCTCGAGACGACCGAGCTCTGGAAGCAAGTCGTGACGGATTGCGCGAGGGAGTATCCGGACGTCGCGCTGTCTCACATGTACGTCGACAACTGCGCAATGCAGCTGGTGCGCGATCCGAAGCAGTTCGACGTCATCGTTACAGGGAATATGTTCGGCGACATCCTGTCCGACGAGGCCTCGATGCTGACGGGCTCCATTGGCATGCTGCCGTCCGCCTCGCTGGACGAGCATGGCAAGGGTCTGTACGAGCCGATCCACGGGTCTGCGCCTGACATCGCGGGCAAGGGGGTGGCGAACCCCTTGGCCACGATCCTGTCCGCGGCCATGCTGCTGCGCTACTCTCTCGGCCAGGAAGAGGCGGCAGACCGCGTCGAGCGCGCCGTGCACAAGGCGCTGCAGCAAGGCGTCCGCACCGCCGACATCTACACTCCCGGCACCAGCAAGGTCGGGACGGTCGCGATGGGGGACGCCGTACTGGCGGCGCTTGGTTAACGAAGAGTCATGGGCAGCGAATCATGTTGAGGGTCGGAATCATCGGCTGGCGCGGAATGGTGGGCTCGGTGCTCGTGCAGCGCATGCGAGAGGAGCACGATTTCGCTCACTTCGAACCGGTGTTCTTCTCCACCTCCCAGGCGGGCGGCGCGGGTCCGGCGATCGGGCGGCAGGTCGAGCCGGTACGGGATGCCAAGGACCTCGACGCCTTGATGGCGCTGCCGGTGCTCGTGTCATGCCAGGGCGGCGACTATACGAACGAGGTGTATCCGCGTCTGCGATCGGCCGGCTGGCGGGGCTATTGGATCGACGCGGCGAGCGCGCTCCGGATGAACGACGACGCCGTCATCGTGCTCGATCCGGTAAACATGCCGATCATCGAAGATGCGCTCGCGGGCGGCACTCGGAATTTCATCGGCGGCAATTGCACCGTCAGCCTCATGCTGATGGGCATGGCCGGCCTGTTCCGGCACGACCTGGTCGAGTGGATGACCAGCATGACCTACCAGGCTGCGTCGGGCGCCGGCGCGGCCAACATGCGCGAGCTCGTCGAGCAGATCGCGCGCATCGGCAGCGACGCGAGGCGCTTGCTGGAGGATCCGGGCTCGAGCGCGCTGGATATCGATCGCCGGGTCACGGAAACCCTGCGCGACGCGGACTTGCCGCATGCCCAATTCGGGCACGCGCTCGCGGGCAGTCTTCTGCCGTGGATCGACAAAGACCTCGGGAACGGTCAGAGCCGGGAAGAATGGAAAGGTCAAGCGGAGACGAACAAGATTCTCGGCCGCGACTCGCAGCCTGTCCCGGTGGACGGGGTGTGCGTGCGCATCGGAGCGATGCGCTGCCACAGCCAGGCGCTGACGATCAAGCTGCGCAGGGACGTGCCGCTGGACGAGATCGAGGCGATGCTCGCCGAGGCGCACGACTGGGTGAAGGTCGTGCCAAACCGGCGCGAGGAAAGCCTGGTCGAGCTGACGCCCGCAGCCGTAACCGGCAAGCTTGCAGTGCCCATCGGCCGCTTGCGCAAGCTGCCCATGGGAGGCGAGTACCTGACCGGCTTTACAGTTGGCGACCAGCTTCTTTGGGGCGCGGCCGAACCGCTGCGCCGCATGCTCAGGCTGCTCCTGGAAGCCGGCATCGAGGCTTGATGCCTGGAGTACGTCGCGAACTGGAGGGCGGCGGCCATATCCAGAACCGCGGCACGATTCCTTAGCCGCTTCCGGCTGCAAGGCGCAGCAATGCAGAAAATCTCTCAGCTTGCAAGCCTAACACCATGATGTTATGTTACTTGGCGATCCAAAAATTACTCAGGGTGGGCTAGTGAGCAAATCCATCGCCGGAAGAGTGCTTGTGGCGGCGCTGCTCTTTGCGCCGGTACTTGCCTATGCGGTTGGATTGGGAAAGCTCACCGTTCTCTCGTCTCTCGGCCAGCCGCTCAATGCCGAGATCGCGATCGTGGCGGAACACCCCGACGAACTCGACTCGCTGAACGCGCGGCTGGCGTCGCAGGATGCGTTCTCGAAGGCGGGCATCCAGTTCAATCCCGTGCTGCTCGGCCTCAAGGTCGATGTACTGCGCCGCGAGGGCAAGGCTGTCCTGCGCCTGCGCACCGCCCAGCCTGTCAACGACCCATTCCTGGATATTCTCGTCGAGTTGCAGTGGGCGAGCGGCAGGTTGATGCGTGAATACACGTTCCTGCTTGATCCCGCGGAATACAACAAGGGGCCGCAACCGATCTCTGCCGCGCCGGCACCTGTCGTTCCGGCAGCGCCAGCGCAGCAGCAGCCTCAGCCCGCCGCGCCAGCACCGCAGGCGATCGAAGAAAAGCCGATCGTGACGGCGCCAGCGCCGACGCCTGCTGCCGCCCCGCCGGCGCCGGCGGTAGAAACGGTGAAAGAGCCGGTAAGAGAGCCGGTGAAGGAGCCCGCGAAGGAGCAGACGTACCAGGTCAAGAAGGGCGACACGCTCGGCGAGATTGCGCGGCAACACATGCCGAAGGGCGTGACCTACAACCAGATGCTGATCGCATTGTTTCGCGCCAATCGGGAAGCATTCATCCGCAACAACATCAACCTCGTCAAGGCTGGCGGGACGTTGAAGATCCCCGGCCAGGACGACGTTTCGGCTGTGGATCCGGGAGAGGCGCGAGAGCAGGTCCGCGAGCACATGGCCGAGTTCGCCGAGTACCGGCGCAAGCTTGCCGCGGCCGCCGCAGCCGCGAAGCCCGCGGCGGGTGAGACCACTGCGCAGCAGACCGCTGCGGGTCGCATTACCGAGAAGCCCGCCGAGCCCGCTCCGCAGGCAACACAGGACCAGCTGAAACTTTCGAAGGCGGAGCCGGGCAAGCCGACGTCCGCGGCTAACGTCGCAGCGCGAGGCGACAATGCGGTCGCGCGCGAGCGTGCGCTGGAGGAGGCTCAGTCCCGCGTCAGCGAGCTCGAAAAGAACGTGTCCGATCTGCAGAAGCTGCTCGAAGTCAAGAACGAGCAACTCGCGGAGTTGAACAAGCAGGCTGCAGCGCAGAAAGCACCCGCCCCGGCGTCTCCAGTGGCCCAGCAGCCGGCTCCTCAACCGGAGCAACCGCCCCAGCAGACCCCCCAGCCGACTGCACCGGCGCAGGAGGCGAAACCGCCTGCGACGCCGGCCACGCAGGCGCCGGCGCATCCGGCTCCTCCTGCTGTGGCACAGAAGCCCAAGCCTCAGCCGAAACGCGTCGTTGCACCGCCCGAACCGAGTTTGGTCGACGAAGTGCTCGACAATCCGGTCGCGCTGGGAGGAATTGGCGCAGTCGTGGCCCTGCTGCTCGGCTACGGTGTTTGGGCGTGGCAGCGCAAGAAATCTGCGCGCCCGAGCTTTGAGGAAACTCTGGCGGCCGGGGCAGCCGGAGGGCTGGCGGGAAGCGCGGGGGCAGGCGCGCAAGAAGAGCAGCCGGGGGGCGGTCCCTCGCAGGTCTCGGTGAGCCAGGCGGGCGTCGGCGAAATGGGGGCGGACGAGGTCGACCCGATCGCCGAGGCGGATGTGTACATGGCCTACGGGCGCGACGCGCAAGCCGAGGAGATTCTCAAGGAAGCACTGCAGAAGGACCCGAATCGGGTCGCTGTGCACGCCAAGCTCCTCGAAATCTACTCGGGGCGCCGGGATACGAACGCCTTCGAACAGACTGCGCTCAAGTTGAAGGGGCTCACGAACGGTTCCGGCCCGGAATGGGACAAGGCGGCCGCGCTGGGTCGCTCGATCGATCCAAACAACGGCCTATACGGTGGCGGCGCCGGCGAGACTGCCCACGCGGAGATCCCCCAGAGGCCCACGCCCGCTCCGGCACCGACGCTCGACTTCGATCTCGATTCACCGCAGAGCGCACAGGCGGCGAAGGCCGATGTCGATTTCGATCTGGATACCGGGACACACGAAGCGTTGTCCTCGGAGCCGAGCGCGTTTTCGGCCGGCGGGACGCTGAAGATGAAGATGGACGAGGGGCAAGAGCGTCCTGCAGCGACCGGTGGACTGGACTTCGACCTCGGCGGAGGCGACAAAACCAAACCGCCCGACGTCGGCCTGGATTTCGAGCTCCCTTCGACGACTCAGCCCGTCGAAGCGGCCACTGCGCAAACGACGACGGCGGACAAGACCGGCAACATCGAGTTCAATCTCGATCTCGATAACGAGGAACATAAGGAGGCGCCCGCCGCCAGCAGCGCTCAGGCGCCGATCGATCTGTCTACCATCAGCTTGGATCTCGGGGGCGCGGGCGATTCGTCGGCGTCTGCAGCGCAGGCCGACCCCAGGTGGCAGGAGGTTGCCACGAAACTCGATCTGGCGAAGGCCTACGAGGACATGGGGGATAAGGACGGTGCCCGCGAGCTGCTCAACGAGGTACTGAAGGAAGGCGACGCGGCGCAGAAGGGCCAGGCGCAGCAGATGCTGTCCAGCCTCGGCTAACGGCGTAGACCGCACTTAGCCACGGATCGACCGCGACAACCGCGGGCGCCGTGGCTAAACTTTTTCCGGGATGAGAATCGCGCTCGGCCTTGAATACGACGGGAGCCGCTTTCTGGGCTGGCAGACTCAGCCCGGCGGCGGCACCGTGCAGGACGCACTCGAGGCGGCGTTGGCGGCGATCGCCGGTGAGCGTGTCGACGTAACCTGCGCCGGCCGCACCGATCGAGGCGTCCACGCGCGCGAGCAAGTCGTGCATTTCGACACGACCGTCGAGCGCCCGCTTACAGCGTGGGTACGGGGGGTCAATGCGCTGCTGCCGAGTTCGATCGCCGTGCTGTGGGGGCGTTCGATGCCGGCAGCCTTCCACGCGCGCTTCAGCGCGCGGTCGCGCACGTACCGCTACGTGCTGCTGAACAGACCCGTGCGTCCGGGGCTCGCCGCGGCGTACGTGGGGTGGTTCCACGTGCCGCTCGACGTCGCGGCGATGCGCGAGGCTGCCGCGCTACTCGTCGGCGAACATGACTTCTCCGCATTCAGATCCTCGGAGTGCCAGGCGAAGTCCCCCCGCCGCGGTTTGCATCGGCTCGACATCGAGCGTCGCGGCGAGCGCATTGATTTCCTCCTGACGGCGAACGCGTTCTTGCACCACATGGTGCGCAACCTTGTCGGCAGCTTGGTCTACGTCGGCAAGGGCAAGCACCCGGCCTCATGGGTGCGTGAGGTCCTCGAGTCGCGGGACCGGGCACGCGCGGCCCCCACGTTCTCCGCCGAGGGCCTGTACCTCGAGGCGATCGACTATGCGCCCGGGTGGGGGCTGGATGCTCCGCGCAGCGAGCATACGGTCTTGCCGCTGGCCTGCTGAACGATGCGCACCAGAGTGAAAATCTGCGGGATCACGCGCGTCGCCGACGCGCAGGCGGCGGCGCAAGCCGGCGCCGATGCGATCGGGTTGGTGTTCTACCCGCCGAGCCCGCGATTCCTGTCCCTGGAACAGGCCCGCGCGCTGCGCCGCGCGCTTCCGCCCTTCGTCGCCGCCATTGCGCTGTTCGTCAATCCGAGCGTCGAACAGGTCGAGCGCGTCCTGGATTTTGTGCGGCCCGACGCTTTGCAGTTCCATGGCGAAGAGCCGCCCGAATTCTGCGAGCGCTTCGAGGTTCCATACCTCAAGGCGTGCCGGGTAAGGCCGGGTCTCGATTTGCTAGAATATCTGCGCCCCTACAGCGGCGCGAGCGGCTGGCTCGCAGACGCCTATGTCGAGGCGTACGGGGGTACCGGGACGAGCTTCGACTGGTCGGTCGTACCGCAGCGGCGACCGCTGCCGCTAGTCCTCTCGGGGGGGCTCACTTGCGAGAATATTCGCGACGCGATCCGTATCGTGCGTCCGTGGGGCGTAGACGTGTCGAGTGGCGTCGAGTCGGCCAAGGGGATCAAGGACGCCGGCAAGATCGCTGCGTTCATCGATGAGGTCAGGAATGCAGATGGTTGAATTGCCGGACGCCCGGGGTCATTTCGGCCCCTACGGCGGCGTCTTTGTTGCGGAAACTCTCATGCACGCACTCGACGACTTGCGCGCGGCCTACGAGCGCGCGCGCGGCGACGAGGAATTCCAATCCGAGCTGCGCTACGAGCTCAAGCACTATGTCGGCAGACCCAGCCCCGTGTACCACGCCAAGCGGCTGTCGCAAAAGTACGGCGGCGCGCAGATCTTTCTCAAGCGCGAAGACCTCAATCACACCGGCGCGCACAAGATCAACAATACCGTGGGCCAGGCGCTGCTCGCGCGGCGCATGGGAAAACCGCGCGTCATCGCGGAGACCGGAGCGGGGCAGCACGGCGTGGCGACGGCGACGGTCGCGGCACGCTATGGCATGCAATGCGTCGTGTACATGGGCTCCGAGGACGTCAAGCGGCAGGCCGCCAACGTCTATCGCATGAAGTTGCTTGGCGCGACCGTGGTGCCGGTCGAGTCGGGCTCGAAAACGCTCAAGGACGCGCTGAACGAGGCAATGCGCGACTGGGTGACGAACGTCGAAAACACGTTTTACATCATCGGCACGGTGGCCGGGCCGCATCCATATCCGATGATGGTGCGTGATTTCCAGGCCGTGATCGGAAACGAATGCCTGCAGCAAGTGCCCGAGATGGCCGGCAAGCAGCCCGATGCGGTGATCGCCTGTGTGGGAGGCGGTTCGAACGCGATCGGAATCTTCCACGCCTACCTCGGCATGGACAAGGTGCGGCTGATCGGCGTCGAGGCCGCAGGAGAAGGGCTCGCTACAGGCAGGCACGCGGCGTCGCTCGTCGCCGGCCGGCCGGGCGTACTGCACGGCAATCGCACGTACCTCCTGCAGGACGCCGACGGACAGATCATGGAGACGCACTCGATTTCTGCCGGCCTCGACTATCCCGGCGTCGGCCCGGAGCACGCATGGCTGAAGGACAGTGGCCGCGCCGAATACGTGGCGGTGACGGACGACGAGGCGCTGGGGGCATTTCACGATTTGTGTCGCTACGAGGGCATCATTCCGGCGCTCGAGTCGAGCCACGCTGTGGCCTACGCCGCGAAGATCGCGCCCGATCTGCCCAAGGACGCGATCCTCCTCGTGAACCTGTCCGGGCGCGGTGACAAGGACATGCACACCGTGGCCGAGCGCTCCGGCATCCAGTTCTGACGATGTCGCGCATATCATCGCGCTTCGCGGCGCTCGGCAAGGCTGGACGCAAGGCATTGATTCCGTACATCACGGCGGGCGATCCCGATCCGTCGCTCACGGTGCCGCTGCTGCACGCTCTGGTCGAGGCGGGAGCGGACATTCTCGAGCTCGGCGTGCCGTTTTCCGATCCGATGGCGGACGGTCCGGTCATCCAGCGTTCGTCGGAGCGCGCCCTGGCGAAGCATGTCGGACTTTCCGACGTGATCGGGATGGTGCGGGAATTTCGTACCCGAAATGTAGAGACGCCGGTGGTCCTGATGGGCTACGCGAACCCGGTGGAAACGATGGGTGCGGAGATTTTCGTGGCGCGGGCGGCCGCCGCAGGCGTCGATGGCGTGATCGTCGTCGACTACCCGCCGGAGGAAGCCGCGCAGTTCGCCGAGCTCGCCAAGCGCGGCGGCCTGGATGTGATTTTCCTGCTGGCGCCGACATCCACCGCGGCGCGCATCAACGAAGTCGCGCGCGCGGGAAGCGGCTATCTCTATTACGTGTCTCTCAAGGGAGTCACGGGCGCAGGTCACCTGGATCTTGGCGACGTCGCCTCGCACCTGCCCGCGATTCGCGCCGCGACGACGCTACCCATCGGTGTCGGTTTCGGAATTCGCGATGCCGAGTCGGCACGGCGTGTCGCCGAGATCGCGGACGCCGTGGTCATCGGCAGCCGGATCATCCAGGAAATCGAGTCGGCGGGTCCCGCCAATGCGGTGGCGCGCGTCAAGGACCTGTTGCGCCCTATTCGCGCCGCGCTCGATCGACGACCATGAGCTGGCTCCAGAAACTCCTCCCGCCGAAGATCCAGCGCACGGTTGGTGGCGGGCGCAAGACGGTGCCCGAGGGTCTGTGGACCAAGTGCCCGGAGTGCGACGCCGTGCTCTATAGCACGGACCTCGAGAAGAACCTGAACGTATGTCCGAAGTGCGGCTTCCACCAGAGGTTGGGGGCGCGCGCGCGGCTGGACGCTCTGCTCGATCCCGACGGACGCTTCGAGATCGGCGCAGACGTGTTGCCGGTCGACACCCTCAAGTTCAAGGATTCGCGCCGTTATCCGGAACGACTCGCGGAGGCCCAGGAACAGACTGGCGAGACCGACGCCCTGGTGACGATGCAGGGCTCGATCAAGTCGCTCGGCGTGGTGTGCGCAGCGTTCGAATTCGAGTTCATGGGCGGCTCGATGGGCTCGGTGGTTGGCGAGCGCTTCGTGCGCGGCGTGCGCGTGGCGATCGAGCAGAAGCTCCCGTTCGTGTGCGTGTGCGCGTCCGGCGGCGCGCGCATGCAGGAAGGGTTGCTGTCCCTGGCGCAGATGGCCAAGACGACCGCCGCGGTGGCCGAGCTCGCCGAGCGCAGGCTGCCTTTCATCTCTGTATTGACGGATCCCACCATGGGCGGGGTTTCGGCCAGTTTTGCAATGATCGGCGATGTCGTCATCGCTGAACCGAAGGCGCTGATCGGCTTCGCGGGGCCGCGCGTCATCGAGCAGACCGTTCGCCAGAAGCTCCCCGAGGGTTTCCAGCGGGCCGAGTTTCTCCTCGAGAAGGGTGCGATCGACATGATCGTGGATCGGCGCCAGATGCGCGACAGGCTCGCCGCGCTGCTCTCGATGCTGCAGGACCTCCCCGCGGAGCAAAGCAGCTGAACACGCTTGCCGCGTGGCTCGAGCATATCGAGCGCCTGCATCCGCAGTCGATTTCGCTTGGCCTAGACCGTGTTCTGCCCGTGCTCGACCGGCTCGACGCGCGACCCAAGTGTCCGGTGGTGACGGTCACGGGCACCAACGGCAAAGGCTCGGTGTGCGCGATGCTCGAGGCGATGCTGCGCGCAGGCGGTTACCGCGTGGGCCTGTACACATCGCCGCATCTTGTTCGCTACAACGAGCGCGTGTGTCTCGACGGTCGCGAAGCGAGCGACGAACAGTTGTGCGCGGCATTTGCCGCGGTGGAACGGGCACGTGGCGCCACGCCGCTTACCTATTTCGAATTTGGCACGCTCGCCGCGGCGTGGCTGTTTGCCCAAGCCAGCCTGGACGCGTGGGTGCTGGAAGTCGGACTCGGTGGCCGCCTGGATGCGGTAAACGCGATCGACGCCGATTGCGCCGTGCTGACCAGCGTCGGCATCGACCATGTCGAGTACTTGGGCACAACGCGCGAGTCGATCGGACGCGAGAAGGCCGGAATCTTCCGCCGCGGTCGCCCCGCGGTGATTGCCGACGCGTCGCCGCCTGCGTCTGTGCTGGAGCACGCCGCAAACGTGGGCGCGAACGTATTTCTCATCGGACGCGATTTCGGCTTCGACGGCGAGAACGGCCAGTGGCGCTACTGGGGGTACGGCGGCGCACGGGCCGGCCTCGCACACCCGGCACTGCGTGGCGCAGTGCAGCTGCGCAATGCCGCAGCCGCCCTATGCGCGCTTGGCGCGCTGCGCGATTGCCTCCCGGTGGGGATGCAGGCGGTGCGCGAGGGGCTCGCGCGGGCAACACTGCCCGGTCGATTTCAGACCCTGCCGGGCCGCCCGCAGGTGATTCTCGACGTCGCCCACAATCCCGAGGCGGCGCGTACGCTCGCGGCGAATCTGGCGGCCGGCGGATTCGCGCCCGAGACCTTCGCGGTGTTCGGCATGATGCGGGACAAGGACATTGCCACGGTGGTGCGTGAGGTCGCGCCGCGCGTCTCGCGCTGGTACCTGGCGAGCCTTCCGGGGCCGCGCGGGTGCACGAGCGGCGAGCTGGCCGCGATCTTGCGCGCCGCCGGCGTGACGAACGAAGCGAGCGGGTACGCCTCGCCCGTCGAGGCGTTCGGAGCAGCGCGAGAGCGCGCGCAGCAGGATGATAAAATTATTGTGTTTGGATCGTTCGTGACGGTTGGCAATGTGATGGCGTATCTGAAGGCGGAACGCGGCGGAGCGGGGACTCGTGGCTGAGACGCCCGATGTCAACACCTTGAAGCGCCGCGGCCGCAGGCGGCTCGTTGGCGCCATCGCGCTCGTACTGCTTGCGGTCATCGTGCTGCCGATGGTCTTCGACACCGAGCCCGGGCAAGGGGTAGCACCGGTCAGCGTCCGTATTCCGAGCGAGGATACGCCGTTCTCTCCCGCGGTTCAGCCGAAGCAGCCGCCCGCGCCGGCGGCCCAGCCGGCGAAGCCGCCGGCCGAAGCGGCCAAGCCGGCCCCCGCAGCGAAACCCGCCGCCGACCATTCAGCGGTCTCGCCGCCGCACATCGCTGCCACCAAGAAACCGGCCGCCGAGTCGGAGCGCGAGCGGGCCGAAGCAGCTCTGGCGGACGTCGAGTACGTCGTACCGGTTGCGGCGCTGTCCAGTCGTGACAAGGTCAAGGAGCTCACGCAACGCCTCGCGCAGGCGAAGCTTCCCTATTACACCGAGCAAATCGCGACAGCGAGCGGCCAGGTCACGCGCGTGCGCGTCGGCCCGTTTACG
Organism: Sphingomonadaceae bacterium; assembly: GCA_050257375.1. Classification (GTDB taxonomy): domain Bacteria; phylum Pseudomonadota; class Gammaproteobacteria; order Burkholderiales; family SG8-39; genus DAHVFK01. Next base: position 46,618 of record JBLMWT010000224.1, read on the forward strand.
AGCCGTGAAGCCGCCGACAAGGCGGCGCAGAAGCTGAAGGGCCTGGGCCTTAGGCCCGGAAGCGTCACGACGAAGTCCGGATGACCTGGCTGGACTACGCCGCGCTCGCCGCCGTCGGCGTATCAGTGGCGTGGGGAATCTGGCGCGGGCTGGTGCGCGAAGTGATCTCCGTGGCGGGCTGGGTGCTGGCGTTCTTGGCGGCGAACGTGCTCGGTGTGCCGCTGGGCGAGGCGCTGCCGCATGCGATACCGTCCCCCGAACTTCGCATGCTGCTCGCGTTCGTCGGCGTATTCATCGTCACGCTTGCGCTCGCGACGCTCGCCGGCGTGTTCGTGTCAAAACTCGTCAAGACCGTCGGCTTGGAGGGCCTCGACCGCTTGCTGGGCGCGTTGTTCGGGGTGGCCCGCGGAGTGCTGATCATGGTGGCATTCGGCCTTCTGGCCGGCTTGACAGCGTTGCCGCGCCAGCCGGCGTGGCGCGAATCGGTCGTAGGGCCGCCTCTCGCGCGTACTGCGCAAATGCTGAAACCCTGGTTGCCCGGGGCGTTTGCGTCGCGCCTGCGATATGATTGACCCCTGACGACTGGCAGGCGGCTCTCCCATGTGTGGAATTCTCGGAATCGTTGCGCGCACGCCGGTGAACCAGCTGCTCTACGACGGGCTGCTGCTCTTGCAGCATCGCGGCCAGGACGCGGCCGGGATCGTCACCAGCGCGCACAAGACGTTCCACATGCAGAAGGGCAGCGGCATGGTGCGCGATGTGTTCCGCACGCGGAACATGAGATCCCTGCCCGGCAACATCGGCATTGCGCACTGCCGTTATCCGACCGCCGGCTCGGCCTTCAATACGGCCGAGGCTCAGCCGTTCTACGTGAACTCGCCGTTCGGCATCGTTCTCGGCCACAACGGCAACCTCACGAATGCCGACCAGCTCAAGGACGAGATGTTCCGCCAGGACCTGCGGCACATCAATACGAACTCGGACTCGGAGGTCTTGCTCAACGTCCTGGCGCACGAGTTGGAGAGCACGTCGGTTCGCTTGCGGCTCGATCCGCAGACGATCTTCACCGCCGTAGCGAATGTGCACCGGCGCTGTCGGGGCGCATACGCGGTGATCGCGATGATCGCCGGCTACGGGGTGCTGGCGTTCCGGGACCCATACGGCATCCGGCCCGCGGTGATCGGTTACAACGAGACCGAGCGCGGCACCGAGTACATGGTCGCATCGGAATCGGTGGCCGTGGATGCCTTGGGCTTCCGCGTGCTGCGCGACGTGGCCCCAGGCGAGGCAGTACTGATCGACGAGGATGGGAACTTCTACAGCCAGCAGTGCGCGCCGAGGGCGCGCCTGAATCCGTGCATCTTCGAGTACGTGTACCTGGCGCGCCCCGATTCGCTCATCGACGGCGCCTCGGTCTACGAGGCGCGCCTGAACATGGGCGAGAAGCTGGCCGAAAAGATTCGCCGTCAGTATCACCACCTCGACATCGACGTGGTGATACCGATTCCGGACTCGAGCCGGCCTTCGGCCATGCAGCTCGCGCTGGGGCTGGGCGTTCCCTATCGCGAGGGATTCGTCAAGAATCGCTACATCGGCCGCACGTTCATCATGCCCGGTCAAGCCGTTCGGCGGCGCTCGGTGCGCCAGAAGCTCAACACGATCGGCATGGAGTTCCGCGGCAAGAACGTGCTGCTGGTCGACGATTCGATCGTGCGTGGCACGACTAGCCAGGAAATCGTCCAGATGGCGCGTGAATCCGGCGCGCGCAGAGTGTTCTTTGCGTCGGCCGCCCCTCCGGTGCGCTTTCCGAACGTCTACGGCATCGACATGCCGACGCGCGCCGAGCTGATCGCGGCACACCGCAGCGAGGAAGAGGTGGCGCTGGAGATTGGCGCGGATGCGCTCGTGTACCAGGACCTGGCAGAGCTGGAAGCTGCCGTGCGCAGAGCCAACCCCAAGCTTGCGAATTTCGAGACGTCGTGCTTCGACGGACGCTATATCACGGGCGACGTCACCAGCGACTATCTGCGCGCGATCGAGCTGCGACGGGATGCAGCGCGCGATTCCGGCGAGGAATCGGACGGCGCGCAGCTCGACCTGAACCTGGTGACCTCCGACTGAGCGGCGCGGGGCCCCCGGCTGGGGGCCTTTACCCCTTCGGGGGGCTGGTCTAGAATTCCTGCCGCGCCGATTTGAAACCACAGCTTGCGGGCGCATTAAAAATGCTGCTAAAGCGTGCCGCAAACCCGGTCCGCGCAGCCGGGTTTTTTTGTGCCCGCGAGCAAAGGATGTGAAGCGATGAGCGAATCATTCGAGCTTGCGACGTTGGGTGTGCGCGCCGGTCAGGTGCGCAGTGAATTTCACGAGCATTCCGAGGCTCTATTTCTCACGTCGAGCTTCGTGTTCGACAGCGCGCAGCAGGCCGCGGCGCGCTTTACGGGCGGCGAGGCCGGCTTCGTCTACTCGCGCTTTTCGAATCCGACAGTGAGCATGTTGCAGGACCGGCTCGCCGCAATGGAAGGGGCCGAGGCCTGCGTCGCGACGGCTTCCGGCATGTCGGCAATCCTGGCGTTGTCGATGGCGTTGCTCAAGGCTGGGGATCACGTCGTGTGTTCCCGGGCCGTGTTCGGCGCCACCGTGCAGCTCTACTCCGGGATCCTGGCCCGCTTCGGCGTCGAAACGACCTTCGTCTCCCCGACCGATGTCGGCGAGTGGGAGCGCGCGCTGCGTCCCGCCACCAAGATGTTCTTTCTCGAGACGCCGTCGAATCCCCTGACCGAGGTGTCGGATATCGCGGCAATCGCCGCAGTCGCGCGCCGGGCAGGTGCGCTCCTGGTGGTGGACAACTGCTTCTGTACGCCCGCCCTGCAAAGACCGCTGACGCTTGGAGCCGACCTGGTGATTCATTCGGCGACCAAGTATCTCGATGGTCAGGGCAGGGTGCTCGGCGGCGCGATCGTCGGTCCGCGCAGGCTGGTGATGGACGGCATCTTCGGCTTCCTGCGCACCGCGGGCCCGTGTTTGTCGCCTTTCAACGCCTGGGTGATCCTCAAAGGGCTCGAGACGCTCCAGCTGCGGATGCTCGCGCAATCGGCCAATGCGCTCGACCTGGCGCGCTGGCTGGAAGCGCATCCCCGCGTGGCACGCGTGCACTATCCCGGACTTCGTTCTCATCCGCAGCACGAACTGGCGAGTCGCCAGCAACGCAGCGGCGGCGCCGTCGTGTCGTTCGAGGTCGCGGGTGGCCGCAGCGCAGCGTGGAAAGTCATCGACTCCACCCGGCTGATGTCGATCACCGCAAACCTCGGCGATACGAAGACCACCATCACGCATCCCGCCAGCACCACGCACGGACGCATCTCCGCCGAAGCGCGTGCGGCGGCCGGCATCGGGGAAGGTTTGCTCCGGGTCGCCGTCGGGCTCGAGGCCTTGGACGATTTGCGATCCGACCT
>JBLMWT010000225.1:0-51009 GCA_050257375.1 Sphingomonadaceae bacterium
AGCGCGGTGACCACGTCCAGGCCGAACTCGCGGATCGCGGCCCGGTCGTCGCCCAGGCTCTCCAGCCGGAAGCGCATCCAGCGCGGGATCTCCGCGCCGCAGGCGTCCGAGAAGCGCGCCAGTTGCGAAAAGTTGGCGATCGGCATGATGCCCGGGACGATCGGTACGGTGATGCCGGCCGCCTCGCAGTCCTCGGCGAAGCGGAAGTACGCGTCCGCGTTGTAGAAGTACTGCGTGATGGCCGAGTTCGCGCCCGCATCCACCTTCTGCTTGAAGCGGCGGATCTCGTCGGCCGCGTTGCGCGTCTGCGGATGGAACTCGGGGTAGCAGGCGACGTCGATCTGGAACCAGTCGCCGGTCTCGCGCCGGATCAACGCCACCAGCTCGTTCGCATGGCGCAACTCGCCTGCGGACGCGAGGCCGGAGGGCAGGTCGCCGCGCAGCGCGACGATGTGCCGGATGCCGTGCTGCCGGTAGCGCTCGAGCTGCGCGGCGATTTCCGCGCGCGACGAGGCCACGCAGGAGATATGCGGGGCGGCATCGTGCCCCTCGGCTCGGATCTCGAGTACAGTCTCGAGCGTGCCCTCGCGCGTCGAGCCGCCGGCGCCGAAGGTGACGGAAAAGAAGCGCGGCTTGAGGCCCGCGAGCTGGCGCCAGGTCGCGCGCAGCCGGTCCTTCCCTTCCGGTGTCTTGGGCGGGAAGAACTCGAAGCTGAAAACGCGCTCGGCGGCCGGCTTCAACGCTTGCCGTCCACGAACGGCTTGAGCGCGGCGTACAGGGCGCGGTTGGCCGGCGCTTCGATGCCCAGCTCGCGCGCCATGCGCGCGACCGCGCCGCAGAGCCAGGGCGCCTCGAGGCGGCCGCCCGCTTCGAGGTCGCCGTGCATCGACGAGGTCATCTCTGCCGGAAGGGCATCGACCATCTTCAGGGTCGACTCGACCAGGTCGTCCGCGAGCGCGACCCCGCGCCGCCGGCCGACCTGCCAGGTCTCGCGCATCGCCGCTTCGAGCAGCCAGCGCAGGTCCGAGTCGGCGCGCACCACGCCGATGCGCGAGCGCGACACGCTGGTGCTGCCGCTCAATGCGACCAGGAGCACGAACTTTTCCCACAGCACGCGCACGATGTCGTCGGTGAGCTCGGCATTGATGCCCGCCTTGGCGCAGGCGGCATGAAACGCCGCCGCCACGGGGCGCTGCGACGGCTCCACCGCTCCGAAGCGCAGGCGCGACATCAGCCCGGTCTGCGCGATCACTCCCGGCTCGGCGATGCGCGCCGCGATATAAGCGGCGCCACCCATGACGCGCTCCTTGCCGAGCACCTTGCCGATGCGCTCGATCGACTCGACCCCGTTCTGGAACGGGATCACCACGCCGCCGCGCGCGACGAGCGGGCGGATGCGCTCGGCCGCGCTTTCGGTGTCCCACAGCTTCACCGCGAACAGCACGACCTCGGCCGAACCCGCCTCGGCGGGATCTTCGACCGCTTTGACCGGGATGCGGGTCTCTTCGGCCGGATTCCTGAGCGTGATGCCGTTCGCGCGCAGCGCCGCGAGGTGGGCGCCGCGCGCGATGAAGCAGACATCGTCGCCGGCCTGCGCGAGGCGGGCGCCGAAGTAGCCGCCGACCCCGCCCGCGCCCATCACCGCGATGCGCATGGTCGCTCCCTCAGTAGCGGTAGTGCTCGGACTTGTAGGGGCCGCTCTTTGGCACGCCGATGTACGCCGCCTGCTCGTCGGTCAGCTCGGTAAGGCTGGCGTTCAGCATCGAGAGCTGCAGGCGCGCGACCTTCTCGTCGAGCGCCTTGGGCAGCATGTACACGCCCACCGGGTAGTCCCTGGTCTTGGCGAAGAGCTCGATCTGCGCGAGCATCTGGTTGGCGAACGAGGAGCTCATCACGTAAGAGGGATGGCCGGTGGCGCAGCCGAGATTCACCAGGCGTCCTTCGGCGAGCAGGATGATGCGCTTGCCGTCGGGGAACACGATGTGATCGACCTGCGGCTTGATGTTCTCCCACTTGTACTGCTTGAGCGCCGCCACCTCGATCTCGTTGTCGAAGTGGCCGATGTTGCACACGATCGCGTTGTTCTTCATCTTCTTCATGTGCGCGTGGGTAATGACGTGCACGTTGCCCGTCGCCGTGACGAAGATGTCCGCCTTGTCGGCCGCCTCGTCCATGGTGACGACGCGAAAGCCCTCCATCGCCGCCTGCAGGGCGCAGATCGGGTCGATTTCGGTGACCCAGACCTGGGCCTGCAGGCCCCTGAGCGCCTGCGCCGAGCCTTTGCCCACCTCGCCATAGCCGGCGACGAGCGCGATCTTGCCCGCGATCATGACGTCGGTGGCGCGCTTGATACCGTCGACCAGCGACTCGCGGCAGCCATAGATGTTGTCGAACTTCGACTTGGTGACCGAGTCGTTCACGTTGATCGCCGGAAACAGCAGCCGCCCCTCCTTGTGCATCTGGTACAGGCGGTGCACGCCGGTGGTCGTCTCCTCGGTAACGCCCTTGATCTCTTTGCCGGCAGCGGAGTACCAGCCGGGGTGGGCGGCGAGGCGTGCCTTGATGGCGTTGAACAGCGCCGTCTCCTCTTCGCTGCCCGGCTTGGCGAGCACCGAGGGGTCCTTCTCGGCGCGCTTGCCCAGATGCACGAGCAGCGTCGCGTCGCCGCCGTCGTCCAGGATCATGTTCGGCCCCTTGCCGTCGCCGAAGTCGAAGATGCGGTGCGTGAACTCCCAGTACTCTTCCAGCGACTCGCCCTTGTAGGCGAAGACGGGCGTGCCGCCCGCGGCGATGGCCGCCGCCGCGTGATCCTGCGTCGAGAAGATGTTGCACGAGGCCCAGCGCACCTCGGCGCCGAGTGCCTTGAGGGTCTCGATCAGGACCGCGGTCTGGATCGTCATGTGCAGCGACCCCGCGATGCGCGCGCCCTTCAACGGACGCGATGCGGCGTACTCCCTGCGGATCGCCATGAGCGCCGGCATTTCGGCTTCGGCGATGGCGATCTCCTTGCGGCCCCAGTCGGCGAGCGACAGGTCGGCGACCTTGTAGTCGGTAATTCTTGGATTGATTACGGCGGCGTTCATCTTTCACTCCTTACGCGAAAGACCCGCCGGGCGGACCGTGTGCGGCTCACCCGGTCTGCACGTGCGGGTGAGCGCGGTTATGGCTAGGAAAGACCTGAGCCTGGCGGGGAAAACCCGTTGCAGCGCTCCTCAGGCGGGCGAAAGTCTACCGTTTTTGCCTGGCCGCGCCTAGCCTGCGAGTTTCACCGTGACGTAGATGAACGCGGCGCCGAGACAGGTGAGCGCGATCAAGCGCGCGGTGACTCCGGCGCGGCTGCGCGAATGCGCCTCGGGCAAGACGTCCGCAGCGCCAATGTACAGAAGGAAGCCCGCGAAGAACCCCAGGTAGACCATCAGCGCCCGGGGCGGCAGGGTGAAGAGCAGCGTGGAGGCTGCTCCGAGCACCGGCGCGAGCGCGTCGAGCCCGAGCATGGCGAACGCGCGGCGGGTGCTGTTGCGATGGACCAGCATCAGGCTCACCGTGTTCAGCCCGTCGCAGAAGTCGTGCGCGATCACCGCCAGTGCGACGATGGCGCCGACCGCCGGCGAGACCTGGAACGCAAGGCCGATCGCCACGCCGTCCATGAAGCTGTGCCCGATGAGCGCGACCGCCGACAGAACCCCGACGCGCGGGTGATGGTGCTCGGGGTAGTCGGCCTCGTGCACGTGGTGCACGAGCACGAACTTTTCCAGGCCGTGGAAGAGCAGGAAGCCAACCACCAGCGCGATCATCGCGCCGCCTGCGTCAAGCTGATGACGCCCGGCGAGCGCGAAGATCTCCGGCAGGATGTCGAATGCAACGACGCCGAGCAGAACCCCGGCGGTGAAGCTGAGGATGTAGTGCAGCCGGTCGCGGAACCTGAGGGCGAGCAGCCCGCCCCCCAGGGTGGAGAGAAACGTCGCCGCCGAGAGTACGAGCGCGCTCAGGCGGCCTGCTTGAGCGCGAGCGCCTTGTCGGTCGCTTCCCAGCTGAACTCGGGCTCTTCGCGACCGAAATGGCCGTATGCCGCCGTCTTCTTGTAGATCGGCCGCAGAAGATTGAGCGACGCGATGATCGCCTTGGGGCGCAGATCGAAGGTTGCGGCCACGAGCCTGGAGAGCGCCTCGTCGGACATCTTGCCCGTGCCGTAGCTGGTGACCATTACCGACACCGGCTTTGCCACGCCGATCGCGTACGCGACCTGCACCAGGCACTTCGATGCGAGACCCGCAGCGACGACGTTCTTCGCGACGTAGCGCGCGGCATAGGCGGCCGAGCGGTCGACCTTCGATGGATCCTTGCCCGAAAACGCGCCGCCGCCATGCGGCGCGGCACCGCCATAGGTGTCGACGATGATCTTGCGCCCGGTCAGCCCGCAGTCTCCGTGCGGACCGCCGACCACGAAGCGTCCGGTCGGGTTGACGAGATAGCGTACCGACCCCTTGACGAGCTCCCTGGGAAGCGCGGGCTTGATGATCTCCTCGATCACCGCTTCGGAGAGCTGCTCGTGGGCGACGTCCGGGGCATGCTGAGTGGACAGCACCACGGTGTCGATCGACTGCGGCCGGCCATCGGCGTACCTCACCGTCACCTGCGACTTGGCGTCCGGCCGCAGCCACGGCAGGCGCCCGTCGCGGCGCAGCTCGGCCTGGCGCTCGACCAGGCGATGCGAGAGGTAGATCGGCAGCGGCATGAGCTGCGGCGTCTCGTCGCAGGCGTAGCCGAACATGAGACCCTGGTCGCCCGCGCCCTGGTCGAGATCGAGGCCCTTGCCTTCGTCGACGCCCTGCGCGATGTCGGGCGACTGCTTGTCGTAGCACACCATCACGGCACAGCCCTTGTAGTCGATGCCGTACTCGGTGTTGTCGTATCCGATGCCCTTGATCGTGTCGCGCGCGACCTGCTGGAAGTCGATGTCGGTCGCGGTCGTGGTGATCTCGCCCGCCATCACCACGAGGCCGGTGGTGACCAGGGTCTCCGCGGCGACGCGCGCGCGGGAGTCTTTCGCTAGAATCGCGTCGAGTACGGCATCCGAGATCTGGTCGGCAACCTTGTCCGGGTGCCCCTCGGACACCGATTCCGAAGTGAACAGGAACTCGCTCATGTTCTTCGCGCCTCTATGGATTGCGTCGCCGCATTGAGCGGGCAGCGAGCGGATTGCGAAAAGGCCGCAAGGATACCAAAGATTGCATGCCTCCCATAGCGCGGCCGGCGCCCGGACCGGGACATGGCGCGCTTCGTGATGCGCTTGCTTGCCGGGCTGCCGCTGCGCGCTCTGCACGCGGTCGGCGCGCTGCTCGGCTGGCTCGCCTACCTCGCCTCGCCCACGTACCGACGGCACCTGCGCCAGAACATGTCGCAGGCCGGCTTCGGCGACCCCGCGCTGCGCGGCGCCGCGATCGCGTCGGCTGGCAAGATGGTCGCCGAGTTGCCGGTGGTCTGGATGCGCCCGCGCGAGCAGGTGATGCGGCTCGTCAGATCATTCGACGAGCAGGACCTCATCGCGGCGGCGCAAGCGCGCCGCCAAGCCATCGTATTTATCACTCCGCATCAGGGTTGCTTCGAAATCACCGCGCAGGCGATCGCCGAGCGCGTCCCGATTACCGCCATGTACCGGCCGCCGAAGCTCGCGTTCCTCGGCCCTCTCACGCTCGAGGGTCGCGGCAAGCGCAACGTGCGCCTCGCGCCCGCCGACCGCTCGGGCGTGCGCGACATGCTCGCGGCGCTCAAGCGCGGTGAGTCGGTGGGCATCCTGCCCGACCAGGTCCCCGGCGAAGGCGAGGGCGAGTGGGCGGACTTCTTCGGCCGGCCCGCATACACGATGACGCTCGCCATGAAGCTGGCGCGCCGTCCGGATACGGTGGCACTGCTCGTGTTCGGTGAGCGCCTGGCGCGCGGCGAGGGTTACGCGGTGCACATCCGGAAGATGCCGGACGCGCTGCCCGGGGAGAGCGATGCGCGGCGCCTGAATCGCGCGCTCGAAGCGCAATTGCGCGAATGCCCGGCGCAGTATCTGTGGGGTTACAACCGCTACAAGCGGCCGCGCGGAGCGCCGCCGCCGCCGGAGGCCTCGGCTTGAGCCGCATCGGGATCGCCGTGCTCTGGCTGCTGCACTTCCTGCCGCTCGGTGCGCTCGCCGTGCTCGGCAATGCGCTCGGCCTGCTTGTCTACCTGGCGGCGCCCGGGCGCCGCCGCGTCACGCTGGTCAATCTCGCGAAGTGCTTCCCGGAGATGAGCGCGCGCGAGCGCGCGCGGCTCGCGCGCGCTCATTTCAGGGCGGTCACGCGCGCGTTCCTGGAGCACGCCGTGCTGTGGTGGGCGCCGCGCGCACGCATCGAGCGCCTGATCAGGCTCGAGGGCCTGGAGCACCTGCGCGCGCTGGGTAACGCGCCGGTGATCATCCTGGTGCCGCATTTCGTGGGGCTGGATGCGGGCGGCACGCGGCTCGCCTGCGAGATCGACGCGGTGAGCATGTACGCGCGCCAGAAGGATCCTCGCATCGATGCGCTGCTGCGCCACGGCCGCTCCCGCTTCGGCGATCAATTGCTCGTGTCGCGCCAGGACGGCATCCGCGCCGTGATCCGCCCGGTACGCGAGGGACGGCCGCTCTATTACCTGCCGGATATGGACTACGGTCGGCGCGGTGCGCTGTTCGTGCCGTTCTTCGGCGTCCCGGCGGCGACCATGCCGGGCCTCGCGCGCATCGCCGCGGCAACCGGCGCGAAGGTATTGCCGTTCGTGACGCGCATGCTGCCGGGCGGGGCGGGCTACGTCGCCAGCTTCGAGTCGCCGTGGGAGGATTTTCCGACCGACGACGTCGAAGCCGACACGCGCCGCATGAACGCCTACATCGAGCGGAAGGTGGGCGAGATGCCCGAGCAGTACTACTGGGTACACAGGCGCTTCAAGACGCGCCCCGAGGGCGAGGCGGGCTTTTACGCATAGAATCGCCGCCGTGTTCGCCAATCCCTCCAGTGATGAGATGCGCGCGCTGCTCGGCCGCGTCAGGACGATCGCGGTGGTGGGCCTCTCGCCCAAGCCCGAGCGCCCGAGCCATCGCATCGCGCGCCTCTTGCAGCAGTGGGGCTACCGCGTCTTTCCGGTGCGTCCGGGCGTCGCGCAGGTGCTCGGCGAGAAGGCCTACGCGCGGCTCGCCGAGCTGCCGGAAAAGCCCGATCTGGTGAACGTGTTCCGCTCGGCCGACAGGGTCGACGGACTGGTCGACGAGTGCATCGCGCTCGGCCTGCCGGCGATCTGGATCCAGCAGGGCATCGTGAACGAGCCCGCTGCCGAGCGCGCGCGCGCCGCGGGGATGTTCGTGGTGATGGACCGCTGCATCTCGATCGAGTACCGCCGGCTCATGGCGCTCGCCTGATGCGCATCGCCTTCACCAAGATGCAGGGCGCGGGCAACGACTTCGTGGTGATCGACGCGACGCGCGCGCCCTTCGCGCTCTCGCCCGCGCAGTTGCGGCGCCTGGCGGATCGCCACTTCGGCGTGGGCTGCGACCAGATCCTGGTCGTCGAGGCGACTCGCAGGCCCGACACGGACTTCCGCTATCGCATCTTCAACGCCGACGGCGGCGAGGTCGAGCAGTGCGGCAACGGCGCGCGCTGTTTCGTGCGCTACGTGCACGAGCGCGGACTCACGTCCAAGCGCGAGATCCGCGTCGAGACTCTCGGCGGTCTGATCGCGCCGCGGCTGGAGCCGGACGGCGAAGTGATAGTCGACATGGGCCCCCCGGTGCCCGACTTGCCGCTCGTGCAGCCGCTCGAAGTGGGCGGCGAGCGCGTCGAGCTCGCGATCCTGTCGATGGGCAACCCGCACGCGGTGCAGGTGGTCGCCGAGGTGGACGCGGCTCCGGTGACGCGCCAGGGCCCGCTCATCGAGCATCATGCGCGCTTTCCGAATCGCGTGAACGCAGGCTACATGCAGGTGCTCGACCGGCACCGCATCCGCCTGCGCGTGTGGGAACGCGGCGCGGGCGAGACGCTCGCCTGCGGCACGGGTGCCTGCGCGGCAGTGGTGTCGGGCGTGCTGCGCGGGCTCGTCGACTCGCCGGTGCAGGTGCAGGCGCGCGGCGGAACGTTGACCGTGAGTTGGGCCGGCGGCGACAATGCCGTCTGGATGAAAGGCCCTGCGCAAACCGTTTTCGAAGGCGTGATCGAGCTCGAGGATTGAACATGAATGCCGATGAAGTCGCGCAGTTCCTGAAATCGCACCCGCAATTCTTCGATCAGCATCCCGAGCTCCTGGAATCGATCTACGTGCCGCACCCCTACGGCGGGCGAGCGATCCCGCTCGCCGAGCGCCAGACGATCACGCTGCGCGAGAAGGTGCGCCTGCTGGAGAGCAAGCTTGCCGAGCTCATTCAGTTCGGCGAGCAAAACGACGCGATCAGCGAAAAGGTGCACCGGCTGGCGGTCGCGATCGCGGGGGCGCGCGATTTTCCCGCGCTCACGCACGCGCTGTACTTTCATCTGCGCGAGGATTTCGCCGTGCCGCACGTCACACTGCGGGTGTGGGGCAAATCGGTGCCGTTCGATTTCGCCGAGGCGCAGGCGGTCACGGACGAGCAGCGACGTCACGCCGAGGCACTGAAGGGCCCGCAGTGCGCCGCGCTCGCGGACAACCCTTTCCTCGGCTGGTTCGGCGAGGCCGCGGAGCACGTGCGCTCGATGGCGCTCGTGCCGCTCGGACAGAGCCAGGTGTTCGGCCTGCTCGCGCTGGGCAGCGAGGATCCCGAGCGCTTCTTCCCGGAAATGGGCACGCTGTATCTGCGCCGCATCGGAGAGCTGTGCGCGAGCGGCGTCGCGGCGCGCCTGTAGCGCGCTCCGGAGGCGACGTGCCGGACGCGGCGCGCGCCGCACATCCGGACGAGCCGCTGGTGCGCGACTTTCTCGACGCGCTTGCGCATCAGCGGCGGCTGGCGCGCGGCACGCTCGTCAATTACGCACGCGATCTCGCGGCACTGCTGGGCCTATCGGGCGGGGCGCGTCTCGAGTCGCTCGACGCGGCGCAGCTGCGGCGCTTCATCAGTCAGCTGCACGCCAGGGGCGTGTCCGGACGCTCGCTGGCCGGCACGCTGTCGGCCTGGCGCGGGCTGTATCGCTGGCTCGCGCGCCAGCGCGGCTTCAGGGCGGACCCGTGCCGCGGCGTGCGCGCGCCCAAGTCCGGCAAGACCCTGCCCAAGGCCCTGAGCGTTGAGGCGGCGCAGCGGCTGCTCGACGCGCCGCAGACGGATTCGGCGGCGCTACTGCGCGACCGCGCGATGTTCGAGCTGATGTACTCCTCCGGCCTGCGGCTCGCCGAGATCGTCTCGCTCGACGCACGGAGCGGGGCGCTCGACCTCGGACAAGCCGAGGTGACAGTGACCGGCAAGGGCGGCAAGACGCGCAGCGTGCCGGTCGGCGCAAAGGCGCGCGCGGCCCTGGCCGACTGGCTCGCGGCGCGCGCCCGGCTCGCGCACCCGGGCGAGCGCGCGCTGTTCGTCGGCGCGCGCGGCGCCCGCATAGCGCCGGGTACGGTGCGTGCGCGCCTCGCTGCGTGGGCGCGCGCGCGCGGACTGGAGACGCACCTGCATCCGCATATGTTGCGTCACTCGTTCGCCACGCACGTGCTGCAGTCGTCGCAGGATCTGCGCGCGGTGCAAGAGATGCTCGGGCACGCCAGCATCTCGAGCACGCAGGTGTACACGCACCTCGACTTCCAGAGCCTGGCCAAGGTGTACGATGCGGCGCATCCCCGAGCGAGGAAGAAGTGATTCCGGCGCTGCTGCTGAAAACCGGGCGCGATAAATCGCTGCGGCGCCGCCATCCCTGGATCTTCTCGGGCGCCGTAGCGGGCGTCGAGGGCGAACCGGCGCGCGGCGAAACCGTCGCGGTGAAAGACGTGGGGGGCAAGACTATCGCGCTCGCCGCCTACAGCCCGAACTCGCAGATCCGGGCTCGCGCATGGACCTTCGATCCCGCCGAAGAGGTCGATGCCCGGTTTCTCCGGCGGCGACTCGAAAAGTCGCTCGCGCTGCGCGCGCGACTGCCCGCCGCGCGTCACACCAACGCTCTGCGCCTGGTGCACGGCGAGTCGGACGGCTTGCCCGGCCTGGTCGTCGACCGCTACGCGGACGTGCTGGTGGCGCAGTTCCTGGCGGCGGGGGTGGAGCGCTGGCGCGAGCCGATCCTGGACGCGCTCGCCGAACTGACCGGCTGCGAAGCCGTGTTCGAGCGCTCGGATGCCGACGTGCGCAGGCTGGAAGGGCTGGCGGCACGCGCGGGTTTCGTGCGCGGCAACCGCGCCGCCGCGCGCTGCGCGATCGTCGAGCACGGGCTCGATTTCCATGTCGACGTGGAGCAGGGGCAGAAGACCGGCTTCTTTCTCGACCAGCGCGACAATCGCCAGCGCGTGCGCGCGCTCGCCGAGGGGCGCGACGTGCTCGACGGCTTTTGCTACACGGGCGGCTTTTCGCTCGCCGCACTCGCCGGCGGTGCAAGGCGCGTGCTCGCGCTGGAGAGCTCGGCCGCGGCGCTCGCGGTGGCGCGCGAGAACCTGGCGGCCAACCCGCTCGATGCATCGCGCGTTACTTTCGAGCAGGCCGACGTGTTCGCGCGCCTGCGGGAACTGCGCGACCAGGGCGCGCGCTTCGACCTGGTGGTGCTCGATCCGCCGAAGTTCGCGCCGACTGCGGCGCAGGCGAAGAACGCCGCGCGCGCTTACAAGGACATCAACCTGCTCGCCTTCAAGCTGCTCTCGCCGGGAGGGCTGCTCGCCAGCTTCTCCTGCTCCGGCGGCGTCTCGCGCGAGCTGTTCCAGTCGATCCTCGCGGGCGCGGCGCTCGATGCCGGAGTCGAGGCGAAGATCGTCGAGCGCTTCGGCGCGGCTGCGGACCATCCCGTGGCGCTGGAGTTCCCCGAAGGCGACTACCTGAAGGGGTTTCTGCTGCTGCGCTCCTAGCACGTGCCGCAGGGCGGTAGAATTCCGCTCTTAGCGAGGAGCGCACATGCAGCAGGAGAACATGGTTCCCGTGACCATCCTCACGGGCTTTCTGGGCAGCGGCAAGACGACGCTCTTGAACCGCATCCTCAAGGAGGAGCATGGCCACCGCATCGCGGTGATCGAGAACGAATTCGGCGAGATCGGGGTCGACAACGACATCATCGAGAAGTCCGATGAGCAGATCGTCGAGATGAACAACGGCTGCATCTGCTGCACCGTGCGCGGCGATCTGATCCGTATCCTCGGCGAGCTCAAGGACAAGCGCAGCCAGGGGGCTCTCAATTTCGACCGCGTGGTGATCGAGACCACGGGCATGGCGGACCCGGGCCCGGTGGCGCAGACCTTCTTCACCGACGAGGAAATCGGCAATTACTACCTGCTCGACTCGATCATCACCCTGGTCGACGCGAAGCACGCCGAAAAACAGCTGGACGAGTTCCGCGAGGCGCAGGAGCAGGTCGGATTCGCCGACCGCATCCTCATGTCGAAGACGGACCTGGTCGACGAGGAAGAAGTCAAGAAGCTCTCCGAGCGCATCCGCGGCATGAATCCGCGCGCGCCGATCAAGAAGGTCCACTTCGGCAACGCGCCGATCGCCGAGGTGCTCGACATCCGCGGGTTCAACCTGAACGCGATTCTCGAGCTCGACCCGGAGTTCCTGGTCGACTCGCATCACGAGCACCACGACGAAGTCGAATCGTTCGTGTTCCGCTCCGACAAGCCCTTCGACGGCGACAAGCTCGAGCAGTTCCTGTCGGGCATCATCCAGGTGTACGGCCCGGACCTGCTGCGCTACAAGGGCGTGCTGTGGATGAAAGGCAATCCCCAGCGCGTGGTGTTCCAGGGCGTGCACATGATGATGGGCGGCGACCTCGGCAAGCCCTGGGGCAAGGGCGAAAAGAAACAGTCGACGATGGTGTTCATCGGCAAGAAGCTGCCGCGCGATCTGTTCGTCGCCGGCCTGGAGCAGTGCCTGGCACGATGAGCACCGCGAGCGGCGAGCAGTTGCACGGCACGACGATCCTCTCGGTGCGGCGCGGCGCAAGCGTCGCGCTCGGCGGCGACGGGCAGGTGACGCTCGGCAACGTTGTGATCAAGGCGGGCGCGCGCAAGGTGCGGCGGCTCTACAACGACCGCATCCTGGCCGGCTTCGCCGGCGGAACGGCCGACGCCTTCACGCTGTTCGAGCGCTTCGAGGCGAAGCTCGACAAGCACCAGGGCAACGTAATGCGCTCGGCGGTGGAGCTCGCCAAGGACTGGCGTACCGACCGCATCCTCAGGCGGCTGGAGGCGATGCTCGCAGTCGCCGACCGCGAGCACTCGCTCATCATCACCGGAATGGGCGACGTGCTCGAGCCCGAGGAGGGCATCGTGGCGATCGGCTCGGGCGGCCCTTACGCCCAGAGCGCCGCGCGCGCGCTGCTTGAGAACACCGCGCTCGGGGCGCGCGACATCGTCGACAAGGCGCTCGCCATCGCGGCCGACTTGTGCATCTACACCAACCAGCGACGGATCATCGAGGTGCTGGAATGACGCAGATGACGCCGCAGGAGATCGTGCACGAGCTCGACAAGAACATCGTCGGGCAAGAGCGCGCCAAGCGCGCGGTGGCGATCGCGCTCAGGAACCGCTGGCGCCGCCAGCAGGTGGGCGAGCCGCTGCGCCAGGAGATCACCCCGAAGAACATCCTCATGATCGGGCCCACCGGCGTAGGCAAGACTGAGATCGCCAGGCGTCTCGCGCGCCTGGCGGAAGCGCCCTTCATCAAGGTCGAGGCGACCAAGTTCACCGAAGTCGGCTACGTCGGGCGCGACGTCGACACCATCGTGCGCGACCTCGTGGAGATCAGCGTCAAGCAGACACGCGAGAGCGCGATGCGCGCGGTGCGCACGCGCGCGCAGGACGCCGCCGAGGAACGCGTCCTGGACGCGCTGCTGCCCCCGGCGCGCGGCGCCGAGGCCGAGGAGAGCGCGACCCGTCAGAAGTTCAGGAAGAAGCTGCGCGAGGGGGAGCTCGACGACAAGGAAATCGAGATCGAGGTCTCGGCCGCGCCGGCGCAGATGGAGATCCTCGCGCCCCCCGGCATGGAGGAGCTCACGTCGCAGATCCAGGGCATGTTCCAGAGCCTGGGCGGGGGCCGCAGGAAGCTGCGCAAGCTGCGCATCCGCGAGGCGATGCGGCTGCTTACCGACGAGGAGGCCGCGCGCCTGGTGAACGACGACGAGCTGAAGGCCAGGGCGGTCGCCAACGCCGAGCAGAACGGCATCGTGTTCCTGGACGAGATTGACAAGATCGCGAGCCGCGGCGAGATCGGCGGCGCCGACGTCTCGCGCCAGGGCGTGCAGCGCGACCTGCTGCCGCTCGTGGAGGGCACCACGGTGTCGACCAAGTACGGCATGATCAGGTCCGATCACATACTGTTCATCGCTTCGGGCGCCTTTCACCTCGCCAAGCCTTCCGACCTCATTCCGGAGCTGCAGGGGCGCTTTCCGATCCGCGTCGAACTGGACTCGCTGTCGGTCGACGACTTCGAGCGCATCCTCACTTCGACCGATGCGAGCCTGATCAAGCAGTACGAGGCCCTGCTCGCGACCGAGGGCGTGAGCCTCGAGTTCCGCCCGGAAGCGCTGCGGCGCCTCGCGCAGATCGCCTTCCAGGTGAACGAGAAGACCGAGAACATCGGCGCGCGCCGCCTGTACACGGTGCTGGAGAAACTGCTCGAGGAAATCTCCTTCGAGGCCGGCCAGCGCGGCGCGGCGAGCGTGGTGATCGACGCCGCCTACGTCGATGCGCGGCTCGGCGAGCTGGCGAAGAACGAGGACCTGGCGCGCTACGTGCTCTAGGGGTTACGCAAGTCTTCGGCGTCGGCGAGCCGGCGCGTCGCTTCGCGCAGAAAGTCCATCTGCCGGTTGAAGTGGGTGCAGCTGCGGCAAATGGCGAAGTGCAGGCGCAGCGCGACGCGCTCGCCGAAGCCCAGCCGCCGGTCCAGCCCTTCGGACACGAGCCGGGTCACTTCCCTGCACGAGAGAATCGGTTTCATTTGCGCGGCGTCTCCTGCGCGCCGAACCAGCGGGCTTCCAGGCACAGCCTGAGGGCCATGCGGGCGCGGTGGAGCATCACCCAGCAATTCGTCGGGGTGATGCCCAGTTCCTTACAGATCTCCTCGGTCTCCAGCCCCAGGTGCTCGCGCATCATGAACGCGCGCGCGGTCTTGGCCGGCAGCCCCGCCAGGCAGGTCTCGAGCACCTCGAAAAATTGCGCCTGCTCGAGAGCGGCGTCCGGGTCGCGCCAGGCCGGCACCGGCGTCGCCCAATGCCCGCTGCGGTCGAAGAGGTCTTCCAGCGCCGCGCCGTCGTCGCCGTCGTCCAGCGAAGCCCGCGGCTCGCGGTTCGCGCGCCGGATGGCATCGACGATCTTGTGCTTGAGTATGCCGGTGAGCCAGGTACGCAGCTCGGAGCGCCCGGCGTAGCTCGCCTCGGCGCCGAGCGCCGCGAGCAGGGTCTCCTGCACGGCGTCCTCGGCGGCATCCCGGTCGCGCAGCTGCAGGCGCGCGAAGCGCAGGAGATAGGCGCGCTGCTCTTCGATGCGACGGCGGAGGTCGTCGGACGGGGGCATGGAGGTGGAACCGGCGGGGGACTTTACCCGGGCCGCCGTATGGTGGGCAATCTGTCTCCCCCGCGCCAGGGGTCTTGAAAGCGCGCCGCCCCCCCCCATTTTGCTTGCAGCAGGACCCTATTTCAGGCTAGCAGAGCATAGGAGAGGCATATGGCGAGCATCACTCGTTTGGACCCGTTCAACGATCTGGTGGACGATCTGTTCAAGGGCGTCCTCCTGCGGCCGATGTACGCGGAGCCGCGCGGCGAGACCGTGCGCATGAAGGTCGACGTCGTCGAGAAAGACGGCGCCTACCTCGTGACCGCAGAGCTGCCGGGAGTCAGGAGAGAGGACGTGCAGGTCACGATCGACGGCGCGCAGGTGACCCTCAGCGTCGAAGTCAAGCGTGAGAAGGAGGTCGCGGCTGACGAGCGCGTGCTGCACAGCGAGCGCGTCTACGGCAAGGCGACGCGCAGCTTCGCGCTGCCGCAGGAAGTCGACGAGAGCAAGGCCGAAGCGAAACTGCGCGACGGCGTGCTCGAGCTTACCCTGCCCAAGAAGGCCGCGGCGGCACGCAAACAGATCGCGATCAACTGATCGCGACGCCATAGGGCGCGCGAAAGGGCCGGCGACCGCCGGCCCTTTTTCTTTGTAGAATCGGCACGCCATGACCGACGCCGCCGACGCCGCCGCCAAGGCGCGCATCCTCGCCGAAGCGCTGCCCTACATCCGCCGCTTCCACGGCAAGACGATCGTGGTGAAGTTCGGCGGCAACGCGATGGTCGATCCGTCGCTGCAGGCGGGCTTCGCCCGCGACGTCGTGCTGCTCAAGCTCGTCGGCATGGACCCGGTGGTCGTGCACGGCGGCGGACCGCAGATCGAGCGCCTGCTCAAGCAACTCGGCATCAAGAGCGAATTCGTGCAAGGCATGCGCGTGACCGACGCGGCGACCATGGACGTGGTAGAGATGGTGCTCGGCGGAGCGGTGAACAAGGACATCGTGACCCTGATCAACCAGGCCGGCGGTAAGGCGGTGGGGCTGACGGGCCAGGACGGCGCGTTCATCCGCGCGCGCAAGCTGATGATGCCCTCGCCCGAGCGGCCGAGCGAGCTGCTCGACATCGGGCAGGTGGGCGAGGTGGAGTCGATCGACCCGCGCGTGATCGACTCGCTCGAGCAGGGCGGCTTCATCCCCGTCGTGGCGCCGATCGGCGTGGGCGCCGACGGAACGTCCTACAACATCAACGCCGATCTCGTCGCCGGCAAGCTCGCCGAGGTGCTGCACGCCGAAAAGCTGATACTGATGACGAACACGCCGGGCGTGCTGGACGAGCAGGGCAACTTGCTCACCGGCATCACGCCGCGCCAGATCGACGAGATGGTGGCCGCCGGGACACTGTCCGGCGGAATGCTGCCCAAGATCTCCTCGGCGCTCGAGGCGGCGCGCTCCGGCGTCAGAAGCGTGCACATCATCGATGGCCGCGTGCCCCACGCGCTCCTGCTCGAAGTGCTGACCGACCGGGGCGTCGGCACGCTGATCCGCTCGCGCTGATGCGCCTGGCGCGCATCCCGCCCTCGCGGAGGGTGTGGATCTTCGATCTGGACAACACCCTGCACGACGCCACCGTGCGCATCTTCCCGTCCATGCACGAGCAGATCAACGACTATCTGATGCGCCATTTCGGCGTGGACGAGGAAGGCGCAAACGCCATGCGGCGCGGCTTCTGGCAGCGCTACGGCACGACGCTCAACGGACTGATGCGGCACTACGGCACCGACCCGCGCAGGTTCCTCGCCGAAACCCACCGCTTCCCGGAGCTGGCCGACATGGTGGTGCACGAGAACGCCCTGCGACACGCGCTCGGGCGCCTGGGCGGCAAGAAGCTCGTGTTTTCGAATGCCCCGCGCCACTACGTCGACGAGGTGCTGCGCGCGATCGGCGTCGCGCGCTGGTTCGACGCGGTCTACACGATCGAGGACGCGCGCTTCCGCGGCAAGCCGGCGCTGTACGGCTTTCACGTGCTGCTGCGCAACCACGACCTCGATCCGCACCGATGCGCTTTCATCGACGACGCGCTGGAGAACCTGCGCGCCGCCAAGCGCCTGGGGATGAGTACGGTATGGGTCAGCCGAACGCGCAGGCGCGTGCCGTACGTCGACCTGCGCGTCGCATCGGTGCTCGAGCTGCCTGGGCTCGTGTTCCGGCATGCTTGAGCTAGAATCGCGCACACTTGCGCTCCTAGCCCTATGCCCCGCGCCAAAGGCGAACGCCGGCTCGAGATTCTGAAGACCCTCGCGCACATGCTCGAGGCGCCGCGGTGGGAACGCGTGACTACTGCCGCGCTCGCTGCCCAATTGCGCGTGTCCGAAGCGGCGCTGTACCGCCATTTCGCCTCCAAGGCCCAGATGTACGAGGGCCTGATCGAGTTCATCGAGAACTCGGTGTTCTCGCTGGCGAACCGGATTTCTCAGGACGAGCCGAACGGGTCGGAGCAGGCCGCCAAGCTCGTCGAGATGCTGCTCGCGTTCGGCGAGAAGAATCCCGGCATGGTGCGCGTCATGATCGGGGACGCGCTGGTGGGCGAGCATGAGCGCCTGCAGGCGCGCATGAACCAGTTTTTCGATCGCTTCGAGGCGACGCTAAGACAGGCGCTGCGGCTCGCGGCGAGCCAGGCTCCGGCCGCCGAGAACGACGCGGCGGCGCGCGCCGCGCTGCTGCTTTGCTACACGATCGGCAGCCTGCACCAGTTTGCGCGCAGCGGCTTTGCGCGCAAGCCCTCGGAGGGGTTCGCGGCGCAGCGCCGCTACCTGTTCGCCTGAACGGCGGCCGCGGCGCACACGAGGCAATCTGGATCCTTGGCTACGCGCACCGAGCGCCAGTCGGAGTTGCGCGCATCGAACATCAGCAACCGCCCGGACGCGGCCTGACCCGCGCCGGAGAGGATCTTCACCGCCTCGAGCGCCTGCATCGCCCCGATCGTGCCGGTGAGCGGCGCGAACACGCCCATCACTGCACAGCGCAGCTCCTCGGTCTCGCCTCCCTCCGGAAACAGACAGGCGTAGCACGGCGCATCGGGGCTGCGCAGGTCGAATACCGCGATCTGGCCGTCGAAACGGATCGCGGCCCCCGACACGAGTGGCCGCGCGTGCCGCACGCAGGCGCGGTTCACCGCGTGCCGAGTGGCGAAATTGTCCGAGCAGTCGAGCACCACGTCGGCGCCGGCGACCACCCGTTGCAGCGCCTCGCCTTCCAGGCGAGCGGCGAGCGGCACCAGCTCGACCTCTGGATTGAGCGCGCCGAGCGCGTCGGCGGCGGCGTCCACCTTGCGCGCGCCGACCGAATCGGTTCGGAACAGGATCTGGCGCTGCAGATTGGTGAGATCGACGCGGTCGGGGTCCGCCAGCGTCAGCCGGCCGACGCCGCAGGCCGCGAGATAGAGCGCAGCCGGACAGCCGAGACCTCCCGCGCCGACCACCAGCGCGCGCGCGGCGCGCAGGCGCTCCTGACCTTCCACCCCGACTTCCGGCAGCAGGATGTGCCGGCTGTAGCGCAGCAGCTGTTCGTCGTTCAAGTTCCGACTAGGTGCCGGATTTGCGCTGCGCGACGGTCTTGGACGGCTGCCCCAGGACCGGCTGTCCCTTGAGATACGAGACCGCCTGCTGCAGCTGGAAGTCGTCCTTCGCGCCGAATTCGATCGGTTTGGCAGCCGCTGCCGGCGTCGCGGCCGAGGGTTCGCTCTCCGGCTTTTCGGCCTGCGCGGGGCCCGCCTTCATTTGCTCGTTGTCGAGGTGGTGCTGCAGGTCCGCTTCGCGCAGTCGCGTCTTCGGCTCGCCCGGCTCGTCGACGATCAGATCGGGCGTGATGCCCTTTATCTGGATCGAACGTCCACTCGGCGTGTAATAGCGCGCGGTGGTCAGCTTGATCGCCGTGTTGTTGTTCAACGGCATGATCGTCTGCACCGAGCCCTTGCCGAAGGTCTGGGTGCCGATCAGCGTGGCGCGCTTGTGATCCTGCAGCGCACCCGCGACGATTTCCGAAGCGGACGCCGAGCCGCCGTTCACGAGCACGACCATCGGAACGGTCTTGACCCCGGCAGGCAGGCTCTTCAGGAAGTCATCGCCGTCGGTGCGCAGGTAGTCGTCCGGCGTGGCGAAGTACTTC
Organism: Sphingomonadaceae bacterium; assembly: GCA_050257375.1. Classification (GTDB taxonomy): domain Bacteria; phylum Pseudomonadota; class Gammaproteobacteria; order Burkholderiales; family SG8-39; genus DAHVFK01. The sequence continues at coordinate 18,791 of JBLMWT010000225.1, forward strand.
TTCTTCGATTCTTCGGTGCGCCCGTCGGTCGAGACGACGAGCGCATTGGGCTGCAGGAAAGCCGACGAGACCGCCACTGCGCCGAAGAGCAGGCCGCCGGGATCGTTGCGCAGGTCGAGCACCAGCCCTTTGAGCGGGCCCTGACGGTAGAGCTCGCGCAGCTGCTTCACGAGCGACTCGGGGGTCGCTTCCTGGAACTGCGACACGCGCACCCAGCCGTAGCCGGGCTCGATCAGCTTGGACTTCACGCTGCGCACATGGATGATTGCGCGCGTGAGCGTCACCACGATCGGCTCCGTTACGCCTTTGCGGGCGATGGTGAGCGTGATCTTGGTATCGGGCTTGCCGCGCATGCGCTTGACCGCCTCGTTCAGCGTCATGCCCTTCACCGGGGTTTCATCGAGCTTGATAATCAGGTCGCCCGGCTTGATGCCGGCCTTGTACGCCGGCGTGTCTTCGATCGGCGAGACGACCTTGACGAAGCCATCCTCCATGCCGACCTCGATGCCCAGGCCGCCGAACTGCCCCTGGGTTCCGACCTGCAGCTCTCGGTAGGCGTCTGCGTCCAGATAGGCCGAGTGCGGGTCGAGGTCCGAAAGCATGCCGTTGATCGCACCGGTAATCAGCTTCTTGTCGGACACGGGCTCGACATAATTCTGCTTGATGGTGCCGAACACGTCGGTGAAGGCGCGCAGCTCGTTGATCGGAAGCGGGCTCTGCGCTTCGCGATCGGCGATCGCCTGCAAGTTGAGGCTGATGAGTACCCCGGCGACGACGCCGAGAAGAACGAGTCCCAAACCACGAATTCTGCTGCGCATAACGTTTGCTTCCTCAACCGGCAGGATGCCGGACCACGCGTCTCACTTGAGATTGACCCACGTCAACGGGTCGAAAGGCTTACCCAGATGCCGCAATTCAAAGTATAAACCCGATTCCTCGCTGCCACCGGTGGCGCCCACGGTCGCAATCGGCTCGCCGGCGGTCACTACGTCACCGACCTGCTTCAGCAAGGTCTCGTTGTTCGCGTAGACCGACAAATATGCCTCACCGTGGTCGATGATCAACAGGTTTCCGAACCCCCTCATCCAGTCGGCGAAGACCACCTGCCCCGCCGCGATCGCCCGCACTGTGCGGCCCTCGGGGGCGCGGATGAACACCCCTTTGAGATTCATGCCGGCACTGCCTCTTGGAGCGCCGAACCGGCCTGTCAGTTCCCCCCGCACCGGCAGGCGCAACTTGCCGCGCAGCGAATCGAACGGGCCGCTCTCCGAGCCCGGTTCGGGCACCTTCTCGACGCGCGCGTAGCCTGCGCCCGGCTTCGTGGCGAGCACGCGCCCTATCTCTTCCACCAGGCGCGACAGCCGGGCCTCGTCCGTGCGCAAGACCTTGATCTGCTTCTGGTCGCGCCGTATCTCGTCCCCGAGCTTGGCCAGGACGCGCTGCCGCTCGCGCCGTTCGGCGAGCACCTTCTCGCGGTCGGCGCGCTGCGCGCCCGCGACCTCCGCCAGGCGGGCGCTGCGCGCGTCGATCTCGCGCCGCAGGTCGGCGAGCTCGCCCAGCCCTTCGCGCATCGAGGCGACGAGCGTCGCGGAGGCTTGCGATACCCGCGTCAGGTAATACAGTTTGCGCGCGACCTCGGCGGGGTCCTCGCCCGAGAGAACCAGCCGCACCGCACCGGGTGCGCCGCCCTCGTAGCGCGCGGCCAGGATTTTGCCGAGCGCCGCCTGCTGCAGGGTGAGCCTTTCGGTGAGGCTGCGGCGGCGCGCTTCGAGCGCGTCGGATTGCGTACGCAGTACGCGGCCGTCCGCGTCGAGCTGGGCGAGAGCGCGGTTGGCGTCCGAGATTGCGCGCTCGGAGTCGCGCAACGCGTCGCGCGCTTCGCGGCGGGACGCTTGCTTTTCGTTCAGCTCCGCGCTGAGCGCCGCGATCCGCGCCCTGAGCGCGGCCAGGTCGCGCTCGCGCTTCCCCGCGTGCGCCGGCACGGCCAGAAACGCGGCGGCAAGCACGAGCGCTGCGATCTTTGCGGAGTTCAGTCCTTCGCCTTGCCCTGAGCGGAGACCGCCGAGATGCGCCGCGCGATCTCCGTTTCATCGCCGAGGTAGCGATGTCCGATCGGGCGCAGGCGCTCGTCGAGCTCATAGACGAGCGGCACGCCGGTCGGAATGTTCAGCCCGACGATGTCAGCGTCCGAGATGCCGTCCAGATACTTGATCAGCGCGCGCAACGAATTGCCGTGGGCGGCCACGAGCACGCGCTTGCCGGCGCGCACCGCGGGCGCGATCTTGCCCTCCCAGAACGGCAGCACGCGAGCCACGGTGTCCTTGAGGCATTCGGTGAGCGGCATGCCCTGCGCGGCGAGTTCCGCGTAGCGCGGGTCGCCCGCGGCGAGGCGCGGATCGTCCCGCGCGAGCGCGGGCGGCCGCGTGTCGTAACTGCGGCGCCAGACGAGCACCTGCTGCTCGCCGAACTTGGCCGCCGTCTCGCCCTTGTCCAGGCCCTGCAGCGCGCCGTAATGACGCTCGTTCAGGCGCCAGCTCTTTTCCTCCGGCAGCCACATCGCGTCCATCTCCTCCAGCACCAGCCAAAGCGTCCTGATCGCGCGCTTGAGCACCGAGGTGAAGGCGAGGTCGAAGGCAAACCCCTGCGCGCGCAGCAAACGGCCGGCCGCGCGCGCTTCTTCGACGCCTTTCGCGGACAAGTCGACGTCGGTCCAGCCGGTGAAGCGGTTTTCCCGGTTCCAGTCGGATTCGCCGTGGCGCAGTAGGACGAGCTTGTGGGCAGCTTGCATCGCGGTCTGCTCGGGGGCCGCGCTATTCTATAATATGCGTGTTCCTTTCTGCGGACCGCACCGCGCGGCCGGAAACACATGAAGCGCGACCAGTTCGACTTGATCGAGAAGCAGGAGCACATCGAGCTGGCCGCGCGCGCCCTGAAGGCGATGTCGCATCCGCTGCGGCTCAAGATCCTGTGCGTGCTGGGCCCCAGCGAGCTGAGCGTGCAGGACATCGTCGACGCGGTGGGCACCTCGCAATCGAACATCTCGCAGCATCTGGCGATCCTGCGCGACAAGTCGGTGCTGCGCACGCGCAAGGACGCCAACCGGGTGTTCTACCGCGTGAGCGACGAGCGCACGCTGCAGCTAATCGGCATGATGCGCGAGGTTTTCTGCGGCGCGTCGCAGGATTGAGGATGCGCCCGGCCTGAGCGCCGCCGGCGTCTTGAACAGATGATCCTACAGTTCGTCAAAGACAACCTGCTGCTTTTTGCCGTGGCGGTGACCTCCGGCGCGATGCTGATATGGCCGATGCTGCGCCGGCCCGGCGGCGGACCCGCGGCGAGCACGCTGCAGGCGACGCAGATGATCAACCGGCAGGACGCGGTGGTGATCGACGTGCGCGAGGATGCCGAGTATGCCAAAGGCCATGTCATGGGCGCGCGCCACATTCCGCTGTCGCAACTCGGCGCCCGCGCCGGGGAGCTGCAGAAATTCAAGTCGAGGCCGCTGATCGCGTATTGCGAGAGCGGCACCCGTTCGGGGCAGGCGGTATCGCTGCTGCGTAAGCAGGGATTCGAGCAGGTCTTCAATCTCACCGGCGGATTCGCCGCCTGGCAACAGGCGGGGCTGCCGGTGGAGAAATAGCGTGGCCGCGGTCCTGATGTACTGTACCGCAACCTGCCCGTATTGCCAGGCAGCCGAGCAGCTGCTGCGTAAGAAGGGCGTTACCGACCTGGAGATCGTGCGCGTCGACCTGGAGCCTCAACGACGCGTCGAGATGATGCAGCGGAGCGGACGGCGAACGGTGCCGCAAATCTGGATCGGAGCGCGCCACGTCGGCGGCTGCGACGATCTGTATGCGCTGGAGCGCCAGGGCCGGCTGGACGAGCTGCTGCGCGAACTTACGGAGGCGGGATGAGCGACAACCAGCCGATCTTTCAGATCGAGAAAATCTACGTCAAGGACCTGTCGCTCGAGATACCGGGCGGGCCGCAGAGCTTCATGCAGACCGAACAGCCGCGCCTCGAGGTGCAGATCGGCAACGAAGCGGCGCAGTTCGCCGAGGGGTACTACGAGGTCAGCGTAACGGTCACGGTAACCGCGCGCGTCGGGGACAAGACCGTGTTCCTCGTCGAAGCGGTGCAGGCGGGCATCTTTTCCATACGCGGGGTGCCGCAGGACGACCTTCCGGGCCTGCTGAACGTGGCCTGCCCGACCATCGTCTATCCCTACCTGCGCGAAACGGTTTCTGACGTGATCACGCGGGGCGGATTTCCGCCGGTCCTGCTCGCGCCGGTGTCGTTCGAGGCGCTGTACGCGCAGCGCCAGCGCCAGGCGAGCGAGCAGCCTCGCATCGAGATCGCCTCCTGAGCACGATGCGCCGCGCGCTGCTTGCCGTGCTGCTCTGCGCCGCCGCCGGCACCGCGCAGGCGGTCGACTACCGCAGCGTGGGCGGGCAGCCCGCAGTGCTCTACGACGCGCCCTCGATGCAGGCCACGCCGCTGTACGTCGTCTCGCCCAAGTATCCGCTCGAGGTCATCGTCGAGCTTGGCGCCTGGATCAAGGTGCGCGATCAGACTGGCGCCTTGTCCTGGGTGCAGGGCAACGCGCTGACCGATCAGCACACGGTGCTGGTCACGGCACCCGCGGCGCAGGTGCACGTGCAGCCGGACGACAATTCGCCGATCGCATTCACGGCGGCGCAGAACGTGGTGCTCGACCTGCTCGGAACGGCGCCGGGGGGCTGGCTGCGGGTGCGCCACGCCGATGGCTCGAGCGGCTACGTTCGTCCCACCGTAGTCTGGGGCGACTGACCGCGGAATTACCTGCATGAGCGCGATCGCGGTGCTCGGTGCGGGCGCCTGGGGGACGGCGCTCGCCGTAGCGCTGGCGCGCGCGGGCCACGGCGCGAGCCTGTGGGCGAGGGACGCAGCGCAGGCCGCGACGATGGAGCGGGCGCGCCGCAATGAGCGCTACCTCCCCGAAGTGGCCTTTCCGCGGGGCATGCGCGTGCACTCCGAGATGACGCGCGCGCTCGAGGGTTCCGAGCTGGTGCTCGCGGCGACTCCGGTCGCCGGCCTGCGCGACCTTCTGCGCCAGCTGCGCGACCAAGGCACCCGTCGGCCGCTGGTGTGGCTGTGCAAGGGCTTCGAGCAGGGCAGCGGGCGCCTGCCGCACGAACTGGTCGAGGAGGAGCTCGGTTCCGGGCTCGCGAGCGGGGCGCTTTCCGGGCCGTCTTTCGCGCTCGAGGTGGCACAGGGCCTGCCGTGTGCGCTCACGCTCGCTTCCCGCGACGCGGAGTTCGCGCGCCGCGCAGCGGCGCAGCTGCACGGCGGCAGGCTGCGGATCTACTACAGCGCCGACGTGGTCGGCGTCGAGATCGGCGGCGCAGTGAAGAACGTGATGGCGATCGCCGTCGGTATCTGCGACGGCCTCGGCCTCGGCCAGAACGCACGCGCGGCGCTGATTACACGGGGTCTGGCCGAGATTTCGCGCCTTGGTGTGGCCCTCGGCGGGCGCGCCGAGACCTTCATGGGCCTGGCTGGCGCCGGCGATCTGATCCTCACGGCCACCGGCGACCTGTCGCGCAATCGGCGCGTGGGCCTGGCGCTCGCGCGCGGGCGAGCGCTGGGCGACATCCTCCCGGAGCTGGGTCACGTCGCCGAAGGGGTGGGTTCGGCGGGAGAAGTCGCGCGGCTCGCCGCGCGACTGGACATCGAGATGCCGATCGCCGAGGCAGTGAAGGCGGTGCTCGAAGGCGCGCTCGCGCCCGGCGCCGCCGCCGAGCAGCTGCTCGCGCGCGATCCCAAGCGCGAGGGGTTCAGTTAGCGCCCGCGAAGCCGAGCTGGCGCCAGGCCTCGAACACCAGCACCGCGACCGCGTTCGACAGGTTCAGGCTGCGGTTGCCGGGCCGCATCGGCAGGCGCAGACGCCGCGCCGGCGCGAACTGCGCGAGCAGATCCTCGGGAAGGCCGCGGGTCTCCTGACCGAACACGAACACGTCGTCGCGCGCGTAGTGCACCTCGCCGTAGCAGGATTCGCCGCGCGTGGTGACGGCGAACATGCGCTGCTCCCCGAGCGCCGCTCGGCAGGCGTCCCAGTCGCGGTGCGTGCGCACCGTGGCGAGCTCGTGATAATCGAGGCCGGCGCGCCTGAGCTGCCTGTCGTCCATCGAGAAACCGAGCGGCTCGACCAGGTGCAGGCGCGCGCCGGTGTTGGCCGCGAGCCTGATCACGTTGCCGGCGTTGGGAGGGATCTCTGGACGATACAGCACGATGTCGAACATGGGCGCTCAGTCGAAGAAGGTGCGCGCGACGACCCAGTTCACCACGCGCGCGGCGCCGGCGCGCTTGAGCGTGGCGGCGATCTCCTGCAGCGTGGCGCCGGTGGTCATCACGTCGTCTACGACCGCGACCGTCGTGCGCTCGAGCGGAACCGTGCAGCGAAATGCGCCGTGCACGTTTTTCGCGCGCTCGTCCCAGTCGAGCGCGCTCTGCGGCGGAGTGTCGCGATTGCGCTCGCACACGTGCGCGGCGAGGCGCGCGCCCAGCGCGCGCGCCGCGTGGCGTGCGATTTCCAGCGATTGATTGTAGCCGCGCGTGCGTAGGCGCATCGCGGACAGCGGCACCGGCAGCACCCAGTCGACGCGCTCGCCCGCCCGCGCTACGCGCTCGCCAAGCAGGCGCCCGAGTGGCGTGGCGAGCGCCAGCTCTCCCCGGAACTTGAGCGCGTGCACCAGTATGTCGCACGGGAACCGGTACTCGAGCGCGGCTACGGTCGCGTCGTAGGCGGGAGGCCGCGCGAGGCAGCGCCCGCAGAGCGCGCCGCGCGGGGAGGCGAGCGCGCAGCGCGGGCAGAGCGCATCGCTCAGGCGAGGCAGGTCCGCGTCGCAGGCCGCGCACAGCAGCCCTTCGTCTCGCGCGACATCCGCCGCGCCACGGCATAGCACGCACGTGCCGCCGAACAGGTGGCTCGCAAGGCGATGGGCGGCGCGCGATAGCATGGCTGCAATGGTCGGCCGAATTATGCGCGCTAGAATCGGCCGGACCGGGCGAGGGAGGCCTGCGAGCATGTGGACGGTAGGGCAGTTGGCGGCGGATCTCGCCGCGCGGAAAGTGAGCAGCCGGGAGCTGGTCGAGCTGGCGTTATCCCGCATTGCGGACGGTGCGGGCGAGGGCGCGCGCGCGTTCGTGAAGACGTACGCGGACACCGCGCGAGCGGAAGCGGCCCTCGCGGACCGGCTACGGGCCGCGGGCATCGTACGCTCGCCGGTGGACGGTCTGCCGGTATCGATCAAGGATCTGTTCGACGTCGGGGGCGACGTGACGCGCGCGGGCTCGAAGTTGCTCGCGGGTGCGGCGCCGGCGAAATGCGACGCGCCGGCGGTGGCGCGCCTGCGCGCGGCCGGCGCGGTCATCGTCGGCCGCACGAACATGGTCGAGTTCGCGTTCGGCACCACGGGAATCAATCCTCACTACGGCACGCCGCGCAATCCCTGGGACCGCAAGACCGGGCGCATCCCGGGCGGGTCGTCTTCCGGTGCCGCGGTGGCGCAGTCCGACGGCATGTGCGCGATGGCGCTCGGGACCGACACGCGCGGTTCCATCCGGGCGCCCGCGGCCTTGTGCGGGCTGACGGGCTTCAAGCCGACGGCGCGCCGCGTACCGCGCGAGGGCGCGTTCCCCCTTTCCTATACGCTCGACTCGGTCGGACCGCTCGCCAACACCGTGGCGTGCTGCGCGGCCTACGATGCGGCGCTGGCCGGCGAGCAGGCTGCGCCGCTTCCCCAACTGCCGGTCGAGGGGTTGCGGTTGCTCGTGCCGCGCTCGAGCGTGCTCGAGGATCTCGAGCCGCCGGTGGGGCGCGCCTTCGAAGCAGCGCTCAAAGCGCTCGCGGCCGCGGGTGCCGTGCTCGCCGAGCGTAAGGTGCCGGCGTTCGACCGCCAGGCGGACTACTTCCGCAACGGCGGATTCGCCGGCGCCGAAGCCTACGCGATCCACCGACGCTGGGAAGATCGGCTGGACGAGTACGACCCCCGCGTGGCGAAGCGCATCCTGTACGGCAAGCAGATCTCGGGCGCGGATTACGTCGAGCTCGGACAGCTGCGCGCCGCCTACATGCGCGAAGTCGAGGCGCTCTCCGCACCCTACGATGCGTTCCTGATGCCGACGACTCCCTGCGTCGCGCCGCCGATCGCCGAGGTGGATCGCAGCGACGACGACTATTTCCGGTGGAACATGCTCATCCTGCGCAACGTGGGCATCGTCAACTTCCTGGACGGCTGCGCGGCGACCGTGCCCTGCCACGAGCCGGGCGCTGCGCCCGTCGGCCTGTCGGTGTGCGGCGTGGCGCTCGCCGACCGCCACGTGCTCGCCGTCGCCGCCGCGGTGGAGCGTGCCCTCGAGGCGCTCACCGGGCGCGCCGCCGCGTCGCGTGGCTGAAATCGACGACAGGCTCGAGCGCGGCGCGCTCCGCAGACGATACGAGCGCGCCGCGCGAACGTACGCAGATGCCGCGAGGCTCGAGGCCGAAGTGGGCGCACGCATGCTCGAGCGGCTCGATTACGTGCGCATCGAGCCGCGACGCATCCTGGACGCCGGCGCCGGCACGGCGCGCGAGGCGCGCCGCCTGGCCGAGCGATATCCCGGCGCCGAGATCGTAGCGCTGGATTTCTCGCTGGACATGCTGCGGCGCGCACGGCGCTCGCAGGGCTTCCTGTCGCGCTTTTTCGGTGGCCGGCGGCCGCTCGCCGTGTGCGCCGACATGTCGCGCTTGCCGGCGCCGGCGGGCGCTTTCGGGCTGGTCTGGTCCAATATGGCGTTGCATGCGCTCGACGAGCCGCTTGACGCGCTGCGGGAGTTCCAGCGCGTGCTCGCACCCGACGGATTGCTGATGCTGAGCACCCTCGGCCCCGATACCCTGAAGGAGCTGCGCGCCGTGGCGGGCGCGCGGCGCGTGCACCGCTTCATGGACATGCACGACCTGGGCGACCGGCTGGTCGCGGCGGGCTTCGCGGCGCCGGTCATGGACATGGAGCAGCTCACGGTCACCTATCCGAGCAGCGATGCGCTTCTCGCCGAGTTGCGCGCGACGGGACAGACGAGCGCGCGCGCGGACCGGCCGCGCGGACTGTCGGGACGGCGCTTTTTCGCGCAGCTGCGCGAAGGACTCGGCGCGCAGATGAAGGATGCGCGCTTGCCGGTGACGTTCGAAGTGGTCTACGGACACGCCTGGAAAGGTGCGCCGCGCGCCGCGCCGGGTGCGCCCGTGGTCGTGCGCCTGGAGCGCGCGCGCCATAAAAAATCCTGAGTGGCGCAACAGCAAGACCGCGTAGATCGCGTGCCTCCTTTGTTGATGCGCCGCGCTCGACTGTGGTAACTTACCGCGGCTTTGGCGGCACCCTAGGGCGCGAGAGCGCCTTCTCGAGCATGGCGAGCACGATCAATCCGCGGCACGAGTCGGCGTTCCTGGAGCAGTCGGAGAATTTCCGCCTGCTCATCAAGCGCAACTGCTCGATCTCCCCTGCTGGCCTGTTCCGCGTCTTTGCGCTGCTTGCGCTCGCAATAATCGGAATCGGCGCAGGGTTCGCGGTGGCCGGCGCGTGGCTGATTTTGCCGTTCGCGGGCCTGGAGGTGCTTGCGCTCGGGATGGCGTTCCTGCTCAGCGGGCGTCATGCGGCGGATTACGAGCGCATCGAACTGGAGCACGGCCGGCTGACGGTCGAGGTGGGCGAAGGGCCCCGCACTGCGCGCTATGCGATGGACGCGTGCGCGGCGCGGGTGGCGGTGTGTCGTGAAGCAGGGGGATATGGGGTTCCGCGGGTGCACTTGCGCGGGGCGCACGGGAGTGTGGAGCTGGGCCGGCATCTCGACGGCGAGCGGCGCGTCGAACTCGCGGCAGAGCTCACTAGGCGATTAAGAATCTGATCCGGGAAAGGGCGATGATGCCAAGCAAGTCGAAATACCGCGCCGCGCGCTGGGCGGCAGCCGCGTTCCTCGCGGCGTTCTCGGGCCTCGCGCGGGCCCTCGAATGGAATCTGCAGCCTCCTGCCACGCCGATCGCGGCTGACGTGCATGGCCTGCACGAGTACGTGATGATCCTCGTCATCGTGATCTTCTTTGGCGTGTTCGCCGTGATGTTCTGGTCGGTGTACGCGCACCGCAAGTCGAAAGGGCATCAGGCGGCGCAGTTTCACGAGAACACCATGGTGGAGATGCTGTGGACGGTGATCCCGCTCGTCATCCTGGTCTTTATCGCCTGGCCGGCCACCAAGACGGTGATCGCGCAAAAAGACACTTCCAATTCCGACATCACCGTCAAGGCGACCGGAATGCAGTGGAAGTGGGGCTACGACTATGTGAAGGGGGAGGGCGAGGGCATCCACTTCGTGTCTGAGCTGTCCACGCCGAACGACCAGATCGAGGGGCACGCCACCAAGGACGCACACTACCTGCTCGAGGTGGATCGCCCGCTGGTGGTGCCGGTGGGCAAGAAGGTGCGCATCCTCACTACCGCGGTCGACGTCGTGCATTCTTGGTGGGTGCCGGCGTTCGCGGTCAAGCAGGACGCCATCCCCGGCTTCATCCGCGATACCTGGTTCAAGGCGACCGAGACCGGTACCTTCCGCGGCCAGTGCGCGGAGCTGTGCGGCAAGAATCACGGCTTCATGCCGATCGTCGTGAAGGTCGTGACGCAGCAGGAATACACCGCGTGGGTGGCGCAGCAGAAGAAGCCCCAGGCGTCGGCCGGCGCGGCGCTGCAGACCGCCGACGCGAATGCGTCCAAGTAGCGGCTAACGAATCCAGGCAATCAGGAGAATCCCGATGAGCGCAGTTATCGACACCCACGGTCACGCGCACGGCCACGCAGGTCATCACGGTCCGAGCAGCGGCATCATGCGCTGGATCACGACCACCAACCACAAGGACATCGGGACGATGTACCTGTGGTTCAGCTTCACTATGTTCCTGGTGGGGGGCGCGATGGCGATGGTGATCCGCGCGGAGCTGTTCGAACCCGGGCTGCAGATCGTCGATCCGGACTTCTTCAACCAGATGACCACCATGCACGGGCTGATCATGGTGTTCGGCGCGATCATGCCGGCGTTCGTCGGCTTCGCGAACTGGCTGATTCCGATGCAGATCGGCGCGCCCGACATGGCCTTTGCGCGGCTGAACAACTGGTCGTTCTGGTTGCTGCCGTTCGCCGGTTCGCTGCTCATCATCTCGTTCTTCGTACCCGGCGGGGCCCCGGGCGTGGGCTGGACGATGTACGCGCCGCTCACGGTGCAGATGGGCATGGGCATGGACCTCACCATCTTCGCGGTGCACCTGCTCGGCATGAGCTCGATCATGGGTTCGATCAACATCGTGACCACGATCCTCAACATGCGCGCCCCGGGCATGACGCTGATGAAAATGCCGATGTTCTGCTGGACCTGGCTGATCACCGGGTACTTGCTGATCGCGGCGATGCCGGTGCTCGCAGGCGCGGTCACGATGACGCTCACCGATCGGCATTTCGGCACTACCTTCTTCAACGCGGCGGGCGGCGGCGACCCGGTCCTTTACCAGCACATCTTCTGGTTCTTCGGCCACCCCGAGGTCTACATCATCGCCTTGCCCGCGTTCGGCGTGATCTCGCAGGTGATCCCGGCGTTCTCCAGGAAGCCGCTGTTCGGCTATGCCTCGATGGTCTACGCGACCTCGGCAATCGCGATCCTGTCGTTCATGGTGTGGGCGCACCACATGTACACGGTGGGCATGCCCGTCACGGCGCAGCTGTTCTTCATGTACGCAACCACGCTCATCGCCGTGCCCACCGGCGTCAAGGTGTTCAACTGGGTGGCGACGATGTGGAAGGGGTCGCTCTCCTTCGAGACGCCGATGCTGTTCGCGATCGGGTTCCTGTTCCTGTTCACCATGGGCGGATTCTCAGGCCTCGTGCTGTCGCTCGCCGCGGTCGACATCCAGCTTCAGGACACCTATTACGTGGTGGCGCATTTCCACTACGTGATGGTGGCCGGGGCGCTTTTCTCCGCCTTCGCCGGCATCTACTTCTGGCTGCCGAAGTGGACCGGGCGAATGTACGACGAGAAGTTGGGCAAGTGGCACTTCTGGCTGTCGATGATCTTCTTCAACATGATCTTCTTCGTACAGCACTTCCTCGGGCTGGCGGGCATGCCGCGTCGCATTCCGGACTATCCGCTCATGTTTGAGACCTGGAACAAGATCTCCTCGATCGGCGCGTTCGGCTTCGGGCTGACGCAACTGCTCTTCCTGTACATCGTGGTGAAATGCATCACGCGAGGCGAGAAGGCCCCGCAGAAGCCGTGGGACGGCGCCGACTCCCTGGAGTGGACTCACTTGCCCACGCCGGCGCCGTACCACTCGTTCGAGACGCCGCCGGTGCTGAAGTAGCGCTGCGCCCGCGAGCATCATGAGTCAGAACACGAAGACAGCGCTCGTGCTGGCGTCGATTGCGCTGGCGGCCTTCATCGGCATCATCGCCAAGGTCTGGCTGCTCGGCAGATGAGCGCGATGCACGCCGAGCGCGGGGCGGACAACCGGCGGCTGCTGTGGCGGCTGTCGGTCGTCGCCGTCGTCATGTTCGGCTTCGGCTACGCCCTGATACCGTTCTACAAGCAGATTTGCGAGGCATTCGGCCTGAATTACTTCTACCAGCGCGACGCGGCGCCGGCGAACTCACAGATCGACGGCACGCGCTCCATATCCGTTGAGCTGGACGCCAATACCGCCGACGTGCCCTGGCGCTTCCGTCCGCTCACGCGCCATGTTTCGGTTCATCCCGGCGAGCTGTTCACCGTCGAATACGAGGTGGTGAATTCGAGCGCCGTGCCGGTCACCGGTCAGGCGGTGGCAAGCTTCGGACCGCAAATCGCGGGCCGCTATTTCAAGAAGCTGGAATGCTTCTGCTTCAAGCAGCAGACGCTCGCGCCCGGGGAAAGCAGGAGGATGCCGGTGGTGTTCGTGATCGATCCTGGGCTGCCGCGCGACGTGGGCGATATCACGCTGTCTTATACTTTCTTCGAGGTGCCGGGCGCGGGAGAGCGCTCGTGAGTGCCGCGGAGGCGCAAATGACGCAGGACAGGAATCCAGGGCTGCTGGAGGTCGCGAAGACGGTGTTGTTCGGCGCTCTCGGGATTCGTCGCAGGGCCGATCACGAGCGCGAGACGAAGGCTCTGAAGCCGGTCTATCTGATCGTCGCGGGCCTGGTGTTCGCGGCGCTGTTCATACTGACGCTCATCCTGGTCGTGCGGATCGTGACGAGCTGAACAACAATCGGAACTCAAGGCAGGGAGAAATCAATATGTCGCAAACAGCGTCCAGCCATCAGCACTATTACGTGCCGCAGCCGATGCCATGGCCGATCATGGGTTCGATTTCGCTGTTCCTCGCGGCACTCGGCGCCGTGTTCGTGTTCAACGACTACTCCGGCGGCTGGTACTCGATCGGGGCCGGCGCCGTCGTCCTGCTCTACATGCTGTTCCGCTGGTTCGGCGCCGTCATCCGCGAGTCCGAGGGTGGCAAGTACGGTGGCTGGGAGGATGTTTCGTTCCGCTGGGGGATGAGCTGGTTCATCTTCTCCGAGGTGATGTTCTTTGCGGCGTTCTTCGGAGCGCTCTTCTATACGCGGCAAATCTCGGTGCCGGACCTCGCCAGCCTGCAGAGTCAGGCGTTCGCATGGCCCAATTTCTCCGGCCACTGGCCGTCTGCGGGACCGGGTTTCGAGAAGCAGTTCTCCCCCATGGAGGCGTGGGGCATCCCGGCGATCAACACCCTTCTGCTGCTCTCCTCGGGTGTCACGGTAACGATCGCGCACTGGGCGCTGAAGGAGAACAAGCGCGGTCTGCTGAGCCTGTTCCTGTTCTTCACGGTGGCGCTCGGCGCGCTATTCCTCACCTTGCAGGCGTACGAGTACCACCACGCCTATTCGCTGCTCAACCTGAAGCTCACCACGGGCGTGTACGGCTCGACGTTCTTCATGCTCACCGGCTTTCACGGCTTTCACGTGACGCTCGGGGCGATCATGCTGACGGTCATCCTGGTGCGCAGCCTGATGGGTCACTTCAAGCCCGACCACCATTTCGCCTTCGAGGCCGTCGCGTGGTACTGGCACTTCGTGGACGTGGTGTGGCTCGGACTGTTCATCTTCGTTTACTGGCTGTAAGGGCGGCCAGACGCAACGGACAACAGGAGGAAGGCGCCCGCGAGGCGCCGCGGAGGAGAAGCCTCGACGCCGCACGCAGTGCGGCGTATTTTTTTCTTCCGGCGCTAGCGCAGGTGGCCGGGAATGTAGCCGAAGTAGTAGCCCGCCATCAGGAACAGGAACAGCGCGATCGACAGCCCAACGCGCAGCGCGAGCGCCTTGACGGCGCGGTTGGATCCGCTCTTGTCGTGGTACACGAAGAACAGCGCCGAGCCGAGGCTGGCGACGATCAACAGGAACACGGCTATCACGACGTAGCGCATGGAGAAGGTCGAGTTTAAGCCAAGCACCCGTCTTCTTGCACGAGCCGCAATGGCGTTCACGATCCAGGGCAGGGCATTCCGGCCGAAGTGGTGGGGCTTCGCGCTGACCATCGCGGGCTGCGCGCTCTTCATTGCGCTCGGCAACTGGCAGGCACGGCGCGCCGAAGAGAAGCGCTCGCTCGCGGCACGGCTCGAGGCCGCTCGGCACGCGCCGGCGCTCGAGCTTCCGCCCCGGCCGGTGGCGGCGCCGGAATACGTGCAGCGGCGGGTGGCAGCGCGCGGTACCTTTCTTCCCGAATACACCGTGCTGCTCGACAACAAGATCCACGATGGCCGCCTCGGCTACGAGGTGGTGACGCCGCTGCGACTGGGACAAAGCGGGCTGCACGTGCTGGTCGACCGCGGGTGGGTCGCCGCGGGCGCGCGGCGCGACCAGCTTCCCGAGATCCGCACGCCGGCTGGCGAACTGCGCGTCGAGGGAATCGCCTTGCAGCGGCTGCCGCAGGCATTCGAGCTGCAACGCCGCGTGCCTCTGGGCCGCGTATGGCAGAACCTGCGGCTGGACGAGTTCGCTGCGGCCACGGGCCTCGCGCTGCAGCCCATGGTCATCGAGCAGCTTTCCCGGACCGATGACGGGCTGTTGCGCGACTGGGAGCGGCCCGATACGGGCGCGGAGCGCAACGCCAGCTATGCCGTGCAGTGGTATTCGTTCGCGGTCCTGGCCGTCATCCTCTTCCTCGTGCAGTCATTCCGCCGTGAGCAGCCCAGCCAGCCCTGACGCCGCACGGCGCGGCCGGCTCAAGCTGCTGCTGCTCGCTGTGTTCTTTGCCGCGCCCTTCGCCCTCGCCTGGCTCGCCTACCAATTCGGCTGGGGAACGGGCGCCGCGGGAAACTACGGCACGCTCGTCGGGCCCACCGTCCTGCCCGATGTCGTGCTCATGACGCCCGACGGCAAGCGCGTCCCGACCACTGAATTGCGCGGCAAGTGGCTGCTCGTTCAGTTCGACGCATCTCGTTGCGATGCGTACTGCGAGCGCAAGCTCTATTACATGCGTCAGGTGCGCAGGGCTCTGGGAAAGGACATGGACCGCGTCGCGCGCCTATGGCTGCTGACCGACGGCGGCACCCCGCCCGCGGCGACGCTCATCGCGGTCGAGGGCACGGAAGTTCTGCGCTCCGACAACGGTCGCCTCGCGGCGGTCTTCGGCGCGCCGGCGCAGCTGGCGGACCACATTTACCTCGTCGATCCCATGGGGAATCTCATGCTGCGGTTTCCGCGCGACCCGGACCCATCGAAGATGCTCAAGGATCTGCAGCGCCTGCTCAAGTACTCGCAGATCGGCTGAGCGGCCGTGATAAAATTTCCGGCTCCGTGAACACTCAGGTTCTTTCCCCCGGCATCGCACGCGGCCTCGTTCAGCGGGCGCGTGCGTTCTACGCGCTCACCAAGCCGCGCGTTGTCTCGCTCATCGTTTTCACCGCCGTGATCGGCATGCTGCTTGCCGCTCCCGGGATGGTTCCGCCGCACGCGCTGTTTGCGGGGACGGTCGGCATCGCGCTCGTCGCAGGCGCGGCCGCCGCCGTCAACTGCCTCGTCGAGCAACACATCGACGCGGTGATGCAGCGAACGCGCTGGCGACCACTGCCGCGCGGAGAACTCGGCACCCTGTCGACACTGATGTTCGCGGGAGTTGTCGGCGGCGCCGGGCTCTGGGTGCTCGCATACTTCGTCAACGCGCTCACGATGTGGCTCACACTGGGTACGTTTGTCGGCTATGCGATCGTCTACACCGTCATTCTCAAGCCGGCGACGCCGCAGAACATCGTGATCGGCGGTGCTTCGGGGGCGATGCCGCCCGTGCTGGGCTGGGCGGCCGTGACCGGCCAGGTGACGATCGAGGCGATGCTCCTGTTCCTCATCATATTCGCGTGGACGCCGCCCCATTTCTGGTCGCTCGCACTCTACCGGGCGGACGACTACGCGCGCGCGGGTCTGCCGATGCTGCCGGTCACGCACGGGCGCAAGTACACGCAACTGCAGGTGCTGCTCTATACCGTCATCCTGTTGGGCGTGAGCCTCCTGCCCTATGTCGTGCGCATGAGCGGCATGCCTTACTTCGTGGCGGCATGCGCGCTGGGAGCGGTCTTCCTGGTCTATGCGGTGCGCATTTACCGGCGATACAGCGACCGCCTGGCACGCCGCATGTTCCGTTACTCCATCGTCTACCTGGCCGCATTGTTCGCGGCGCTGCTCGTTGATCATTACCTGGCGCTCTAGCCT
Organism: Sphingomonadaceae bacterium; assembly: GCA_050257375.1. Classification (GTDB taxonomy): domain Bacteria; phylum Pseudomonadota; class Gammaproteobacteria; order Burkholderiales; family SG8-39; genus DAHVFK01. The sequence goes on from JBLMWT010000225.1 coordinate 35,559, forward strand.
CGCCGCGCTGCTCGCTACGCTGGCGCTCGCCGCCTGCGACGCGGGCGGACCGAAGTTCAACAGCACCGACATCACTGGCGTCGACTACGGCAAGCAGCTCTCGCTCACCGACCAGAACGGCAAGGCGCGCAGCTTGCAGGATTTTCGCGGCAAGGTGGTGGTCTTGTTCTTCGGCTACACGCACTGTCCGGACGTCTGCCCGACGACCCTGGCCGAAATGGCCCAGGTCATGCAGAAGCTCGGCCCCGATGCCGATCGCGTCCAGGTGCTGTTCGTCACCGTGGACCCCGAGCGCGACACTCCGGATGTCCTGTCGCGTTACGTACCGGCGTTCGATAAACGCTTCCTCGGGCTATACGGCGACGCCGACGCGACGCGGCGCGCCGCCAAGGAGTTCAAGATTTTCTACGAAGTGAAGAAAGGCGAAGCGCCCGGGGAGTACACGGTCGACCACAGCGCGGGGAGCTACGTGCTCGACACCCAGGGCCGCCTGCGATTGTTCGTCGCCTACGGGCGCGTTGGCGCCGACGCTCTCACGGCCGACATCCGCACCCTTCTGCGCGAAGCGGGCTGACGCCTAGACGGACGCCGGCAGCGCGAGCGCCGCGCCGCCGTGCTTCTCCATCTCCTTGCGCATCTTCTCGAGCGCCTTCGCTTCGATCTGGCGGATGCGCTCGGCCGAGACCTTGTATTCCTCCGCCAGGTCGTGCAGCGTGGCGCCGCCCTTTTCCCGCAACCAGCGAGTTTCGATGATGCGCCGGCTGCGCGCGTCGAGCACCGCGAGCGCCCGCTTCAGGCCTTCCGCCCGCAGCCGCTCGCTCTCGTCATGCTCGAGCTGCTGGGAAGGCTCCGCCTGAGGGTCCGCCAGGAATTGCGCGGGCGCGTAGGCGTCCTCGTCGTCGTCGGCATCGAATGCGATTTCCTGCCCGCCGAGGCGGGTCTCCATCTCGAGCACCTCTTCCGGCTTGACGTGCAACTCGGCGGCGACGCGCCTTACGTCGTCGCGCGTGAGCGGCGCAAGCCCGGGCCTCATGGAGCGCAGGTTGAAGAAGAGCTTTCGCTGCGCCTTGGTCGTCGCGACCTTCACCAGCCGCCAATTGCGCAGGATGTATTCGTGGATCTCCGCCTTGATCCAGTGGATCGCGAACGACACCAGACGCACGCCGCGCGATGGATCGAAGCGCTTGACGGCCTTCATCAGGCCGACGTTTCCTTCCTGGATCAGATCCGCGTGCGGCAGGCCGTAGCCGAGGTAGCCGCGCGCAACTGCGACCACCAGGCGCAGGTGCGACAGCACCAAGCCTCGCGCTGCATCGAGGTCGTCGTCCTTACGGTAGCGGCGCGCCAGCGCCTGCTCCTCTTCGACGCTGAGGATCGGAAAGCGGTTCACCGTCTGGATGTAGCTCTCGATGCTGCCCGCTGCCATGGGCAGGGGTACAGCCACCGGCAAAGTCGCTTGCATGCACATTCCTCCTTGCGAGGCCAATTTTAGCACTCGCCATATTCGAGTGCTAAGCGCCTTTCAAGTTCCCTTGGGCTCGGTTTGAAGCCGTCCTACCGTGGCTGTATTTCACGTAAGTATCTGCTCACTGACAGAAACGCGCCCAGCCAGCCTAGGGCGGCGGCTAGGGCGAGGATGGCGAGCGCGCTGCCGACAGGAGGAAAGGCCAGGCGAAAGTTTGAACCATAGCTGGCCGAAAGCGCGACGATCTGCGGGTCGAGCAGCGCGAGGGCGGCCCAGACGATCGCGAGGGCCACCAGCCCGCCGCCCACCCCCTGCAGGAGGCCCAGGTAGAAGAACGGGCGCCGAATGAATCCGTCGGTGGCGCCGATCAGCTTCGACACCTCGATCTCGTCGCGCTGCGTGAGGATCTGCAGCCGGATGGTGTTGAAGGTCACTGCGACCAGACCGAAGGCGAGGAGCCCAGCGAGCAGCAGCACCGCCACGCGCGCGAGATGCGTCACGGCGGCGAGCCGGCGCGCCCAAGCGGTGTCCGCTTGGACGTGCTCGACCGAAGCCTCGCGCCGCAGGTCGGCGGCGAGCGCATCGATTTCCTGCGCATCGGGCGCGCGTGCGCGCAGCACGAATGCGTCGGGAAGCGGGTTGCTCTCCAGCGCGCCTACCACGTCCGTCAAGCCCTCTACGCTCGCCATTTCCTTGAGCGCTTGCTCGCGCGGCACGAAGCGCAACGCCGCCACGCGCGGATCGGACTTGATGCGCGACGCCAGGGCATCGACGTCGCTGCGCGACACGTTGTCACGCAGAAATACCGTCAACTGGGGATCGAGCGACACCCGGCCCGTGAGCGTGCGCACGCTCTCGAGCAGCGTGTACCCCCCAGCCGGCAGCGCGAGCGCGACACCGATCACCAAGGCGCTCACCACGCTGCTTGCCCGTTGCGCGGCAAGCTTGCCCAGCGCTGCAGCGAGCGCCTGCCGGTGATGGCGCAGCCAGGTCCTCACGTGTCGTGCTCCGTGCCCGCCATGCGGCCGCCGGCGAGGCGCAGCACGCGCTTGCCGAAGTGCGCCGCGAGCGCCTGGTCGTGCGTGGCGATCAGCACCGTGACGCCCACCTGATGGAACGCGACGAAGATTTCGACGATGCGCTGCGCCGCCTCCTCGTCCAGGTTGGCGGTCGGCTCGTCGGCCACCAGCGCGGCGGGGCGGTTGACCACGGCGCGCGCGATCGCCACCCGCTGCTGCTCGCCGCCCGAGAGCTGAATCGGGTTCGCCTTCTCGCGGCCGAGCAGCCCCACCTTGTCGAGTGCGGCGCGCACGCGGCGCGCGGCCTCGCGGGGCGCGATGCCGGAAAAAGACAGCGGCAGCATCACGTTGTCATAGACGCTGCGGTCGTAGAGCAGCTTCTGGTCCTGGAACACGATGCCCAGATGCCGCCGGAGATAGGGGATCGCCGCCGGCTTGAGCGCCCCGATGTTCTGGCCGTTCACCACCACAGATCCGGAACTCGGGCGCTCGATCGCCGGAATCAGCTTGAGCAGCGTCGACTTGCCCGCGCCGGAGGGGCCGGTGAGGAACACCATCTCGCCGCTCTGCACCGCAAACGAGACGTCTTTCAGGGCATCCTGTCCGCCGGGATAGCGCTTCGAGACGCCGGAAAAGCTAATCAATGAGCGCCTCGACGAAGTCGCGGGCGACGAAGGGGCGCAGATCGTCGATGCCCTCTCCAACGCCGACGAACAAGAGCGGGATCGGCCGCTGACGCGCGATTGCCGCGACCACGCCGCCTTTTGCGGTGCCGTCGAGCTTGGTCAGCACGAGACCGGTGAGGCCGAGCGCGTCGTCGAACGCCTTCACCTGTGCGAGCGCGTTCTGGCCCGTGTTCGCGTCCAGCACCAGCAGCACTTCGTGCGGCGCACCCTCAAGCGCCTTGCCGAGCACGCGCTTGACCTTGCGGATCTCCTCCATGAGATGGAGCTGCGTTGGCAGACGCCCCGCGGTGTCCGCGATCACGACGTCGATGCCTCTCGCGCGGGCCGCACTGACAGCGTCGAAAACCACGGCGCCGGGATCGCCGGACTGCTGCGCGATCACGGCGACGCCGTTCCTCTCGCCCCACGCCTGCAATTGCTCGCGCGCCGCGGCGCGATACGTGTCGCCTGCGGCGAGCAGCACGCTCTTTCCCTGTCCCAAGAACCATTTCGCCAGCTTGCCGATCGACGTGGTCTTGCCCGAGCCGTTGACGCCCGCGACCATGATCACGCAGGGCTTTGCGCGCGAGACATCGAGCACCCGCTCGAGCGGCGCGAGCAACTCGAACAGCGCGTCCTTGAGCGCTACGCTGAGTTCCGTACCGTCCTGAATGCCCTGAGAGCGCGCCCGCTCGCGCAGGCGCCCCATCAGCGCCTGCGTCGCCTCCACGCCGCAATCGGCGCCGAGCAGCGCCGTTTCCAGCTCCTCGAACAGGGCTTCGTCGACTTTGCGCCGGCCGAGCAGCGCGGCCAGACCGCCGCCGAGCGCGCCGCGCGTGCGCGCGAGCCCCGCTTTGAGGCGGGCGCGCCAGGACGTCTGATCGTCGGAGGGTTTTTTGGCCAGGCCGAACACGCTGCGGGCGGCGCAAAGCCGCTAAGATTGCCGCCTGATTCTATCAAACGAGGTTGCCATGCCCGCTGCGTCCGGCGGCCCGCAGCGCAAGCCGCGCGGCAGGGTGCGCATCGTCGGCGGCGCATGGCGAAGCCGCCTGATCGAGGTCCGGGCGAGCCCCGAGCTTCGGCCCACGCCGGACCGCGTGCGCGAGACGCTGTTCAACTGGCTCGGCCAGGACCTGTCCGGGCTCGATTGCCTGGACCTGTTCGCGGGCAGCGGAGTGCTCGGGTTCGAGGCGGCCTCGCGCGGCGCCGCGCGCGTGGTAATGGTCGAGCGTGAGCGCGAGACGCTCGCTAGACTGCGCGCCAACCGGGCCGCGCTGGGTGCGCTTCAGGTGGAGATCGTGCCGGGCGACGCCTTGGAGTACCTCGCTCGCAGCGGCGAGCGCTTCGACGTGGTTTTCCTGGATCCGCCGTTCAGGCAGAATGCGCTGCCGGCAGTGCTGGCGGGTCTTGCGTCTCACTTGCGTCCTGCCGCGCGCGTGTACCTCGAAGCCGCGCAGTCGCTGGAGCTGGAGGCGCCCTGGGAGGAGTTGCGCCGCAAGCGCGCGGGGCATGTGAGCTATCAGCTGATACGATGGAGCGCCGATGATACGAGCCGTCTATCCGGGAACGTTTGACCCGTTCACGCGCGGACACGAGGACCTGATTCGGCGCGCGAGCACGCTGTTCTCCGGGATCATCATCGGCGTCGCCGACAGCCGCGCCAAGCACCCGTTCTTCACGCGCCATGAGCGTGTCGACATGGCGCGCGCCGTGCTATCGGACCTGAAGAACGTCGAAGTGGTCGGCTTTGGCGGACTGCTGATCGATTTCATCCGCGAGCACAAGGCGCGCGTGATTCTGCGCGGGCTGCGCGCGGTCTCCGACTTCGAGTACGAGTTCCAGCTCGCCGGCATGAACCGCAATCTCTATCCCGACGTCGAGACGATCTTCCTCACGCCGTCGGAGCAGCACATGTTCATCTCGGCGACTCTGGTGCGCGAAATCGCCACGCTCGGCGGTGACGTATCGAAATTCGTGCATCCTCTGGTGCGCGACAAGCTCGCCGACAAGGTCAAGGCGCTCGGCGGGCGCTAGAGCCTTTGGCAGCGCGGGCAATAGAAGCTCGACCGCTGCCCCTGCAGCTTGCGGCGGATCGGCGTGCCGCAGCGCCGGCAGGGGAGCCCGGCGCGCTCGTATACCCAGTAGCGTTGCTGGAAATAACCGGGCTTGCCGTCGCTGCCGACGAAGTCGCGCAAGCTCGACCCACCGGCGCGGATCGCTGCGCGCAGCGTGTACTTGATCGCCGCGGCAAGCCGGGCGCAGCGCTCGCGCGACAGCCGAAGCGCGGGCGTTCCGGGATGAATCGCGGCGCGAAACAGGCTTTCGTTGGCGTAGATGTTGCCGATTCCGACGATGCGGCGTCCGTCCATGAGCAGCTGCTTGATGGCGGTGCGCCGCGCGCGCGTCAAGGCGTGCAGGCGCGGGCCGTTGAGCGCGCGCGTCAGCGGCTCGACGCCGAGGTGGCGCAGCAGGTGGTGCGCCTCCGCGTCGCCCTCGCTCCACAGCACTGCGCCGAAGCGGCGCGGATCGTGCAGCCTGAGCAGCGTGTCGCCCAGCAACAGATCGAAGTGGTCGTGCTTCCCGGGCGGAGTGTCGTGCGGGAGAAGCCGCAGGCTGCCCGACATGCCGAGATGCACGATGAGGTGGCCGCCGGCGCAATCGAACAGCAGGTACTTGCCGCGGCGGCGCACCGCGCGAATCATGCGTGACTTGAGTACCGGCAGGAGGTCCGGAATTCGCCAGCGCAGCCGCGCTTCGCGCACCGCGATGCCTGAGATCCTGCGACCGACCAGTTGCGGCGCGATGCCGCGCAGCGTGACTTCGACTTCGGGCAATTCCGGCACGTGAACCTGCGACGAGAGAAAAGGTCAATTCAAGACCGCGCCGCCGGAGCTGCGGCGCGGCTTGTGCGGGGCATCAAATATACCTAAGATGAGGTCGGATCCGGTTCCCTCAGCGCGCGCGTCCGTGCCGCTCCAGAGCCCAGAGGAATGATGATGGTCGCATGGCCCCCAGTTGCGCGGCGAGTCGTCTTGGCGATATTGCTCGGCCCGGTAGGGGGCGCGCTCGCGCAACCTGCGGACGAGACGGCGACGAAGGGCACGTCGCGCGAGGTGAACCTTCCCAGCGAGCCCCTGACCGACGAAGTGCTTTACGGCCTTCTGTTGGGCGAAATCGCTGCCCAGCGCGGCGATGCCGAACTGGCGGCCAAGACCTACCTCGATCTCGCGAAAAGCACGCGCGATCCGCGCGTCGCGCGTCGCGCGGTCGAAATGGCGGAGTTCGCACGCAATCCAGCCATTGCGCTCGAAGCGGCCAAGATCTGGCACGAAACTGACCCTGACTCCGCGGCCGCATTGCAGATGGTGACCGCGCTCCTGGTGAGCGCGCGGCGCATCGACGAGGCCGAGCCATACCTCCAGAAGCTGCTCGCGTCCAAGGGAACCAAGACCGAGAGCGGATTCATGCAGCTCAATCGGCTGCTGGCGGGCAACACGGACAAGCAAGCCAACCTGCGCGTCGTGCGCAAGCTCGCCGCGGCATATCCCGACATGCCGGAATCGCATTTCGCGATTTCGCAGGCTGCGCTGATCGCCAACGATGACGCGTTGGCGCTCGCCGAGATCCGCCGCGCCTCGCAGCTCAAGCCCGACTGGGACATCGCCGCGCTTTACGAAGCGCAGATCCTGCAAAAGAAATCCCCCGACGACGCGGCGCGCCGCCTGTCGACATATCTGGACCAGTACCCGGACAAGAACGACGTGCGCCTCAACTATGCGCGCCTGCTCGTCGCCGACAAGCGCTACGCCGAAGCGCGCGCGCAGTTCGAGAAGCTGCTCGCGGACAATCCGAACAACGGCGACATCGTGTACGCGGTCGGTCTGCTCGCATTCCAGTTGCGCGACTACCCCACCGCCGAGTCGAGCATGCAGCATCTGCTCAAGCTGGGATTCCGCGACCCGGACGGCGTGCGCTACATGCTCGGGCAAATCGCCGAGGAGCAGCACCACTGGGCTAAGGCAGTGCAATGGTACGAAAGAGTCGGCCAGGGGGAGCACTACCTGCCTGCACGGCTGCGCGCCGCGCAGGCGATGGCAAAGCAGGGCAAAGTAAAGGAGGCACGCGCCTACCTGCACGCCATCAAGGCGAGCAGCGAGGACGAGAAGGTTCAACTCGTTACTGCAGAGGCGCAGATCCTGCGCGACGCCGGCATGGCCGGCGAGGCGCTTACGTTGCTCGGCAAGGCCCTCCAGGCACAGCCCGATCAGCCCGAGCTGCTCTACGACATGGCACTTACTGCCGACAAGCTCGATCGCTTCGACATCCTCGAGGAAAACCTGCGCAAGGTCATCAAGCTCAAGCCGGACTACGCGCATGCCTACAATGCGCTCGGCTATTCGCTTGCCGACCGCAATGTGCGCCTGCCCGAGGCGCGCAAGCTCATCGAGAAAGCGCTGCAGCTTGCGCCGAACGACAGCTTCATCATCGATAGCATGGGCTGGGTGCTCTATCGCCAGGGCGACTTGAAAGGCGCCGTAAGCTATCTGCAGCGCGCCTACAACGGTCGACCGGACGCCGAGATCGGCGCGCATCTTGGGGAGGTGCTGTGGGTGGAGGGCAAGCGCGACGAGGCGCGCCGAATCTGGAACGAGGCGGCCAAGAGCCACCCGGACAACGAAACGCTGAAGAAGACCGTCAAGCGATTCGAACGCTAGAGACCGGGATGCGACCTGCGATTCGCGTTCTCGGCGCCGCCGCGCTGCTTGCCCTTGCCGCTTGCGCCGGCCTGACGCCGCGTACGGGGCGCGGCCCGGTCGAGTTCGAGCTCTCCGGACGCATCGCCGTGCGCTACGCAAACGACGCCTCGAGCGGAAACATCGCATGGCGTCACGCCGCCGGCGACGACGAGATGCTGATCACTTCGCCCCTCGGGCAGGGCGTCGCACGCATCGTGCGCAGCGATGGCGTCGTCACGCTCACGACGTCGGACGGACACGAGTACCGTGCACGCGACGCCGAGACCCTCACCGAGCAGGTGCTCGGCTATCGCCTGCCGCTCGCCGGGCTGGCCGACTGGGTGCGCGGCCGCGCGGCGCCGGGACCTGCCGAGGAAACGCGCGACGCCCAAGGACGCCTGGACGTGCTGCGACAGGATGGCTGGCGTGTCGAGTATCTTGCGTACGCGAGCGACGGCGCTCTACCCGCGCGCCTGCGTCTGCTTTATCCCGGGCTCGAGCTCCGGCTGGCGATCGGCGAGTGGCGCCAGCCGCCCGAGCGCAAGCCATGAAATGGTTCCCGGCCCCGGGCAAGCTGAACCTATTCCTGCACGTTCTCGGTCGCCGCGAGGACGGCTACCATCTGCTGCAGACGGTGTTTCGCCTCATCGAGCGCGCCGATCGAGTGGGCATCGCCACGCGCACGGACGGCGAGATCAAACGGGTGCAGCCGGACGCGCGCATCGGCGCGCAGGACGACCTTTGCCTGCGCGCCGCGCTCCTGCTTAAGGAGCATGCCCGCACTCCTCGGCTCGGCGCCGATATCGCCCTGGAGAAGGTGCTCCCCATAGGTGGAGGGCTTGGCGGCGGCTCGTCGGATGCGGCGACTGTGCTGCTCGTGCTCAACCGGCTGTGGGATCTGCAGCTATCGCGGGCCGAACTGCAAGCGCTCGCCGCCGGGCTCGGCGCGGACGTCCCGCTCTTCGTATTCGGCCAGAGCGCGCTCGGCGAAGGCGTCGGCGAGCGCCTGACGCGGCTTGCGCTCGCGCCCGCCTGGTACCTCGTTTTGGTCCCTCAAGTGTCGGTTTCTACGAAGGAAATGTTCGCCGACGGTGCGTTGACACGCGATACGAAACCGCTCAAAATACCGCCCTTTTTTGCGGGTCAGGGCAGAAACGACCTCGAACCCGTCGTGACGGCCCGTTACCCCGAAGTTGCGGCGCATCTGGCGTGGTTGAGGCAATATCGCCCGGCGGCCCGCATGACAGGATCCGGAGCGTGCGTGTTTGCCGAGTTCGAGCAGGAAGCAGAGGCTCGTGCGCTCCATTCGCGGTTGCCGGACACGATGCAGGGCTTTGTCACGCGGTCCCTGGAGCGCCATCCGTTGCACGATTGGGCCGATTGACGGTTTTTTATTTGGGGAGTCGCCAAGCTGGTTAAGGCACCGGATTTTGATTCCGGCATTCCTAGGTTCGAATCCTAGCTCCCCAGCCACTTCTCTCGCACACGACCTTGGACCTCGCCCCCATGGCAGTCACGCCGCTTGAGCGACTGATGGTGTTCACGGGCAACGCCAACCCGCGCCTCGCGCAGGACGTGACGCGCCATCTGAACATCGCGCTCGGACGCGCGATCGTGGGCAAGTTCTCCGACGGCGAGGTCATGATCGAGCTGCTCGAGAACGTGCGCGGCAAGGACGTGTTCGTGCTGCAGCCTACGTGCATGCCGACCAATGACAATCTGATGGAGCTGCTGATCATGGTCGACGCGCTGAAGCGCTCGTCGGCCGCGCGGGTCACGGCCGCCATTCCGTATTTCGGCTATGCGCGCCAGGATCGGCGGCCGCGCTCGGCGCGCGTGGCGATCAGCGCGAAGGTGGTGGCCAACATGCTCACCGCGGTGGGTGTGGCCCGCGTACTCACCATGGATCTGCACGCCGACCAGATACAGGGATTTTTCGACATCCCGGTGGACAACATCTATGCCGCCCCGGTGTTGCTCGGCGACGTGTGGAAGCAGCGCTACGAGAACCTGATCGTCGTCTCCCCCGATGTGGGCGGCGTGGTGCGCGCGCGCGCGCTCGCGAAGAGGCTCGAGTCCGACCTGGCGATCATCGACAAGCGGCGGCCGAGGGCCAACGTGTCGGAAGTGATGAACGTCATCGGCGAGGTGGCCGGCCGCACCTGCGTGATCATGGACGACATGGTCGACACCGCGGGGACCCTGTGCAAGGCGGCGCAGGTGCTCAAGCAGGAGGGCGCCACGAAAGTGGTCGCGTATTGCACGCATGCGGTGCTCTCGGGCGGCGCGATCGAGCGCATCGCGGGATCGGACATCGACGAACTGGTGGTGACCGATACGATTCCTTTGAGCGAGGAGGCGCGCGCCTGCGGCAAGATCCGCCAGCTTTCCGTGGCGACGCTGCTCGCCGAGACCATTCTCCGGATCTTCACCGAGGAGTCGGTGAGCTCGCTGTTCATAGAGTAGGCATTTCCAACGTCGCCCGCCTCTGGTCGCGGAGCGGGTGGCTCAACCAAGGAGCAAAGCGATGAAAATCGAAATCAGCGCGCGCAAGCGCGAGGCGCAAGGAACGGGTGCGAGCCGCCGTCTGCGTCGCTCGGGCAGGGTGCCGGGCATCCTCTACGGCGGGGACAGGCAGCCGGTCAACATCGAGCTCGAGCACAAGGATCTGCTGCAAAAGCTGCATAACGAGGCGTTTCATGCGTCGATCCTTACACTCAAGCTCGACGGCGAGGCGGCGGAGCAGGTGCTGCTACGCAGCTTCAACATGCATCCGTACCGGCCCATGGTCCAGCACGTCGACTTCCAGAGGGTGTCGAAGGACAAGAAGATCCACATGAAGGTCCCGCTGCACTTCGTGAACGCAGACAAGTCGCCGGGGGTGAAGGAGCAGGGCGGCGTGGCGAACCACATCATGAACGAAATCGACATCACCTGCTTCCCGGACGACCTGCCCGAGTTCGTCGAAGTAGACTTGGGCAATCTCGCGGTGGGCAATTCGATCCACGTGCGCGAGCTCAAGCTGCCCAAGGGCGTCGAGGCGGTGCTGCACAAGGAAGAGGATCCGGTCGTGGCGACGGTGATCTTGCCCGCGCTGGTGAGCGAGGAGGAGGAAGCAGCAGCGGCGGCCGTGCCTGCGGCCGGCGAAGTGCCGACTACCGCGCAGGCAGCTCCCGAGGCTGCGGCGGAAGGTGCGGCTGGCGAGAAGGCAGAGAAAGCAGAGAAGGCCGAGAAGAAAGAGAAGAAGTAACGCCGCGATTTCGCGGGGGCGGCAGGGGCCGGCCGGTCCTTGCCGCTTTTTGTTTATAGGTTGGCATGTCTGGCATTCGATTGATCGTCGGCCTGGGCAATCCGGGCAGGGAATACGAGCGCACGCGGCACAACGCGGGCTTCTGGCTGCTCGAGCGCTTTGCGGCGCAGGAAGGGATCGCACTGCGCAAGGAGCCGAAATACAGCGCGTTCGTGGGCCGGCACGAGCCGAGCGGCGCCTGGCTCGTCATGCCGCAGACGTTCATGAACCTGAGTGGAAAATCAGTCGTGCTGCTCGCGGGATTCTTCAAGATTCCCGCGCAGGAGATACTGGTGGCCCACGACGAGCTCGACTTTGCTCCGGGGCTCGCCAAACTGAAGCAGGGCGGCGGCGTCGCCGGACACAACGGACTGAGGGACATCGCGGCACGAATCGGCTCGCCCGACTTTTGGCGACTTCGCATCGGCATAGGACACCCGGGCGACCGCAGCGTCGTCGCCGACTACGTGCTCGGAAAGCCCGCCCCGCAAGATCGCGAGGCGATCGATGCGAGTATCGGCAAGGCGCTCGAAGTGCTGCCGCTCTGCCTCGCGGGCGACATGCAGGCTGCGATGCTGAAACTCCACACGAAGGAGAGAACTTGAGCGTGAAGTGCGGCATCGTCGGCTTGCCGAACGTCGGCAAGTCGACATTGTTCAACGCCCTGACCAAGGCCGGTATCTCCGCGGAAAACTACCCCTTCTGCACGATCGAGCCGAACGTGGGCATTGTCGAGGTGCCGGATGCGAGGCTGTCCGCGCTGGCCGCCCTCGCGCGCCCGCAGAAGGTCATTCCGGCCGTAGTCGAATTCGTGGACATCGCCGGCTTGGTCGCCGGCGCGTCGAAGGGCGAGGGGCTCGGCAACCAGTTTCTGGCCAATATCCGCGAGACCGACGCCATCGCGCACGTCGTGCGGTGCTTCGAGGATCCCAACGTCGTGCATGTCGCCGGGCGCGTCGATCCGGTTTCCGATATCGAGACGATCAACACGGAGCTCGCGCTTGCCGATCTGCAGTCGGTGGAAAAGCAGCTGGCGCGCAGCACCAAGCTGGCCAAGGCGGGCGGCGACAAGGAGGCGCAGCGGCTGGTGGCGGCGCTCGACAAGGTGCAGGCGGTCCTGAACCAGGGGCGCCCGGCGCGCACGGCGCAGCTGAGCAAGGAGGAGCTGGCATTGATCCGGCCGCTGTTCCTGCTGACGATGAAGCCGACGATGTACGTCGCGAACGTCAACGAGAACGGTTTCGTCGACAATCCGCTGCTCGCCGCGGTCGAAGCGCGCGCGCGCGCGGAAGGCGCACCGGTGGTAGCAATCTGCGCCGCGCTGGAATCGCAGATCGCCGATCTCGGCGACGAAGACAAGAAGGTGTTTCTCGCCGACATGGGAATGGAGGAACCAGGCCTGAACCGCGTGATCCGCGCCGGCTACCAGCTCCTAGGCCTGCAGACCTACTTTACCGCCGGCCCGAAGGAGGTGCGCGCATGGACCGTTCCGGTCGGCGCGACCGCGCCGCAGGCCGCGGGCGTCATACACAGCGACTTCGAGCGCGGCTTCATCCGCGCCGAGGTCGTGTCCTATTCCGACTATATCGCCTGCAAAGGCGAGGCGGGGGCCCGGGAGGCCGGCAAGCTGCGCGTCGAAGGGAAGGATTACGTCGTGCGTGACGGCGACGTCGTGCACTTCCGATTCAACGTGTAGCGCGGGCCTCGAGCTCTCCCTTGACGACCTTGACGGGGTCTCCGGCGCGCCAGCGCGGCGCGTGGACGGCTCGAATCGCGCGCGTCGATCCGTCGGCCATCCTGACGCTGACCTCGTAGAGCGTCGACGGGGGCGGCGCGAGCGTTGCACCCCCCAAAGCGACAAGCAGCATGACGATGGCTTCGTCGCGGCTGCTCACCACCGTGCTCGCGGCGTCGTGCGGCCGTGGGGCTTCAATCCTGCGCACGTCTTCGACGACGCCGCAGGCGCGGCAGGTTTCTGCGGTGTTCGGCGCGGCGCCGAGGCCGGAGGGAGCCGGTGCAATGCCGGCGTACAGCCCGGCAACCGCGAGCCCGACGAGACAACCCGATAAGATCGATGCCACAACGCCGGACGGCAGGGTCGTATCGTGTCTGTTCGCCGTGGCATGCATGCGAACACGGTACTGAATCGGGAAACGACCGCATACGACGTACTGCTCACTTCGCGCAATTTAGCAGTGTCGCCTCCTGTCTGCGCGCAAGCCGGCAGAACCGACAACGGTAAAATTGCACGCTTGAGCCATGAGCGAACCCCGCGCCGCGCGCATCGAGGACCTCGATCAACTGGTCGAACTGCTGGGCGTCCTCTTCGCCCAGGAGACCGAATTTGCTCCCGACGCGCAAAAGCAGCGTCGTGCCCTGAGCCGAATTCTCGGGGACGCGTCGATCGGCCGTATCTACGTCGTGCGCGAAGGCGAACAGGTCCTCGGTATGTGCAGCCTGCTGTACACCCTCAGCACCGCTGAGGGAGGCAGGGCGGCCTGGTTGGAGGATTTCGTCGTGCGTCCGGAGCGGCGCGGCCGCGGCATCGGCCGGACGCTGCTCGCGTACGCGGTCGCGCAGGCGCACGCCGAGGGCATCCTGCGCATCAGCCTGCTCACCGACGCGGAAAACGAGCGCGCCCAGGAGCTGTACCGCAGCGTCGGTTTCAGCCACTCGCCGATGCGCGCGATGCGTCTGCGCCGGCCAGGCACAGCCTAGCGCGTGACCGGGACGAGAGGCACGGCTGCCGGCCAAACGCCACGCTCGATGGCGCGCGCGCCATCGAAGGCGAGGAAGCTCTGCGCCCCGTAGTGCGGCAGCGGGCGCGCAAGCGCGCGCAGCGCCGCGGCGTCGCGCACCGAGATCACGGCTAGCCGGGCCGCGGCGCTGCCGCTAGAGAGCGTCCAGACCTGCGCCGAGCCGCGGCCCGCAAGATGCTCGGGCTCGTTCGGCAGCCCGCGCGCAGCGAGGGCGGCATCGACGTCCGCTCGCAATCCGATGAGCAGCACGGGTTGCGCGCCGCCGCCCACTTCCGCGAGCGGGATTTCCTCGGCGCGATTCTCGAACAGCTGTCCGGCGAGCGCCATGGCGTCGGCGCGCAGCGCAGGCGAGGCGAGTGCGATGCGCGGCGCCCTCGCGAGGATCCACGCGCGCAGGATCGGAGGGAGCTCGGCCGGATCGAGAACGCGCCACAGGCGCAGCTCTGGATCGAGGCGCAATCCCTTCGGGTTTCCGCTCACCCGAAGGGTGACGGTCTGTCGCGCGCGGTCCAACTGAACCACGCGGGTCTCCGAGCCATGCTCGCCCACGATCTCCAGCGGCACACGAAGCGCGTACGCGGGTTGCGACTGCGCGAGGATCACCTCGATAGCCCCGTCCCGCTGGCGTGCCGATACGATGCGCACGTCGGGCGCGCCCGCGCGCTCGACCCATTGCGCGAAGAACGCCCCGAGCGGACGCCCCGACGCCTGCTCGAAGGCGTGCCGCAGGTCGGCCCAGGATGCAATGCGAAAGCGCTGCGCGCGCCAGAAGCCCCGCACGCCGCGTGCGAACGCATCCGCACCAATCAGGTCGCGCAGCATGTAAAAGACGAATGCCGCCTTTCCGTACCCGATCGCTGCGGCGGCACCGTGCGCGCGCGTGCGGAACTCTGCGAGCGATTGCGGCGACCCGGCGGGCAGCGATGCAAAATCGCGCAGCCATGCGAGCCGCGTGGCGCGCGCCTCTTCGGCCGAGGCCTCCTCCTTGTAGGCGTAGTCGGCCATGAAGGTGGTGAGGCCCTCGGACCAGTTGCCGTGGGCATAGTCGACGTACACGCCGTTGCCCCACCAGTTGTGCAGCACTTCGTGCCCCAGGGAGGTGGCGCGGATGAAGGGCAGCCTGAGCACCTGGGAGCCGATGTAGGTCAACGTCGGCATTCCGAAGCCCACGGGCAGCGGACTGGCGACGACCGAGAAGCCGGCGAAGGGGTAGGAGCCGATCTCCTTCGCGTAGCGCGCGATGTAACGCGCGCTATCGGCCAGGTAATCCCCGGCGAGTGGCGCCAGCTCCGGGTAGAAATAGGTGCGCAGGCGTAGCGGCTCGGCTGCCTCGCGCGCCACCAGCTTCTCGCGTACCACGTACGGACCGGCCATCAGGTCGATGTCCTCCGCGGGGTGCTCGAAGGCGAACTCGGCGATGTAGCGGCGATCGGCACCGTGCGGCTCCACTTCCCGGATCAGGCGTCCGGGAACCAGGCCGCGCTGCCCGGCGGGGAGCGACAGCTTGACGCGGTAGCT
>JBLMWT010000226.1:0-10091 GCA_050257375.1 Sphingomonadaceae bacterium
GGTCCTTCAGCTTGGCCACGTGGTCGTTGCCGATCGGGCCGAAGATCACCCGCTTGTACATCCACAGAGTGTAGGCGGCGCCCCAGATGAGCGTCGTGGCCGCGGCGAAAGCGATCCAGAAGCTCGCCTTCATCGCGCCCATGATCACCATGAACTCGCCGACGAAGCCGCTGGTGGCCGGCAGCCCGCTGTTCGCCATCGCGAACAGCATCATGAGCGACGCGAACTTCGGCATCGTGTTCGCCACGCCGCCGTAGTCGGCGATCAGGCGCGTGTGCATGCGGTCGTACATCACGCCGACGCACAGGAACATGGCCGCCGAGACGAAGCCGTGCGAGATCATCTGCACCAGGCCGCCCTCGATGCCGAGCGAATTGAAGATGAAGAAGCCGAGCGTGACGAAGCCCATGTGCGAGATCGACGAGTAGGCGATCAGCTTCTTCATGTCGGTCTGCACGAGTGCCACCAGGCCGATGTACACGACCGCGATGAGCGACAGCGCGATCATCAGCCAGGCGAGCTCGCGCGAGGCATCCGGCAGGATGGGCAGCGTGAAGCGCACGAAGCCATACGCGCCGAGCTTCAGCATGATCGCGGCCAGCACCACCGAGCCGCCGGTCGGCGCCTCGACGTGGGCGTCCGGCAGCCAGGTATGCACCGGCCACATCGGCACCTTGACCGCGAAGGCGAGCAGGAAGCCGAAGAACAGCAGCACCTGGGCGCGCAGCGGCAGCGGCATGCGCTGCCAGTCGAGGATCGCGAAGCTGCCGCCGGACTTGTTGTACAGGTACAGCACCGAAACGAGCAGCAGCAGCGAGCCCGCGAGCGTGTACAGGAAGAACTTGAGCGCCGCGTACACCCGGTTCGGACCGCCCCACACGCCGATGATGATGAACATCGGGATGAGCGTCGCCTCGAAGAACACGTAGAACAGCACGCCGTCCAGCGCGCAGAACACGCCGTTCATGAGGCCGGAGAGCACGAGGAACGACGCGTAGTACTGGGCGACGCGGTTCTCGATCACCGACCAGCCCGCGATTACGACCAGGATGGTGATGAAGCTGTTCAGCAGCACGAACAGCACGCTGATGCCGTCCACGCCGAGGTGGTAATTGACGTTGAAGCGCTCGATCCACGGATGCAGCTCGACGAACTGCATGCCCGCGGAGGCGGTGTCGAAGCCGGTGTACAGCGGGATCGTGACGGCGAAACCGGCGAGCGCGCCGAGCATCGCCAGGCCGCGCTGCATAGGCGCGTTGCGGTCCCCGCCGGCGGCGAGCACCAGCAGCCCGGCGATGATCGGGACCCAGATGGCGAGCGACAGGAAAGGGATCGCGCTTGGCATGTGGCCGCCGTCAGCTGCGCAGGAACCAGTAGGTGAGGAAGACCACGCCGATCAGCATCGCGAAGGCGTACTGGTAGATGAGACCGCTCTGGAACAGGCGCACCACGGAGGCGAACCAGCCGACCAGGCGCGCGGAGCCGTTCACGACCAGGCCGTCGATGACGCCCTGGTCGCCGCCTTTCCACAGACCCGCCCCGATCAGCCGCGCCCCGCCGGCGAACAGCCAGGAATAGAGCTCGTCGAAACCGTACTTGCGCTGCACGATCGCATACAGCGGGCCGAATGCGACCGCGATGCGCTTGGGCAGGTCGGTGCGCACGAGATAGAGATAGCCGGCCAGGACCGCGCCGGCGAGCCCGAACCAGAAGGGCGCGCCAGCCAGGCCGTGCAGCATGTAGCTCCAGGCGCCGTGATATTCCGCGTGGAAGCGTTGCACGATGCTCGAGCCGAAGTAGTCGCCGAAGGCGAAGGTCCCCGCCCACCAGCCCGCCGCGACCGACGGAATCGCGAGCAGCACGAGCGGCAGAGTGACCACCAGCGGGGATTCGCGCAGGTGCTTGCGCGTGTGCTCGTCGATGCGCGGCTGGCCGTGGAAGGCGTAGAACACCAGACGGAACGTGTAAAGGCCGCCGAAGAACACGCCCGCGAGCAGCGCCCAGTAGGCGAAGCCCGCCCCCGGCGTGCTCGAGTCGCGCACCGCCTCGAGAATCGCGTCCTTGGAGAAGAAGCCCGCGAACGGCGGAAGCCCCGCGTTGGCGAGCGCGCCGATCAGCACGGTCAGGTAGGTGATCGGCATGTAGCGGCGCAAGCCGCCCATGCGGCGCATGTCCTGCTCGTGGTGCAGCGCGATGATCACCGAGCCCGCGCCCAGGAACAGCACCGCCTTGAAGAAGGCGTGCGTCATGAGGTGGAAGATGGCCACCGAGTAAGCCGATGCGCCCAGCGCCGCGGTCATGTAGCCGAGCTGCGACAGCGTCGAGTAGGCGACCACGCGCTTGATGTCGTACTGCGTGACGGCGACCACCGCCATGGACAGCGCGGTGATCGCGCCGATAGCGGTCACGACGGAGAGCGCGGTCTGCGACAGCTCGTACAGCGGCGACATGCGCGCCACCATGAAGATGCCCGCGGTCACCATCGTCGCGGCGTGGATCAGGGCCGAGATCGGCGTCGGACCTTCCATCGAGTCCGGCAGCCAGACGTGCAGCGGAAACTGGGCGCTCTTGCCCATCGCGCCGACGAAGAGGCAGATGCAGACGACGCTCATCAGCTGCCAGGCGTGGCCCGGAAGCACTTCGATCGTGCGCGCCGCGAGCGCGGGCGCCTGCGTGAACACCGCGCCGTAGTCGAGCGTGCCGAAATTCGCGAGCACCAGGGCGATGCCGAGCAGGAAGCCGAAGTCGCCCACCCGGTTGACGATGAAGGCCTTGAGGTTCGCGTAGATCGCGCTCGGCCGCGTGTACCAGAAGCCGATCAGCAGGTACGAGACGAGGCCCACCGCCTCCCAGCCGAAGAACAGCTGCAGGAAGTTGTTGCTCATCACCAGCATCAGCATCGCGAAGGTGAAGAGCGAGATGTAGGAGAAGAACCTCTGGTAGCCCGGGTCGTCCGCCATGTAGCCGATGGTGTAGACGTGCACCATGAGCGATACGAAGCTCACCACCACCATCATGAGCGCCGACAGCCGGTCGATCTGGAAGCCGATTTCCAGCCGCGTCGCGCCGCTGGTGAGCCAGGTGTACACGCTGCCGTTGAAGGTGTTGCCGTGCAGCACGTCGACGAAGATCGCGCACGAAGCGACGAAGGAAGCGAGCACCGCCAGGATCGTGACCCGGTGCGCGCCCTTGCGGCCGATCGCGCGGCCGAACAGCCCGGCGGCGATCGACGCGGCGAGCGGGGCCAGTGGCACGACGAGGTAGAGGGTCTTCATCCTTTGAGCGAGTCGAGCTCTTCGACGTCGATGGTATTGAGGTTGCGGAACAGCACCACGAGGATGGCGAGGCCGATCGCGGACTCGGCGGCCGCGACGGTGAGGATGAAGAACACGAACACCTGCCCCGCCGTGTTGCCCAGGAAGTGCGAGAAGGCGATGAAGTTCAGGTTCACGGCGAGCAGCATCAGCTCGATAGCCATCAGCAGGATGATGATGTTCCTGCGGTTCAGGAAGATGCCGACTACGCTGATCGCGAACAGCAGCGCGCCGAGCACGAGGAAGTGGTTGAGCGTGAGCGGGCCCATCATTCGTCCTTCTCCGCCGGCATCGGCAGCAACTCGACGCGTTCGGCGCGGCGCACGCGCGCCTGCTCGCTTGGATCCTGCCGGCGCGCGTCCTTGCGCCTGCGCAGCGTGAGCGCGATCGCGGCGACGATCGCGACCAGCAGGATCACCGCGGCGATCTCGAACGCGTAGGCGTATTCCGTGTACAGCAGCAGGCCGAGCGCCCGCGTGTTGCTGTAACCGGGTCCGGGCTCGCGAGCGGCGGCCTCGCCGAAGTACTGGCGCCCGAGTATGGCGATCATCTCGAACACCATGATCCCGCCCACCGCCAGAGCGAGCGGCAGATTGCGCCAGAAGCCCGCCCTCAGCCGCTCGATATTGATGTCGAGCATCATGACGACGAACAGGAACAGCACCATCACCGCGCCGACGTACACCAGCACCAGGACGATCGCCAGGAACTCGGCGCGCAGCAGCAGCCACAGGCCGGCCGCCGTGAAGAAGGCGAGCACGAGGAACAGCGCGCTGTGCACCGGGTTGCGCGCTGTGATCACGCGCACCCCGGCCAGCAGCAGGATCGCCGAAAAGACGTAGAACAGGAAGCCTTCGAACATTATTGTTGTCGTTTATCGATAGGCGGCATCCGCCGCGCGGTCCTTCGCTATCTGCTCCTCGTAACGGTCGCCGACCGCCAACAGCATCGGTTTGGTGTAGTACAGGTCGCCGCGCTGCTCGCCGTGGAACTCGAAGATGCGCGTCTCGACGATCGCGTCGACCGGGCAGGCCTCCTCGCAGAAGCCGCAGTAGATGCACTTGATCAGGTCGATGTCGTAGCGCGTCGTGCGCCGCGTTCCGTCCGCGCGCAGCTCGGATTCGATGTGAATCGCCATCGCGGGGCACACCGCCTCGCATAGCTTGCAGGCGATGCAGCGTTCCTCGCCGTTCGGGTAGCGGCGCAGGGCGTGCAGCCCGCGAAAGCGCGGGCTCATGGGGGTCTTCTCCTCGGGGTACTGCACCGTGATCTTGCGCGCGAAGGCGTGCCGTCCGGTGAGCATCAGTCCGCGCACCAGCTCGAGCAGCAGGAACGACCGGAAGAAATCGACGATGCGTCTCATCGCGCGCGCCTCACTTCCAGATGCTCCAAGGCGTCTGCATCCACAGGCCGACGACCACGAGCCACACCAGGGTCACGGGAATGAATATCTTCCAGCCCAGGCGCATGATCTGGTCGTAGCGGTAGCGCGGGAAGGTGGCGCGGAACCAGAGGAACAGCGACACCACGAAGAACATCTTCGCGAGCAGCCACGCGATCGGCGGGATCCAGTTGAACAGCGCCGAGTCGATCGGCGCCTGCCAGCCGCCGAAGAACATGATCGTCGTGAGCGCGCTGATCAGGATCATGTTCATGTATTCGGCGAGGAAGAACAGAGCGAACGCCATGCCCGAATACTCGACCATGTGGCCGGCGACGATCTCCGACTCGCCCTCCACCACGTCGAACGGCGCGCGGTTCGTCTCGGCCACGCCGGAGACGAAGTACACCACCAGGATCGGCAGGAGCGGCAGCCAGTTCCACGACAGGAAGTTCAGTCCCATCGCCGCGAACATGCCGCGTCCCTGCGCGTTCACGATGTCCGACAGGTTGAGGCTGCCCGAAACCATGAGCACCACCACCAGGGCGAAGCCCATGGCGATCTCGTAGGACACCATCTGCGCGGCGGAGCGCATGGCGCCGAGGAACGAGTACTTCGAGTTCGACGCCCAGCCGGCGACGATCACGCCGTACACGCCGAACGAGGTGAGCGCCATGACGTACAGCAGACCCGCATTGATGTTGGCCAGCACCACCTGCGGCGCGAACGGGACCACCGCCCAGGCGGCCAGCGCCGGCAGGATGGCGATCATCGGCGCGAGGATATAGAGCGCCTTGCTCGCGTTGGTCGGCAGGATGATCTCCTTCATGAGGAGCTTCACGCCGTCGGCGATCGGCTGCAGCAGGCCGAGCGGGCCGACGCGGTTCGGGCCGAGGCGGATCTGCATCCAGCCGATCAGCTTCCTTTCCCATAGCGTGAGATAGGCCACCCCGACGAACAGCGGCGCGACGATCGCGACGATGTAGAGCAGAGTTTTCACCGTGTCGAACACCGCGGGTCCCCACACCGGGCCGAACCAGGTGTCGGGTCGGGAGACGAGCCAGTCGATCATCTAGGCCGCCTTCACCGTGGCGAGCTTCTCGAGCGAGAGCTCGCCGAACATGGCGCCGAGCGACGCCGTGCTCGCGTGCGCCGCCGCGACCCGCACGCAACCCTCGGGCAGGCGCTCGTCCAGCGCCGCCACGAGGCGTGCTTCCCCCGCGCCCTGCCTCACGAGCACCGGCTGCCCGGCGGCGATGCCCAGGCGCTGCATCAGCGCGGCATTCATCCAGGCCTTCGGGGGCTGCGCGTCGCGCGTCCTCTGCAGCGCTTGCGCGCGCCGCACGAGCGGATCGGCGAAGTAGATCGGCACTTCCGCGATGCGCTGCAGCCCGGCCGGCTTCGGCGGCGCCGCCTGTTCCTGCGCCGAAATCTCGTTCGAGAGCAGCCCAGCGATGTCCCTGCCGCCCAGGCACTCCGCGCGCACCTCGTCGCAGCTCTGGTAATCGAAGCCCGCGGCGCCGAGCAGGTTGCCGAGCACGCGCAGCACCTTCCACGCAGGCCGCGCGTCGCCCACAGGCGGCACGGCCGCGTTGAAGCTCTGCGCCCGCCCCTCCGTGCTGACGAACGTGCCCGCGGTCTCGCTAAACGGCGCGATCGGCAGCACCACGTGCGCGGCGTCCTGCGCGTCGGGCTTGAAGGCCGACAGCGCGAGCACGAAATCCGCCTGGCCGAGCGCCGCCGTCGCGGCTTGCGGATCGGCGCAATCCAGGCGCGGCTCGACATTCAGCAGCAGGTAGGCCCGGCGCGGCTGGTCGAAAAACGCCTGAACGTTGCCGGCCTGCGGCAGCCCCGCGAGGTACCCGCCGACCGAGTTTGCCGCCTCGCCGAGGAAACCCACGCCCACGCCGAGCGCCTGCGCCGCGGCGTGGATGCGCGCGGCGCGCGGATGCTGCTGCGCAAAGTTCCCGAGCAGCACCGCGGCGTTCTTGCCGCCATTCAGCACGTCCTTGAAATTCGAGACCTGATCGGCGAGTTCCGAGGGCGCCACGATCTTCTTGCTCGCGATCGGCATCAGCCAGTCGTCGTCGACCGAGTGGAGCACATGCACCTGCGCGCCGCGCTTTGCGGCCTGGCGCAGGCGGTGGGCGATGAGCGGATGGTCCTTCCTCAGGAACGAGCCGACCACCAGCACGCGGTCGAGCTTGCCGAGCTCGGTGAGCGGCATGCCGAGCCAGGGAATGCCGCGCCTCCTGCCGTCCGCGGAAAAGTCCGCGTGCCGCAGGCGGAAGTCCGCGCCGCCGCCGAGGGCCCGCGCGAGCTTGCCGGCGAGGTACAGCTCCTCGAGCGTCGCATGCGGGCTGGCGAGCGTGGCGACGTCGCCGCCCGCGGCCTTGAGACCGGCAGCCGCCTGCTCGAGCGCGACCTCCCAGTCCACCTCCTGCCAGGCGCCTCCGCGCTTGACCATCGGCCGCGTCAGGCGCTCCGCGGAGTTCAGGCCCTCGTAGGAGAAACGGTCCTTGTCCGACAGCCAGCACTCGTTGATCGCCTCGTTATCGAGCGGCAGCACGCGCATGACTCGGTTCTGCTTCACCTGCACGATCAGGTTCGATCCGAGGCCGTCGTGCGGCGACACCGACTTGCGCCTGCCGAGCTCCCAGGTGCGCGCGCTGTAGCGGAAGGGCTTGGAGGTAAGCGCGCCGACCGGGCACAGGTCGATGACGTTGCCCGACAGCTCGGAGTCGACCGTCTTGCCGACGAAGGCGACGATTTCGGCGTGTTCGCCGCGATTGATCATGCCGAGCTCCATCACGCCGGCGATCTCTTCTCCGAAGCGGATGCAGCGCGTGCACTGGATGCAGCGCGTCATCTCCTCGGCGGCCACCAGCGGCCCGATGTCCTTGTGCAGCACGACGCGCTTCGCTTCCTGGTAGCGCGAGCCGCTGTGCCCGTAGCCGACCGCCAGGTCCTGCAGCTGGCACTCGCCCCCCTGGTCGCAGATCGGGCAGTCGAGCGGATGGTTGATGAGCAGGAACTCCATGACGCCGTTCTGCGCCTTCTTGGCCGCAGGCGAATGCGTCCACACCTTCATGCCCTCGGCCACCGGCGTGGCACAGGCCGGCAGCGGCTTGGGCGCCTTCTCGACTTCGACCAGGCACATGCGGCAATTCGCCGCGATGGAAAGCTTCTCGTGGTAGCAGAAGTGCGGCACGTAGATGCCGAGCTTGTGGGCAGCCTCCATCACCGTGGCGCCCTGCGCCACCTCGACCGGCTTGCCGTCTACTTCGAGCTTGGGCATATCAGGCCGCCTTCACCATCGCTGCCGGGCGGTGCGCGCCGGAGCGGCCCCACTTCGGCTCGCTGTGCGCGCCCTGCACCAGGCAGCGCCTGTTCTCGATGTGGTATTCGAACTCGCCGCGGAAATGCTTGATGAAGCTCTTCACCGGAAGCGCCGCCGCGTCGCCGAGCGCGCAGATCGTGCGGCCGGCGATGTTGTCGGAGACGTCGTCCAGCAGGGCGAGATCCTCCGGCCGTCCCTTGCCGTTCTCGATGCGGTTCACCACGCGGTACAGCCAGCCGGTGCCCTCCCGGCAGGGCGTGCACTGGCCGCAGGATTCCTCGAAATAGAAGTACGACAGGCGCTCGAGCGCGCGCACCATGCAGGTGCTGTCGTCCATTACGATCACCGCGCCCGATCCGAGCATCGAGCCCGCCTTGGCGATCGAGTCGTAATCCATGTCGGTGGCCAGCATGACCTCGGCGGGCAGCACGGGCATGGACGATCCCCCCGGGATCACGGCCTTCAGCTTGCGTCCCGTCCGGACTCCTCCCGCCATCTCGAGCAGCTTGGCGAACGGGGTGCCCAGCTTCACTTCGTAGTTGCCCGGCCGGTTCACGTGCCCGGTCACCGAGAAGATCTTGGTGCCCCCGTTGTTCGGCCGCCCGAGCGCGAGGAACGCATCGCCGCCGTGCTGGATAATCCAGGGCACCGCGGCGAAGGTCTCGGTGTTGTTGATCGTCGTGGGCTTGCCGTACAGCCCGAAGCTCGCCGGGAACGGCGGCTTGAAGCGCGGCTGGCCCTTCTTGCCCTCGAGCGACTCGAGCAGCGCGGTCTCCTCGCCGCAGATGTAGGCGCCGTAGCCCGCATGCGCGTACAACTCGAAGCCGAAGCCTGAGCCGAGGATGTTCTTGCCGAGGTAGCCGGCCGCGTAGGCCTCGCGCAACGCCTCCTCGAACTGCTCGTACACGGCCCAGATCTCGCCGTGCACGTAGTTGTAGCCCGCGGTCGCGCCGGTCGCGTAGCCGGCGATCGCCATGCCCTCGATCACCGCGTGCGGGTTGTAGCGCAGGATGTCGCGGTCCTTGCAGGTCCCCGGCTCGCCCTCGTCGGAGTTGCACACGAGGTACTTGTCGCCCTGATACTGGCGCGGCATGAAGCTCCACTTCAGCCCGGTCGGGAAGCCCGCGCCGCCGCGCCCGCGCAGCGCGGACTTCTTCACCTCGGCGATCACCGCGTCGGGCGCCGTTTTCTCGGCGAGCAGCTTCCTGAGCGCCGCATAGCCGCCGCGCTTCTCGTAATCGGCCAGGCGCCAATTGGCGCCGTCCAGCCCCGCCATCAGGATCGCGTCCGGCCCGTAATCGAGCATCTCAGCCCTTCCCCGTCAGCTCGTCGATCAGCGCGTCGAGCTTGTCCTTGGACATGAAATCGCACATGCGCTTGTTGTTGACCAGCACCACCGGCGACATCGCGCAGGCGCCCATGCACTCGCCCTCCTTGAGGGTGAAGCGCCCGTCCGCGGTGGTCTCGCCGAAGTCGATGCCGAGGCGCTCCTTCAGATGGTCGGCCGCCTCGAGCGAACCCTGCAGGCCGCACGGCAGGCAGGTGCAGACGGTGAGCTTGTACTGGCCGGTCGGCTCGAGGTTGTACATGTTGTAGAAGCTCGCCACCTCGTACACGGCCACGGGCGCCATCTCGAGGTAGTGCGCGACGTAGTCCATCAGCTCGGTCGACAGCCAGCCCTTCTCGTCCTGCGCGATGATGAGCGCCGCCATCACCGCCGAGCGCTTCTGTTCGGCCGGGTATTTGCCGATTTCGCGATCGATCTTGCTCAGGGCCTCTCGGGAAAGCATCGGGTTCACCGGTCGATGTCGCCGAAAACGATATCGAGCGTGCTGATCACCGTCACCGCGTCGGCCAGCATGTGGCCGCGCGAGAGCTCATCCATGCCCGACAGATGCGCGTAGGCGGGCGAGCGCAGCTTCATGCGGTAGGGCTTGTTGGCACCGTCGGAGACGAGGTACACGCCGAACTCGCCCTTGGGATGCTCGATCGAGGCAAAGGCCTCGCCTTCCGGCACGTGCATGCCCTCGGTGAACAGCTTGAAGTGGTGGATCAG
>JBLMWT010000227.1:0-2821 GCA_050257375.1 Sphingomonadaceae bacterium
GACTGCGTGCGCTGCATGCACTGCCTGAACGTGATGCCGGGCGCGCTGCTGCCCGGCAAGGAGCGCGGCGTGTCGATCCTGATCGGCGGCAAGGGCGTGCTGAAGATCGGCTCCACCCTGGGGATCATGGTGGTGCCGTTCATGAAGCTGGAGAGCGGCGAGGACTTCGAAAAGCTCCAGGAGCTGGCGCGCAAGGTGCTCGACTTCTTCGCCGAGAACGCGCTCGACCACGAGCGCGTCGGCGAGACCATCGAGCGCATCGGCCTGGCGAACTTCCTGGAGGCGGTCGAGCTGCCGGTCGACCCGAGCATGGTGCTGCACCCGAGGACGAACCCCTACGTGCGCACCGACGACTGGGAAGAGCAGGTGGCGAAGAGCGGCGAGCAGAAGGCGGCCTGAGGAGGATCACAGATGGCACACGCACAACCGAAGATGCCGGTCGAGCACGGGGCGCCGGACCCGATGCTGTATATGCATCCGCTGATGAAGAAGCACTACGGCAAGTGGGTCTACCACAACCATCCGAAGCCCGGCGTGCTAATGCACCGGGCGGCGAACGGCGACGAGATCTGGACCGTCAAGGCGGGCACGCAGCGCCAGATGGACCACCACACGATCCGCGGGCTGTGCGACATCGCCGACCAGTTCGCCGACGGGCACGTTCGCTTCACCACGCGCTCGAACATCGAGTTCATGGTCGCGGACAAGGCGAAGGTCGAGCCGCTCATCGGGGCGCTCAACAAGACCGGTTTTCCGGTCGGCGGCACCGCCAACTCGGTGTCGATGATCGCCCACACGCAAGGCTGGCTGCACTGCGACATCCCGGGCACCGACGCCTCGGGCGTGGTGAAGTCGCTGATGGACGAGCTCTATGACGAGTTCGTGAAGTGCGAGATGCCGAACCGGGTCAAGCTGTCGACCTCGTGCTGCGAGATCAACTGCGGCGGCCAGGCCGATATCGCGATCATCGTGCAGCACACCAAGCCGCCCAAGATCAACCACGACCTGGTGGCGAACGTGTGCGAGCGCCCCGCCGTGGTGGCGCGCTGCCCGGTGGCGGCGATCCGTCCGGCGCTGGTCAACGGCAAGCCGTCGCTCGAGGTGGACGAGAAGAAGTGCGTGTGCTGCGGCGCCTGCTACCCACCGTGCCCGCCGATGCAGATCAACGATCCGGAATACTCGAAGATCGCGATCTGGGTGGGCGGCAAGAACTCGAACGCGCGCATCCGCCCGACTTTCCACAAGCTGGTCGCCTCGGGGCTGCCGAACAACCCGCCGCGCTGGCCGGAAGTGGCCGAGGTGGTGAAGCGGATCCTCGCCACCTACAAGGCGGACGGCCGTCCGTGGGAGCGCATGTCGGACTGGATCGACCGCATCGGCTGGCCGGCGTTCTTCAGGAAGACCGAGCTGCCGTTCACCAAGTACCACATCGACGACTGGCGCGGCTCGCGTTACACGCTGAACGCCTCGGCGCACATCCGCTTCTGAGGCGCGCGTGAAGTTCGGCATTCTCGTGAACGAGGGCCCGTACACGCACCAGGCGAGCGACTCGGCGTACCTGTTCGCCAAGGCGGTGCTGGAGAAAGGGCACCAGATCTACCGCGTGTTCTTCTATCACGACGGCGTGAACAACGCGACCAAGTACACCGAGCCGCCGCAGGACGACCGGCACATCGTCAATCGCTGGTCGAAGCTCGCCGCGGAGCACGGCGTGGATCTGGTCGTCTGCGTGGCGGCGGCGCTCAGGCGCGGCATCAAGGACGAGCTGCTCGCCCCGGGATTCCGCATCTCGGGGCTGGGGCAGCTGGTCGAGGCCGGCATCGAGGGCGACCGCCTCGTCGTCTTCGGCGACTGAGGCGGGCGCATGGGCACCACGAAGAAATTCATGTTCGTGAATCGGAAAGCCCCGTACGGGACCATTTACGCCCTCGAGGGGCTGGAAGTGGTGCTGATCAGCGCGGCCTTCGATCAGGACGTGTCGCTCGCCTTCGTCGACGACGGCGTGTACCAGCTGGTCAAGGGACAGCAGACCAAGGGCATCGAGACGAAGAACTTCTCGCCGACCTACCGCGCGCTCGAAGGCTACGACATCGAGAAGCTGTACGTCGAGCGCGAGGCGCTCGAGCGGCGCGGGCTGTCGGAGCAGGACCTGCTGGTCGACGTTCAGGTGATGTCCTCGGGCGAGCTCGCCGAGCTGATGGGCTCGCAGGACGTGGTGATCAGCTTTTGAGGAAGGGGAGAGCGTGCTGCACATCGTGAACAAGAGCCCCTACGAGCGCAACGCGCTCGAGGCCTGCCTGCGGCTCGCGCAGCCCGGCTCGGCGCTGCTCCTCATCGAGGACGGCGTGTACGCGGCGACGCGCGGCAGCGCGGCCGAGGCGAGCCTGAAACAGGCGATGGCGCGCGTGAAGGTGTACGCGCTCAAGCCCGATCTCGAGGCGCGCGGCGTCGCGGGACGGGTGATGGACGGAATTCAGCTGGTGGACTTCGGCGGCTTCGTGGACCTCGCTTGCGAGCAGCCGAACTGCCAGTCGTGGCTTTAGGCGGACTTTAAACTTTGGAGGCGACATGGGTGCATTCGATCTGAACGGCAAGGCTTACGAAACCGACGAGGAAGGCTATCTCCTCAATCTGTCCGACTGGAACGAGGACATCGCGAAGTTCCTCGCGGAGCAGGAGAAGGTCGAACTGACGCCGAACCACTGGGAAGTGATCAACTTCCTGCGCGAGTACTACAACGAGTACCAGATCGCGCCCGCGATCCGCGTGCTCACCAAGGCGATCGGCAAGAAGCTCGGGCCGGAAAAGGGCAACAACAAGT
>JBLMWT010000228.1:0-6082 GCA_050257375.1 Sphingomonadaceae bacterium
CGTACGGAATGCCCTTCCAGGCCGCCGGCGGCTTGGCGACGCGAATCGAGACCTCGTCGACGCCCGCGACGCAGGCGCCCTTGAGCGCGTCGAGACCGCCAATCCCCCCCGAAGGCACGTAGAGCAGCGCACCAGAGGACTCGGCGGCGCGCTCCGACGCCGCGCGCAGCGCATCGTCCGCGAGTGCGCCAGCGGAAAGCACGACCACCGAGATGCCGGCGCCGAGCAGGGCGACCAGGTGGGCGCGCACGGCCTCGTGCGAGGCCGCCTCGAGCACCGCGTCGGGCCGCAGCGCGAGCAACGCGTCGCCCCCGACTACATAGCGCAGCCCGAATTCTGCCGCGAGGCGAGCGCCGCGCGAGTGCGCACTGCGTCCGGAGACAGCGATCACCTCGACGGCTCCCAGCCGTCCCGCGCGCACATGCTCAACGACTAGCCGCGCGATCGTTCCACCGCCAAGAATAGCGAGTCGCATCGTCCAGACCCCCCCGGGGAGGGGCGATATTGCCACAGCCGGAATTTCCTTCATCCTCAAGCCGCATTATCATTCGGGGCGCGACGCGCCGCCCGGCGCCATCGGAGGAACACTTGCGAATCGCGATCCTGGAAGACGATCCCGACCAGCTTGCGCTGCTCAAGCGCTGGCTGTCCGACGCGGGTCACGACGTGCACGGCTACAGCGCTGGCCGAGAGGCCATGAAGCACGCGGGGCGCGAAAGCTTCGACTTGTACGTGCTCGATTGGCAGGTGCCGGACGTCGCCGGCGACGAGGTTCTCAAATGGATCCGCGGCAACGTATCTAAGACCGTTCCCATCCTGTTCGTCACCGTGCGTGATTCCGAGGAAGACATCGTGTTCGCCCTGGAGGGCGGCGCCGACGACTACATGGTCAAGCCAGCCCGCCGTCAGGAGTTGCTCGCCCGAGTGGGCGCGCTGCTGAGACGCGCCTACCCGCGCGAGGAGGAGAAGCAGCTCTCGTTTCCGCCGTTCGAGATCGACACGCAGCGCGGAGAAATCAGGCGCAACGGCACGCGTATCGAGATGACGCCCAAGGAATACGAGCTGGCGGTCGTGCTATTCCGCAACATCGGACGCCTCATGTCGCGCGGCCACCTGCAGGAGGCCGTATGGGGGCGCAGCGGCGATCTCGCCACGCGCACCGTCGACACGCACGTCAGCCAGGTGAGGAAGAAGCTGGACCTGCGCCCCGAGAGCGGCTACCGCGTGGTGCCGATCTACAACTACGGCTACCGGCTCGAACATATCGAGCCCGAGGCACCGGCGGGCTGAAAACGAAGATGCGGTCCCGCTCCGCACTTGCGTGCGGAGCGGGACGAACCCCGCCGCGATGGAGGAGGAGGGAGATATCGCGGCGGGCGCGACCGGGAATTCAGTAGTAGGTTCGACGCAGGCGGCCGTGGTTGCTTGAGCCGGCCAGGTCCTGCACCTCACGCATGAATCTCGCCACGCGCTTGGCGAGCGTGCGCCACATTTGGCCAATCGCCTTCGCGCGCTCGCGCTTGGCGTGCTCGATGAGCTGGGCGTACTGATCTTCCGCAAGGGGCAGCCGGGGTTCGGCGCGCAGCTGGGCTTCTATGTACATGATTTCGCTAGCATTCATTTCAGAACCTCAGAAGATTCTGTTGCGATGCAGCAATCATAGGGTTTTGCCGTATGGTTTAGAATAGCGCAGAGAATCAATTCACTTTTGCGAAATTTGAAAAGATATGCCTGATTCCCTGCAGGACATGTCGATCTTCTCCAAGGTCGTGACCGCAGGCAGCCTGTCTGCCGCCGCGCGCGAGCTCGGCCTCTCGCCGGCCGTGGTGAGCCGGCGCCTTGCCGGGCTGGAAGCGCGCCTGGGCACTCGCCTCATTCACCGCACGACGCGCAGCCTCCACCTCACCGAGGACGGCGCGGGCTACTACGAGGCTTGCACACGCATCCTGGCGGAGGTCGAGGAGGCCGACGCCGCGGCCTCGGCCGGACGCGCCGAGCCGCAGGGGGTCCTGCGGGTCGCCCTACCTGCCTCGTTCGGCCATCAGCACGTGGCGCCGCTCGTGCCGCGCTTCGCCGAGCGCTACCCGAAGGTGCGCCTCGCGCTGAGCCTCTCCGATCGCAACGTCAATCTGATCGAGGAGGGATTCGACCTCGCGGTGCGCATCGCGCACCTGGAGGACTCCTCGCTCGCCGCGCGCATGCTGGCGCCGAACCGGCGAGTGGTCTGCGCGAGCCCGGAGTACCTGCGCCAGCACGGCATGCCGCGCACGCCGGCCGACCTCGTCCAGCACAACTTCCTCGTGCCCAACTGGGACGGCGCCTTCGCCATGACGCTCGAATACAAGGATCCGGTCGGCAAGGCGGGCGAAGTGCGCGTGACCGGCAACTACGCGTGCGACAACTGGGAGGTGCTGCGCGAATGGGCGATCGCGGGCCTCGGCGTCGCCCTAAAATCCACCTGGGACGTGCATCGCAATCTCGCCGACGGCTCGCTCGTCGCGCTGTTTCCCGGTTATTCCTTCACGACCGACGTGGCCATTTACGCCGTCTACCCGCATCGCCGCTATCTGCCCGCCAAGACGCGCGCGTTCGTCGAATTCCTCGTCGAGGCCTTCGGTCCCGAACCCTATTGGGACGGGCCCGCTGCCGCAAGCGCGCACGCGGAGCAAACCAAGCTGCCCGCCGCTGTCTAAAGCTGTGCTACCTTCGAAGCGCCCGCGGCGCGCGACGCAACATTCCTGAGGAGACATGCCGATGAACGCACCGGTCGATCCCGCCAAGCTCGCTCAGGTTTCATTGGATGACAAGTACACGCTGCAGCGCGGCCGCGTGTTCCTCACTGGCACGCAAGCGCTCGTGCGCCTGATGCTCATGCAGCGCGCGCGCGACCTGCGCGCCGGCCTCAATACGGCCGGCTACATCTCCGGCTACCGCGGCTCGCCACTCGGCGGCGTCGACCAGACGATGTGGGGCGCGAACAAGATCCTGCGCGACCACCATGTCGTGTTCAAGCCGGGAATAAACGAAGACCTCGCCGCGACCGCGATCCAGGGCACGCAGCAGGTCGGCATGTTCCCGGGCGCGAAATACGACGGCGTGTTCGGCATGTGGTACGGCAAGGGGCCGGGCGTGGACCGCTGCGGCGACGTGTTCAAGCACGGCAATTCGGCGGGCACGTCGAAGCACGGCGGAGTGCTGCTGCTCGCGGGCGACGATCACGCGGCCAAGTCGTCCACCCTGCCGCACCAGTCGGAGCACATCTTCAAGGCCTGCTGCATCCCGGTGCTCAACCCGGCCAACGTGCAGGAGTATCTCGATCTGGGGTTGCATGGCTACGCCATGAGCCGCTATTCCGGCTGCTGGATCGGTTTCATCTGCGTCACCGACGTGGTCGAATCCGGCGCATCGGTCGAGGTCGATCCGGAGCGCGTGCAGATCCAACTGCCCGCGGACTTCACGCTCCCGCCCGGCGGCCTCAACATCCGTTGGCCCGACGACCGTTTCGAGCAGGAGGCGCGCCTGCTCGACTGGAAGGTCTACGCGGCGCTCGCCTACGCGCGCGCGAATAAACTGGACCGCATCGTGTGGGACAGCCCGCGCGCGAAGCTCGGGATCGTGACGACCGGCAAGTCATTCGGCGACACGATGCAAGCGCTCGCCGATCTCGGCATCGACGAGCATGTCGCGCGCGAAATCGGTTTGCGCGTGTACAAGGTGGCGATGTCCTGGCCGCTCGAGCCACAGGGCGCGCGGCGCTTCGCCGAGGGGCTGGAGGAAATCCTCGTGATCGAGGAGAAACGCCAGCTGATCGAGTACCAGATCAAGGAAGAGCTCTATAACTGGAAGGAAGGCGTGCGCGCACCGCGCGTGGTCGGCAAGTTCGACGACAACGGCGAGTGGAGCCGCGCCGCCGGGCAGCCGGCGGGAACCTGGCTGTTGCCCGCGCACTACGAGCATTCGCCGGCGATCGTGGCGCGCGCCATCGCGCAGCGGCTGAAGAAGCTGAACTTGCACGGCGCGCTCGGACGACAGTTCGAGGAACACCTGGCGTTCCTCGACTTCAAGCAAAAAGCGCTCGCCAAGCCGCGCGTCACCGCCGTGCGCCAGCCGTACTTCTGTTCCGGCTGCCCGCACAACACGTCGACGCGCGTGCCCGAGGGCAGCCGCGCCACTGCGGGCATCGGCTGTCACTACATGGCGGTGTGGATGAACCGCAACACCGCGACCTTCACCCACATGGGGGCCGAGGGCGCGCCCTGGATCGGCGAATCGCCGTTCACCGACGAGAAGCACATCTTCGCGAATTTGGGCGACGGCACCTATTTTCATTCCGGCCTGCTCGCGATCCGGGCCGCGGTCGCGGCCAAGGTCAACATGACCTACAAGATCCTCTTCAACGACGCGGTCGCGATGACCGGCGGCCAGCGCCACGACGGTCCGCTCGATCCGGCGCTCATCTCGCGGCAGGTGGCCGCGGAAGGCGTGAAGCCGATCGTGGTGGTCACCGACGAGCCGGAGAAGTACCCGGCCGGCACCAACTGGGCGCCGGGCGTCACCGTGCGCCACCGCGACGAGCTCGACCAGGTCCAGCGGGAACTGCGCGCGACGCCCGGCGTCTCGGCGCTCATCTACGACCAGACCTGTGCCTCCGAGAAGCGCCGGCGCCGCAAGCGCGGCACCTATCCCGATCCGGCCAAGCGCGCGATCATCAACGAGATGGTGTGCGAGGGCTGCGGCGACTGCAGCGCCAAGTCGAACTGCCTGTCGGTCGAGCCGCTCGAGACCGAGTACGGACGCAAACGCAAGATCAACCAGTCGACCTGCAACAAGGACTTCTCGTGCGTGAAGGGCTTCTGCCCAAGCTTCGTCACGGTCGAAGGCGGCCGGCTTAAGAAGGGCAAGTCGTCGGCGGCGCCGAGCGGCGAGAATTTTCCTCTGACAGAACCGCGGATCCCGGCGCTCGATCAGCCGTACGGCGTTCTCGTGACCGGCATCGGCGGCACGGGCGTGATCACCATCGGGCAGATCCTGGCGATGGCGGCGCACCTGGAAGGCAAGGGCGTGTCGGTGCTCGACATGTCCGGCCTGGCGCAGAAGTACGGCGCCGTCATGTCGCACGTCAAGCTCGCGCCGAGCCCCGAGCACTTGCACGCCGCGCGCCTCGGCGCCGGCGACGCGCGCCTGGTGCTCGGCTGCGACCTGGTGGTCACCGCGGGCGCCGACGCGCTCGAGAAGATGAGCGCGGCGAAGACGCGCGCGCTCGTCAACGCGACCACCTCGCCGACCGCGGACTTCGTGCGCAATCCGGACTGGCAGCTGCCGGGCAGCGACCTGCGGCACGACATCGCGTCCGCCTGCGGCGAGCAGAACGCCGACTTCGTTCCCGCGGCCGAGCTCGCGACCAACCTGATGGGCGACTCGATCGCCACGAATATGTTCATGCTCGGCTACGCTTACCAGAAGGGCTGGGTGCCGCTCGAAGGCACGGCGCTGCTGCGCGCGATCGAGCTGAACGGCGTCGCGGTCGAGTTCAACGTCGCGAGCTTCACCTGGGGACGGCGGGCGGCCGTAGACCTCGAGCGCGTGCGGCGTATCGCGACGCCCGCCGAGGTGATCCCTATCGACCAGCACTTCTCGCGCAACCTCGACGAGCTCGTCGAGCGGCGCGTCGCGCTGCTCACCGCCTACCAGAACGCCGCCTACGCCGCGCGCTACCAGGTGCTCGTCGAGCGCGTACGCAAAGCCGAGCAGGAAAAGCTCGGCAGCGCGAAGCTTGTCGAGGCGGTGGCGCGGTACTACGCGAAGCTCATGACCTACAAGGACGAGTACGAGGTGGCGCGCCTGTACACCGACGGCGAGTTCGCGAAGACGATCGCGGGCATGTTCGAGGGCGACTACAAGCTCAACTTCCATCTCGCGCCGCCGCTCCTCGCCAAGCCCGATCCGCTTACCGGCGAGCCGAAGAAGATGCGCTTCGGCCCATGGATGATGAGCGGATTCCGGATCCTCGCGAAGCTGAAGGGCCTGCGCGGCACCGTGCTCGACCCCTTCGGGCGCACGGAAGAGCGCAGAAGTGAGCGCA
>JBLMWT010000229.1:0-8569 GCA_050257375.1 Sphingomonadaceae bacterium
GGTTATGACCCGGCACAGATCGCGCGGCTCGCCTCCCGGGGCGTCATCAAGGGGGAATGAGCCGGGTCCTCGCGATCCCGAACCCGGCTCCGCGGGATCAGGGTTTGGCGACGCGCCAGACGTTGTTGAATCCCTCGCCGGTCTTGTCGCCGGGCTTCTGGTCCTTGATCCACAGGTAAAGCGGCTTGCCCTTGTAGGCCCATTGCTTACCGCCGTCATCTCGCGTGACGATCGTCCAATTGCCGCTGGCCGAGTCGGAGCCGCCCGCCATGAGGGGCGGCCAGTTCGTCGCGCAGGGACCGTTGCATACACTCTTGCCGCTGCCGGCCGGATCTTTGTCGAACGTGTACAGGGTCATGCCGGCCGAATTGACCAGCATACCGGCTTCGGTCTTGACGGAAGCGGGTTCCGCCATCGCGTAGGTCGAGAGCAGGGTTGCGGCGGCGGCCGCCACTGGAAGAAGAGCGCGGATGTTCATGGGGTTTCCCTTTTCATGGTTGGGTGATGCCAAGAGGGAGAACACCGCCGCGGACGATCTATTCCGCGCTCCTCCTTTCAGCCGGTCTAGACGCTGCCCGGCGAGAGGCTCACTTCTTCACCGCCAACACGCCGTCGCCGATCCGCTCCGCGGCAAAGCCGGCGTGGCGCAGACGCTTCATCACTTCGCCGGGTACGTCGCGGCCGCTGGTCAACTTGTTCGGCTCGCCGGTGTAATGAAACAGCTTGCCCTTGCGCCTGAGCACCCTAGCGAGCTGCTCATAAAAGGACTGCGAGTAAAGCTCGCCGGCGATGCCGAAGCGCGGCGGATCATGCAATATCGCGTCGACCGAGTCGCTCGCCAGCATGATGATCTGCTCGACGATGTCGCCGTGGGTTAGCGCCAGCGCGCCGCCAACCTCGGGCGACCAGGGATTGAGGCTGCGCAGCCAGATCACGTCTGCAGACTTCTCGTAGGAAAGGACCTGTCTCGCCTGACCGTGCAGACACCAGGCGGCGAAATAGCCCAGGCCGCCGCAGGTGTCCAGAATCGTCTTCCCGCGCGGTTGAATCAAGCCGACCTTGCGTTCCGCATCCGCATAGGGCGAGATCTGCGCCGTGAGGTGCATCTTGATGCCGTCGATTTCGAACGTCGGCGGCCCCCACTGCGTCGGCACCAGCTTGATCAGCGACGTCGTGTAGCGCGCCACCGGCTGGAAGACCTCGCCGTCCCAGTGGTAAACGGTCCTGTCCTTGCAGGATTCCAGGTAGGGGTACCGTCGGCCCTGCCAGGTCCATCCCGAAGGACTCACCTCGACGGTCGTCCTCGAACGCTCGAGGTCCAACGAGCACTCGACGGCGCGCTTACCGGCGCGCGCGGCGGCGTGCAGCGCATCCCGTACCTTGCGCGTCAATAGGGGCCCGATCATCCTTCAATTTGCCGGCTGCATAACCATGATTGCTCGGGCCCGTTCAGGGGCGTAAGGTCGTCGCCGGCGGAGGTCTCATGCGCAGTGAGCGCCCCAACGGGCGACGGTTTCGCAGGCTGGCGTTGCTAGGCGGCATCGCGCTGTTCTGCGTTTTCGCGGTCTACGTGGCCCAGGCAGCTTTCGCCCCCGTCGTGTCCGCAGGCCGGTGGGAGATGCTGTTCATCTCCCTTGCCGGACTCGGGTTCGTGCTCGCTGTTTGCCGACGGATATTCGATCTCGCGACGAAGCCTAAAACGAGCGCGGCAAGCCGAGCACGTGCTCGGCGGCGTATGACAGGATGAGCTTCGGTCACTGCGCCGCGAGTTCCCGGGCAAGCTTGTCGCTTCGCTCTACGTATGCGGCGGCCCGCAAAGCTGCAAAGAGCGCGCGGCCTTCCTCAAGGTGGGACACCGCGACTTCGCGCTCCGCCCGCGTGCGGGCGAGGCTGGCCGCGAACAGACGACTGCGTCCCATTTCGAATTTGGCATCGACCGATGCGAAGCACTGGAGCGCGGCGTCGAGATGATGCGCCGCCTGCTCAAGTCGCGCTTGAGCATGGGCCACGCGCCCCAGAACTTGATGCGACCATCCGACTCCGAGCGTATAGCCGACGCTCGTGCAGACCTGCAGTGCCTGAGTCGCCGCTTCCCGCGCCTGGTCTAGTTGGCCGTTCAGGAAATAAGCCTCGCCCAGCATCGTCCGAAACCATTCGCGCCACTGCCGGGAGCGAACCTGGTCTCCGATCTGGACTGCCTGCTCCAGGCAGGATACGGCGCTCGTGAGATCGCCGCGCTCGGCGTGGGCGTTGCCGAGGCTGGCAAGGACGAAGGAAGTTTCGAACGCGTCAGGCGAGAGAGAGCGTGCGCGCTCGCACGCCTTGAGCGCCGCTTCCCACTCACCGCGCGCAGCGTGGCTCAGACCCGCCATCGTCGCCGCGTTGGCTCGCGCCCGGCGGCTGTCGGTGGCCTCGCCGACGGCGTCCAGGCGCCCCGCGACCTCGAGCACAGAATTGAAATCTCCGGCGTAGTAGCAGGCGTAGCTCAGCCCGAACAGAGCCTGGGTCAGCCAGAAGCGGTCCTCCGTGCGCTCGAGCAGCGACACGGCCTGTCGCCCGTGGGCGACCGCCTCGCCCACCGGCCGCCCGGAATAGAGGGTCTCGAGAGTCATGGCGCGATGGACGCGCCCCATGAGGGCTTCGTTGCCGGATCGCGTCGCTTCTCCCAGGCTACGGGCCAGACTCTCGCCCGCTTCCGCCCGGTGTCCGAGCCAGGCGTGAGCGAAGCCGAGCCAAAAATGGTACTGGCCGGCGAGCAAAGGATCGCCGAGGCGCTCGATGCGTTCGCCGTGCTGAAGCAGCAGTTCCACGATTTCCTTCCGACGGCCCAGGAAATGAAGCGAGTGAGCCTCCCGCACGATGAGCTCGATGAGGCGACGATCCTGCTCCACCGCGGGGAGTCGCTGCGCATGCGCGCGCGCTTCCTCGAGGGGCGCGATCGCCTCGGCGTGGGCGTCGATCGCCGCGACCTTCTCTGCAAAGCGAACGAGGTACTCGACGGCCTTTGGGGCATCGTCGGTTCTCGAATAGTGATATGCCAACCGATCGTAGGCCTGGTCGAGATGGTCCGCGTAGAGTGTCTCGAGCGCGCGGCCCGCGGCCCGATGAAGGCTCTGGCGGCGGGCGGCGAGCAGGCTCTGATATGCGGTCTCCTGCGTCAGGGCGTGCCGAAAGGTGTACTCGAGGTCGGGGAAGAGTCGGCTCTCGTAGAGAAACTCGGCGGCCTGGAGGTTGGCGAGGCCGCGTCGGAAGGAGTCCTCGGGTGTTTCCACCATGGCCTGCAGCAGGGTGAAGGGCACGTCCTTGCCGACCACCGCGGCCGCCTGGAGCAGTTGCTTGTCCTCGGGCGCGAGGCGGTCGATGCGAGATGCGAGGATCGACTGGGCAGTCGCCGGGATCTGCAGGCTTTGGATCGCCTTGGTCAGACGATAGGAACCGCGCTCGCCGATCAAGACCCTTGTCTCGACGAGCGTGCGCACGCTCTCTTCGAGGAAGAACGGATTCCCTTCGGTTCGATCGATGAGCAATGGCTTGAGCGGCCGGACCGTGGCATCGTCACCGAGGAGGCTGCTCAGCAGCTCGTCGGCCGTCTCGGCGGGCAGCGGGTCGATGCGCAGCTGCGTGTAGTAGCTCTTGCCGCTCCAGCCGTGCCGGTACTCCGGCCGATAGTTCACGAGGAGCAGCGATCGCGTCGTCGGCAGGCTTTCGACCAGCGAGTCGAGCAGTGCCTGGGTCTCGGTATCGATCCAGTGCAGATCCTCGAACACGACGATGAGCGGCTGCACCTGACTTTCGCGCACCAGCAGGCGCCTGACTCCTTCCAGGGTCCGCTGCCGCCGCTGCGACGGATCGAGGCGCTGCCACTCCGAGTCCTCGACCGCGACATCGAGCAACCCCAGCAGCGCCGGCAGCGCAGGCTCGAGCGCGCGGTCCAGAGACAGAAGCTTGCCCGTCACTTTCTCCCGGATAGCGCGTGCGTCGTCGCGAGCCTCGATCTGGAAGTAGGCGCGGATCAGGTCGATGACTGGCAGGTACGCCGACGCCTTGCCGTAGGAGACCGATCCGCTTTCCACGACGAGCCAGCCCTGGGTTCGATGCGAGTGTGTGAATTCCCAGTACAGCCGTGACTTGCCGACGCCCGCCTCGCCGATGACCGCTACGATCTGCCCATGCCCGGCGCCGGCGCGGGAGAGCGCTCGGCGGAGCAGGTCGAGCTCGCTGTCTCGTCCGACGAAGCGGGTCAGGCCCCGTGCCGCGGAGGCTTTCATGCGCGAGCGCACCGTCCCTGCGCCGACGATCTCGTACACGTCGACCGGGTGTTCCAGTCCCTTGACTGCGCGCGGCCCGAGCGCCTTCACCTGAACGTAGTCTTCGGCCAGCCGCAGCGTGTCCGCCGGCATGAGCGTCGAGCCGGGCATCGCCATCTGCTCCATGCGCGCGGCCAGGTGCGTCGTTTGACCTACCGCGGTGTAATCCATGTGCAGATCGCTGCCGATGGACCGCACCACGACCTGTCCCGAGTTCAGACCCACGCGGATCTGGATCGGGATGCCCTCGCGCCGGTGGATCTCCTCCGCGTAGCGCTTCGCCGACTCCTGCATCCGCAGCGCCGCATAACACGCGCGCACGGCATGATCCTCGCAAGCGAGCGGCGCGCCGAACAAGGCCATGATGCCGTCGCCCATGACCTGGTTCACGGTGCCCTCGTAACGGTGCACGGCCTCCATCATGAGTTCCAGCACCGGGTCCAGGATATTGCGAGCCTCCTCCGGATCGCGCTCGGCGAGCAATGCCGTCGAACCCTTCAGATCGGCGAACAGAACCGTGACCTGCTTGCGCTCGCCTTCGACGGCGCTCCTGGAGGTCAGAATCTTCTCGGCTAGGTGCTTGGGCGTGTACGCCTCGGGGGCAGCGGAGCGCGCTCGCTCGGCAACCGGTTGCCCGCACTGGCTGCAGAACTTCGCGCCCGCGGGAAGCTCCGAGCCGCAGCCTGCGCAGGCGACAGCGAGCCGTGCCCCGCATTCGGAACAAAATTTCGACGTCGGCGCGTTCTCGTGCCGGCAGCGTGGGCAATGCATGCCCGGGCTCTCCCCGGAATATTTGCGACAGCGTACCGCGAATGACGGCCTAGAACGAGCGCGGCAGGCCGAGCACGTGCTCGGCGACGTAGGAGAGGATGAGGTTGGTGGAGATCGGCGCAACCAGGTAGAGCCGGTTCTCGCGGAACTTGCGCTCGACGTCGTACTCGGCGGCGAAGCCGAATCCGCCATGGGTCTGCAGGCAGACGTTGGCTGCCTCCCAGGAGGCCTTGGCGCCGAGGTGCTTGGCCATATTGGCTTCGGCGCCGCAGTGCTTCTTCTGGTCGAACAGGGCCGCCGCCTTGTAGCGCATCAGGTTCGCGGCCTCGATGCCCATGAAGGCTTCGGCGATCGGGAACTGAATGCCCTGGTTCTGGCCGATTGGCCGGCCGAACACCACGCGCTCCTTGGCGTACTTCGTCGCGCGCTCGGTGAACCAGTAGCCGTCGCCGATGCACTCGGAAGCGATGAGGATGCGCTCGGCGTTCAGTCCGTCGAGGATGTACCTGAAGCCCCGGCCTTCCTCGCCGATCAGGTTCTCGGCCGGAATCTCGAGGTTGTCGAAAAACACCTCGTTCGTCTCGTGGTTCACCATGTTTCGGATCGGGCGCATGCTGAGGCCCTTGCCGAGCGAGTCGCGCTTGTCGACGATGAACACCGACATGCCGTCGGACTTCTTCTTCACCTCGGCAAGCGGGGTGGTGCGCGCAAGCAGGATCATCAGCTCCGAGTGCTGCAGGCGCGAGGTCCACACTTTCTGGCCGTTCACGACGTAGCGGTCGCCTTTCCGCACCGCGGTGGTCTTGATGGTCGTCGTGTCGGTGCCGGCGGTCGGCTCGGTGACGCCCATCGCCTGCAGGCGCAGCTCGCCGGAGGCGATCTTCGGCAGGTATTTCTTCTTCTGCTCGGGCGAGCCGTTCCTGAGCAGCGTGTTCATGTTGTACATCTGGCCGTGGCAGCAGCCGGCGTTGCCGCCGGAGTGCGTGATCTCTTCCATGATCACGCTCGCCTCGGTGAGCGTGAGGCCCGAGCCGCCGAATTCCTCGGGGATGAGCGCCGACATCCAGCCCGCCTTGGTCAGCGCATCGACGAACGCTTCCGGATACGCGCGCGCCTCGTCGACTTTCTGCCAGTAAGCCGAATCGTACTGATTGCACAGCGCGCGCACCGCGTCGCGCAGCTCGGTGTGACCTTCCTGTCCCAGGTTCATGATTCCATCCTACACGTAGCCCGGCCCTTCGATCGCCGGGTGCTCGGCGAGAAAATCCTCGTTAACCTCCAGCCCGATGCCCGGCGCCTCGAGCGGCCAGACGCGTCCTTCGCTGTCGACCTCTCCGGGATTCGCCACCAGCTCGTCGCGGAACTTGTTCGATTTCGAGACGTCGCCCTCGAAGTAGCCGCCGTTGTCGATCGCGGCGAGGAAGTGGATCGTCGCCGCGTGATTCAGGCCCGTCATCGAGCTGTGCGGGTGGATCGGCAGCTTGTACGCCGAGGCCATGGCGGCGATCCTGAGCGCCTCGGTGATGCCGCCGCATTTGGAGAGATCGGGCTGCAGGATCGAGATCGCGCCGTCCTCGATCACACGGCTGAACTCGAAGCGCGTGTAGTGGTTCTCGCCGGCGGCGAGCGGCGTGCGGCCGAAGCCCTTCGCCTCGCGGTAGCTGCGATGGTCGTGGGCGGGGAAGGGTTCCTCGAGCCAGCCAACGCCCAGCTCGTCGAGCGCCGGCATCACGCGCCGCACGTCGTCCACCGAGTAGCCGATGTTGGCGTCGGTGAGAATGACGAGCCCGGGGCCGAAGGCTTCGCGCACCGCGCGCACCCGCTCGACGTCGCGCGCCGGTGAGTCGCCGACGCGCAGCTTCACCGCCTGGTAGCCGCGCGCGAGGCTCGTGCGCGCCTCTTCGATCAGCTCGGGGCTCGGCTGATAGCCGAGCGAGACGCCGCCGGCGTAGGCGGGAATCCCCCTGCGTGCGCCGCCGAGCAGGCGGTAGAGCGGCACGCCGGCCGCCTTGCCGCGGATGTCCCAGAGCGCCATGTCGATGCCGCTCATCGCGAGGCACGCCCCGGCGCCCATGCCGTGGCTCGCGAGCTGGAATCGGTACATGCGATCCCAGGCGCCGGTCACGTCGTCGGCGTCGCGGTCGAGCACGAGCTGCCTGAGCGTGGTGTCGATCAGCTTCGCGACCGCGGTGTGCGCGCGGCCGTGGTGCGCCTCGCCCCAGCCGACCAGACCGCAGCGCGTCGTCACCTTCACCAGCACCGCATCGCGTTTCACCGCAGTACCGATGCCGAGCGCCACGCGCCGCTCGGGTGGAATCGGGAACGACGTCGGATAGGCCTGGACGTCGGCGATTCTGAGGTCGTTCATGCAGCGTAGGATAGCAACCTGTCGGAGAGCAGGGAGCCTGTTTCGAACTCTTCGGGAGGCGCCATGAAGGCCTGCAAGCTGTGCTGGACGTTGGTCGTCGTGCTGGCCGTCGCGGTCGCGGCGTTCGCCTACAAGTTCACCGTGGGCGAGGTGCGGCCCTCCGAGGACGGTCGCGTGGCGGTGCTGCTGACCAAGGACGAGCGCAACGCATTGCTGCTCGAGATGCGCACCTGGCTGCAGAACTCCCAGCGCATCCTCGCCGCGGCCTCGACGAACGATCTCGGCGAGGTCGTGAAAGCGGCCCGGGCTTCGGGCATGGCCGCCGAGGCGGAGACGCCGGCCTCGCTGTTCCGGAAGATCCCGCTCGAGATGAAGACGCTCGGCTTCGCCACGCGCCGCAAGTTCGACGACATCGCGAACGAGGCGGAGAAGAGCGGGAGCACGAGCCGCGTGGCCGGTCAGCTGAGCGAGGCGATGGGCAACTGCGTCGCCTGCCACGCGACCTATCGCTTTATCGAAGAGCCCTCGTCATGATCCCCTATCTGGACAGATTCGAGCGCATCGTCATGTACGTGCTGCTGATCGTCCTGGCCGCGGTGGTCTTGCTCGCCACCGTCGAGCTCGTGTGGGTGATCGTCAAGGACGTGCTGACTCCGCCAGTCTTCGTTCTGGAGATTCACGAGCTGCTCGATCTTTTCGGTCTGTTTCTGCTGGTCCTCATCGGAATCGAGCTCATGCACTCGGTCAAGACCTACGTTACGAGCCGGGTCTACCATCTCGAGACGGTGCTCTCGGTGGCGCTGATCGCCGTGGCGCGCAAGATCATCGTGCTGGAACCGAAGGATCTGCCCGAGGGCGCGCTGCTGGGCATCGCGGGGCTGGTGCTTTCGCTGGCGGTAGGCTATTACGTTCTGCGGCGAAGCCACCAGGATGACAGCCTCGCCGCGCCCGAGCGCCAGGCATGAACTTCGACTCGGTCTCCGCGAGTCTCATCGTATGAGCGATACCGTCTTCATGATCCACGGCATGTGGGGCGGGCCGAGGGACTTCGACAACTTCAAGGCCCGCTTCGAGGCCGACGGCTTCCGCTGCGTCACGGCGACGCTGCGCTACCACGACATGG
>JBLMWT010000230.1:0-2501 GCA_050257375.1 Sphingomonadaceae bacterium
CGCCAAGCGTCGAACTCCGGGTGACCGCTCGCGCGCAGCTTCACGTCACAGTCGCGCCCAAGCAGCCGCAGCAGGTACCAGATCTGCTTCTGCCCGCGATAGTTGCCCCGCCAGTCGCGCCGCACCCATTGCTCGGGCACTTCGTAGCGCAGCCATTCGCGCGTGCGCCCGAGTATCCTGACGTGCTCGGGCAGCAACCCGATCTCCTCTTCCAGCTCGCGAAACATCGCCTGCGCCGGGGTTTCACCGTGCTTGATCCCGCCCTGCGGGAACTGCCACGCGTGCTGGTTGATGCGCTTGCCCCAGAACACCTCGTTGCGATGATTCGCGAGGACGATCCCGACATTGGGACGGTAGCCGTCTTTATCGAGCATGGACGCACCGCCTTACGTTAGAATTCGCAACGATTTTTCCACAGCCGTTCGCCAAACACAACGTCGCCCGCCGCCGCCCCCCCCGGCACGAGCGTCAGACCCACGATGCGCACCTCGCGATTCTTCATCGGCACCATCAAGGAGGCCCCCGCGGAGGCGGAGCTGGCTAGCCACAAGCTCATGCTCCGCGCAGGGATTATCAGGCGGCTCGGCTCGGGCCTCTACAGCTGGATGCCGCTCGGACTGCGCGTACTGCGCAAGGTCGAGGCGGTGGTGCGGGAAGAAATGAACCGCGCCG
Organism: Sphingomonadaceae bacterium; assembly: GCA_050257375.1. GTDB lineage: Bacteria > Pseudomonadota > Gammaproteobacteria > Burkholderiales > SG8-39 > DAHVFK01. Next base: position 673 of record JBLMWT010000230.1, read on the forward strand.
GAGCGCTCGAGGTCCAAATGCCTTGCGTCATACCCGCCGAGCTTTGGCAGGAGACCGGCCGCTGGGAGGCTTTCGGCCCTCAGCTGCTCAAGATCAAGGACCGGCACCAGCGCGATTTCCTGTTCGGGCCGACGCACGAGGAGGTGATCACCGACATCTCCAGGCGCGAGATCCGCAGCTATCGCCAGCTGCCGGTGCACTTCTACCAGATTCACGTGAAGTTCCGCGACGAGATCCGGCCCCGCTTCGGCGTGATGCGCGCGCGCGAGTTCCTGATGAAGGACGGCTATTCGTTCCACGCGGACTTCGCCGACCTCGAGCGCGAGTACCGCAACATGTACGACACCTACACGCGCATCTTCGCGCGGCTCGGGCTGCGCTTTCGCGCTGTCGCGGCCGACACGGGGTCGATCGGCGGCACGGGTTCGCACGAATTCCACGTGCTCGCCGACTCGGGCGAGGACGCGATCGCGTACTGCCCGGACTCGGACTACGCGGCGAACATCGAGCTCGCCGAAGCGCTCGCGCCCGCCGCCCCGCGCCTGCCGGCGGCAGAGGCGATGACCAAGGTGCCCACGCCCGGGAAGACGCGCTGCGAGGACGTTGCCGCGCTGCTCAAGCTGCCGCTCGAGCGCACCGTCAAGGCGATCGCGCTGGTGCGCGAAGGCTTGCGCTACGGAGACACCGGCTACGTCGCTCTGGTGCTGCTGCGCGGAGACCATGCTTTGAACGAGGTAAAGACGCAGAAGGTGCTGGGGCCATTCCGCTTCGCGAGCGACGAAGAGATTCTTCGGGCAACGGGCAGCCGCGCGGGCTACATCGGACCGGTCGGCGTCGCAGGCGACGTGGCCGTATTCGCCGACCGCGCGGTCGCTGCAATGAGCGACTTCGTGTGCGGCGCGAACGAGGCGGGGTTCCACCTGACCGGCGTCAACTGGGGACGCGACCTGCGCGACGACCCGGGCAACGTGCATGACTTGCGGAACGTGGTCGAGGGCGACCGCAGTCCGGACGGCAAGGGGGCGCTCAAGATCCTGCGCGGCATCGAGGTCGGCCACATCTTCCAGCTACGTACCAAGTACTCCGATTCGATGAAGGCCACGTTCCTCGACGACAGGGGAGATACCAGGCCGATGGAGATGGGCTGCTACGGCATCGGCGTGACACGCGTCGTGGCGGCGGCGATAGAGCAGAACCACGACGAGCGCGGGATCGGATTCCCGACGCCCATGGCGCCCTTCGCCGTGAGCCTGGTCCCGATCGGCTATCACAAGAGCGCCGCGGTACGCGAAGCCGCCGACAAGCTCTACGCCGAGCTCGGTGCCGCAGGCATCGACGTGCTGCTCGACGACCGCGAGGAGCGGCCCGGCGTGCTGTTCGCCGACATGGATCTGATCGGCATTCCCCACCGGCTGGTGCTGTCGGAGCGCGGCCTGGGCGCAGGCGCCGTCGAGTACAAGGCCAGGCGCGATTCGCAGCCGCAGGACGTCCCGCTGACGGGCGCAGTGGCCTTTCTCAAGGAACGTATCGCCGGCGCATGACGATCCGCGCGACGCTGCGCCGAATCTGCTTCGCACTCTTCCTGTTCGCGCCACTGCCGGTGCTCGCCGGCGCCCAGATCTACGAGCCGCTCGCCGACAGCGTGCGCGCGGCCCTCAGCGCGGCGGTGAGCGACCGCCCTGCTCCGAGCCTGAACTTCCGCCAGCCGGAGGACGCGCACCGCTGGCTGTTCGAGATGTCGCGCCGGCTGGCGAAGCGCATCCCCGACCGCGAGGTGCGGCTTCAGCTGCTCAAGACGGTGCAATACGAGGCGACCCGCGCCGGCCTCG
>JBLMWT010000231.1:0-6411 GCA_050257375.1 Sphingomonadaceae bacterium
GGCTTCCGCGAATCGGCTTGCGATCGACAGCATCTCGTCAAGCTCGACGATCTCGGGCGTCAACTGCATGTTCGCCTGTTTCAGGGCGATGCATTGACGACGGATCGCCTCCTGGAAGCGATTCAGATCCTCGATGGTATCGACTTGCAAAGGCTTCTGGCCGTTGTCGAAGGGCGCCCAGCCGCCGTCCACTCGTTGCAGATTCGCGACGCGCTCCTTCGGCCAGGCATTCAGGTAACTCTGCATCGCGCTCAAAACCGCCAGCGGTCCTTCCGCTGCGGCGATGAGTCCCAGAAAATGAAGCGGCTGATGCATTGCAGACGTCTCCCCCGTTAGCGGGTCATCGCGGTCCCTTGGAATTCGAGCCGCGCGTCGACCCGCGCATTTGACTCCGACTCTCTCACTTGCTCTGCAAGAGTCTGTGAGTGCCTGAACGCGAAATTGGTTCTCAGGGAAAGACATGACGAAAGTCATGTGCCATTCCGCTATTGCGGCAGGCCAAAAATACTAAGTGCGCGAAGATCGACGGCTGACGTCCTGGCAAGTGCCGGTATTGCTTCGAGAATCAGTGTCGGGAAATCGCTACATGCCCAAACGCTCGCGAATGCGCTATATGTAATAAAAGGGACCTGACCCTAAGCGTGAGGGGACAGTTATGACCACTTCTTTTCGCAGCCTATCCATATTCGTTTCCTCGTTGGCTCTTCTAGCGCTTGCCGCATGCGGCGGTGGCGGAGGGGGCTCCGGCGGTACCGGCACGCTGGGCGTTTCGCTGACCGACTCGCCCGCCTGCGGTTTCTCCGCGGTGAACGTGACCGTCAGCAAAGTGCGCGTGCACCAAAGTTCGACGGCGTCTTCGACCGACGGTGGCTGGATCGACATCGCGCTCAACCCCGCGCGCAAGATCAACCTGCTCGATCTCTCGAACGGCGTGCTCACCGGCCTCGGCGAGACCGCGCTGCCGGCCGGCCACTACACGCAGCTCCGGCTGGTGCTCGATCGCAATGCCGGCGTGAACGTCGCGAATTCGGTCGTTCTCTCCGGTACGACTACCGAGATCCCGCTCGACACGCCAAGCGCGGTGCAAAGCGGGATCAAGCTGATCAACGAATTCGACGTGGCGGCCAACGAGAGGACCGACCTGCTGCTCGATTTCGACGCCTGCAAATCCGTCGTGACGACGGGCAACGGAACGTACCTGCTCAAGCCGGTCATCGAAGTCATCCCGTTCGTGCTGAACGGCATCAACGGCTACGTGGACCCGAGCCTGATGGACAGCACGAACAGCCAGCACGTCATGGTCTTCGCCGAGCAGAACGGAGAGGTGGTTCGCGCCACCGCGCCGATGTCGAGCGGCCAATTCGTGCTGGCGCGCCTGAACCCCGGAACCTACGACGTGGTGTTCGTGGCGAACGGCCACGCGACGGCGGTCATTACTGGGGTGCCGGTCGCGAGCACGACGAGCACCACGCCCGTCAGCAGCCAGACGCAGCCGATCATCTTGCCGTCGTCTTCCAGCCCCGACCCGACCGTCAGCGGGACGATCACGCTCAGTCCGGCGAACGCCGACGTGGTGGCCTTCGCGACGGCGAAGCAGACGCTCAATCCCGGCCCGACCGTCACGGTGAGATCGCATTCGGTGGACCAGGACCTCAACAACTTCGGCGCCTATTCCCTCGCGCTGCCGACCGCCGCGCCGTTGCTCGGCGCGTACGCGACGCCGCTTCCGATCGTGCTGTCCGCTTCCGCTCAAGGGTCGGTGGCGGCGCACTACACGATCGAGGCGTCCGCGGACGGCTATCAGACGCAGTCGTCGTCCGTAGACCTGTCTAACCTGATGAATCCCTACAATTTCACGTTGGCGCCGTAAGCCGGGGGCGTCGCTCCTCACTTGCGACGGTTGATGATGAAGCCCAGCAGGGCGACGCCGACGAGCGCCATGACGTAGGTTGAGGGCAATTCGCCGGCAGTGGCGCCGTGCACGACGATTGCGGCGCGCGCATCCGACCATGCGCAGGCGGCGGCGACGCCGACGATGATGCTCACGATGCGCGACATAGGTCGTCCTGTTCGCTCGATAGGATATCGATCGAGCAAGCGCCGACAGGGATTCGCAGGCGGCCTTGCTCCTGAAGCGCGACGTACAGCCGCCATTCGTCCGGCACGCCCCTGAGCGCGTGCGTGCCGCGATACTCGAATCGCAGTCCGGATCCGGCGGCGACGTCCTTGACGGTGCTCGAGACCAGCACTTCGCCGCAGGCGGCCAGGCTCATGATGCGCGCCCCGATGTGGACGGCGATGCCGCCGATCTTGCGGCCCAGCTTCTCGACTTCGCCGAAATGCACGCCGGCGCGCGTGCGCAAGCCGAGCCCAACGGCCCGCGCGGTGAGCGCGAGGGCGTAGCGCACGGCGCAGGTCGGACCGTCGAACACGGCGAAGATGCCGTCTCCGGCGGTGTCGACGAGCCGCCCGCGAAAGCGCTCGAGCACGGAGGCGGCGCGGCACTGGAACTCCGCCAGCAGGTCGCGCCATGCGGCGTCGCCGATCTGCGCCGCCTTCTCCGTCGAGCCGACGATGTCGGCGAAGAGCACCGCGGCGACCGCGCGTTCGCGGACGGCGGCGGCCACCTCCGGCCGCCCTTGCTGCGCGATCTCGTCCGGCGCACTATGCTCGGCCCGGTAACGGGAATTGGCGGACTTGATCAGCCGGCCGACGTCGTGCAGCCAGTGGATGAGCTCGACTTCCTGGTCGTGCTTCAGTGCGGCGGAGTGGCTAGTCTGGTCCATGCTGTCCGATCGCCCGCTGGGCAGGTTGCGGGACCGATTGTGGCGAGCGCGTGACTCGGGAGAAATTGACCAGAAGGCGAAAGTCGGGATCGACTTAGGTCGTATAGGGTCTCGGCGAGGATTGCGGTAAAACGGCGGCCATGAGAATTCTGCTGATCGACGACCACGCCCTGTTCCGCGGAGGAGTGAAGTACCTCCTGCGCGGCCTGGACGACGGGGTCGAGACGGACGAGGCGGGCGATTGCGGCCAGGCCCTCGAGAAGCTGGGCGCAGGCAGCTACGACCTCGTGCTGCTCGACCTCAAGCTTCCGGGAGTGAACGGGATCGATGCGCTCGCCAGCCTGCGCGATGCGGCTCCCGGCACGCCGGTCATCGTACTCTCGGGCGAGGACGACCCGGAGGTGGTGCGCGCCTCGATCGAGCGCGGCGCGATGGGGTTCATTCCGAAATCCTCGACCCCGGAGGTCATGATCCAGGCGCTGCGGCTCGTGCTGACGCGCGGCGTGTACCTGCCGCCGACGGCGCTGGATGCGGTTGCGGCCAGAGTCTCGACCGCGCTTCCCGGCCTGACCCCGCGGCAGATGGATGTCATGCGCTGCGTCATCCGGGGTATGCCGAACAAGGTCATCGCGCGCGAGATCGACGTGTCCGAAGCCACCGTCAAGGCGCACCTGACCGCGGTATTCCAGGCGCTCGGCGCGCGCAATCGCACGGAGGCCGTCTATGTCGCGGCAAAGCTCGGAATTCGTCTCGGCTGAGGCAGCCGGCAAGGGCGTGCCGCCTGCCGCCGCCAGCTGGCAGGAAGAACTCCTGCGCGTTCTGCTGCGCCAGAGCCGGCGCGTCATCCTGCCCGTCATGCTGACCTCGGCGGCGGTCGCGGGAATGACGTACGGGCGATTGCCGACCTGGATCCTGGTGGGCTGGGTTCTGCTCGTCGCGGCGATGCTCGTGATCCGGCGTATCGTCCTCGTCCGGCTCGTGCGCTCGGAGCGACTGGACATCGACACGCGCCTGCGCATAGCCGCGGTCCTCACCGGTCTCGTGGGCATCAGCCACGGGTTGTCGGCCGCATTCTTCCCGTTCCTTCCCAGCGCCGAGCGCGCGCTGCTCTCCTTCTGGCTGGTCGGGGCTTCCTCGGCCTCCGTGGTGACGACGACCGGATATCTTCCCGTCTTTCTCGCCTACCTCGTGCCGGTCCTCGGCCCCATCGTCGCGATGTGGGGACTCGGGCCCGGCATCGCGGAGCACGGCTGGGTCGAGCCGGCTACGGCGCTGCTCACGCTCATGCTCGGGGGATTGCTGATCAGCTTTGCGAAGGACACGTTCCGGCTCTTCCGTGAATCCTTCGAGATGCGCCTGGAGCGGCTCGAATTGAACCGGCAGCTCGAGTCGGCGCTGCGGGTTGCCGAGGCGGCGAACCGCGCCAAGACGCGGTTTCTCGCTTCCGCGAGCCACGACCTGCGCCAGCCGGCCCACACGGCGTCGCTGTTCGCCGCGGCACTGTCGATGCGTCCGCTGGACGGCGAGAGCCGGGAGATCGTCGAGCACCTGAACTCCGCGGTCCAGGCGCTCGCGGCCCAGCTCGATGCGCTGCTCGACATCTCCAAGCTCGACGCCGGAATCGTGCGCCCGAGCCTCGCTCCGCTTCGTCTCGACGCGCTGCTCGAGCGATTGCAGCGCGAGTTCGCGCCGGTTGCGACGGCGAAAGGCCTCGCGCTCGTGATCTCGTGTCCGCCGCACGCCGCGGTGGCCACCGACGCCGCACTGCTCGAGCGCATCGTGCGCAACCTGCTCGACAATGCCCTCAAGTACACCGATTCCGGGCGCGTGGAGGCGCGCGTGGAACCGGAAGCCGGAGGCTACGCGCTCACCGTCTCGGATTCGGGCCGCGGCATTCCGGCGGGCGAGCAAGCGCGCGTGTTCGACGAGTTCTATCAGCTCGGCAATCCCGAGCGCGATCGCGCGAAGGGGCTCGGCCTGGGGCTGGCGATCGTGAAGCGGCTCGTGGAGCTCATGCAGCTGGGCATGGAGATGAGCTCGGCGCCCGGGGTCGGGACGCGCTTCCGGCTCTCACTGCCGGCCGCTCCCGAGGGCGCGGGGCGTCTTGAGAGCGCGGCGCAGGCGCGCGCACCGGGCGCATTGAACGTGCTGGTGATCGACGACGAGGCCGAGATCCGTTTCGGAATGAAAACCCTGCTCGAGGGAATGGGCTGCCGCGCCACGCTGGCCGACGGCACCGTCCAGGCGCTCGACGCCGCGCGCACGGCCAAGCCGGACGTCGTGGTCGCGGACCTCCGGCTGCGCGGCGCGGATAGCGGCATCGAAGCCGTGCGCGCGGTTCGCGGCCTCTATCCGCGCGTCCCGGCATTGCTCGTCAGCGGCGACATCGCCTCCGAGCAGCTGCGCGAAGCGGAGCGCGCGGGCATCGTGCTGCTGCACAAGCCGGTTCCCGCGGACACCCTCAAGCAGGCGATCGCCGACGCGGTTGCCGCTTGATTGACCCCGGTCCACGCGACGGCCCGGACCCCGCGGCGAGCGCGGAGATCTTCGACGCCGTCGTGATCGGCACGGGCTTCGGCGGCGCCGTCGCCGCGTGCCGCCTCGCGCAAGCCGGCAAGAAGGTCTGCGTGCTCGAGCGCGGGCGCCGCTACGGCCCGGGCGACTTTCCGCGTCCGGCCAAGCGCCGCGACGACCTGCCTCAGACGGCGCGTTGGGCCTGGGCGCTCGACCACGGTCTGCTGGACGTCCAGGACCTGCAGGGCGTTCTCGCGGTGCATGCCGCAGGCTATGGCGGCGGCTCGCTCGTGTACGCGAACGTGCACTTGCGCGCGCCGCCGCACGTCTTCGCGGCGCCGACGCGGCACGGGCTGAACGCGGACGGGTGGCCCAGGTGCTACACGAGGAAGGAGCTCGACCCTTACTACGACATCGTTGCGGCAGCGCTGCGCGTGCGGCCGTTTCCCGGGATGCCGCCTTCTGCGCCGGTACCCAAGGCGGACGTGATGCGCGACGTGGCAAAGCAGCTTCGCCGCGAAGACTGGTTCTTCCTGCCGCCGCTCGCGATCGATTTCGACAAATGCGTGGGCTGCGGCGAGTGCGTCGCAGGCTGCCAGATCCAGGCGAAGAACACTCTCGATCTGAACTATCTCGCGGCCGCCGAGCAGGCGGGCGACGTCGACGTGCGCACGCTCGCGGAGGCCACCGGGATCAGGGAGGAGGACGGCGGCTACAGCGTCACGTACCGCGACCACGTGGACGACGCAAAGGTCACGCTGCGGGCGAAGAGCGTCTTCCTGTGCGCCGGCGCGCTCAACTCGACGCAGCTCCTGCTGCGCTCCGAGAAGGACCTGCCCAGCATGCGGCCAGAGAGCAGGCGCCACATCGGGCGCCGGTTTTTCGGCAACGGCGATGCGCTCGCGATGATCTTCGACACGACGAAGGGCCCCGCGCCGACGCCGACCAAGGGTCCGACGATCACGACGACCCTGCTGTACGCGGGCGGCCCGGCCGAGGGAGGCGGAGCGCCGGCGGACTGGTTCGTCCTGCAAGAGGGCGGTTACCCGGAGTGGCTCGCGCAGATCGTGGGCCTGTTCCGCGGCGGATTCTGGCTCGGCCGCAATCGCAT
>JBLMWT010000232.1:0-20555 GCA_050257375.1 Sphingomonadaceae bacterium
TCGTGGCCGGGCTCGCGCCGCGCGCCATCCCCCGACTTCCGGCCAAGCTGCGTCTCGCGGGCCTGGAGCCGTTCAACGTCGGGGACGACTCGCTGTTCGTCAATATCGGCGAGCGCACCAACGTCACGGGCTCGAAGGCCTTCGCACGGCTCGTCCTGGCCGGTGACTACGCGGGTGCGCTGTCTGTCGCGCGCCAGCAGGTCGAAAACGGCGCGCAGATCATCGACGTCAACATGGACGAGGCGATGCTCGATTCCGAGAAGGCGATGACGACCTTCCTGAGGCTGGTCGCCGCGGAGCCCGACATCGCGCGCGTGCCGGTCATGATCGATTCGTCGAAGTGGAGCGTCATCGAGGCGGGCCTCAAGTGCGTACAGGGCAAGGGTATCGTCAATTCAATCAGCCTGAAGGAAGGCGAAGCCGAGTTCCTGCGACAAGCGCGCCTGGTGCGCCGCTACGGCGCCGCAGCCGTGGTCATGGCTTTCGACGAGAAGGGGCAAGCCGACACCCTGCAGCGGCGCATCGACATCTGCACGCGCTGCTACGAGCTGCTTACGCGAAAGGCGGATTTCCCGCCCGAAGACATCATTTTCGACCCGAACATCTTTGCCGTGGCGACCGGGCTGGAAGAGCACGCCCGCTACGGCATCGACTTCCTCGAGGCCACCGCGTGGATCCATAAGAACCTGCCCGCGACGAAGGTATCCGGTGGTGTTTCAAACCTGTCGTTCTCATTTCGCGGCAACGACAGGGTGCGCGAGGCCATGCACACGGTCTTTCTGTATCACGCCGTGCGCGCCGGCATGTCGATGGGCATCGTGAACGCCGGGCAGCTCGGCGTATACGAAGAGATCGAGCCGCGGCTGCGCGAACACGTCGAGGACGTACTGTTCGACCGTCGGCCGGATGCTACGGAGCGCATGATCGAGTTCGCCAACTCGGTCAAGGGGGAGGCCAAGGACAAGGCAAAGGACGAAGCCTGGCGCCACGGCAGCGTCGAAGAGCGGTTGACCCATGCTTTGGTCAGCGGCATCGCGACGCACGTGGTCGCGGACACCGAGGAGGCCCGGCTGAAGTACGCGCACCCGATCGAGGTGATCGAGGGTCCGCTGATGGATGGCATGAACGTCGTCGGTGACCTGTTTGGTGCCGGTAAGATGTTCCTGCCCCAGGTGGTGAAGTCGGCGCGAGTGATGAAGCTCGCGGTGGCGCATCTTGTTCCGTTCATCGAGGCCGAGAAGGCGCGCAGCGGCACGGCTGGGCGAGCCAAGGGAAAGGTCGTGATCGCGACGGTCAAGGGCGACGTACACGACATTGGCAAGAACATCGTCGCGGTCGTCCTGCAATGCAACAACTACGAGGTCATGAATCTCGGGGTCATGGTCCCCGCGCAGACCATTCTCGAGACGGCGCGCCGCGAAAAAGCCGATGCGATCGGGCTATCGGGACTCATCACCCCCTCGCTCGAGGAAATGGCGCACGTGGCGCGCGAGATGGAACGCGAGGGATTCAGCATCCCATTGCTCATCGGGGGCGCCACGACCTCGCGCGTGCACACGGCCGTAAAGATCGCGCCCAGCTATTCCGGGCCCGTCGTGTACGTGCCCGACGCCTCGCGCAGCGTCCCCGTGGTGAGCAGCCTGCTATCGTCCGAACAGCGCGACGGTTTCATCACTGAGGTACGCGCGGACTACGAGCGCATCCGGGCACAGCACCGCGATAAACGGGGCCCAGGACCGCTGCATCCGCTCGCCGAGGCGCGCAAGCTCGGCCTCAAGACCGACTGGTCCGCTTACCGGCCGCCTGCCCCGCGCAAGCGAGGCATCACCGTCCTGCGCGACTATCCCCTCGGGGAGCTGGTCCCCTACATCGACTGGACGCCGTTTTTCCAGACATGGGAGCTGTCGGGGTCGTATCCGAAGATCCTGGAGGATCCGGTGGTTGGCGAGGCGGCGCGCAAGCTGTTCGCCGACGCGAAGCATGCGCTCGAGCGCGTGATCGCGGAAAAGTGGGTCGCTGCACACGCGGTGATCGGACTGTTTCCGGCAGCGCAGGTGGGTGGCGACGATATCGAGATCTACTCCGACGATGAGCGTCGTGCGCCGATTGCCACGTGGCACAACCTGCGCCAGCAGAATCACAAGCCGGCGGGTCGGCCGAACCTTTGCCTCGCCGACTTCGTCGCGCCCAGGGAAGCCCAGGTGCAGGACTATATCGGGGCGTTCGCGGTAACGGCCGGCAGCGGAATCGAGCGCAAGCTCGCCGAATTCGAAGCCGCCCACGACGACTACAACGCGATCATGCTCAAGGCGCTCGCGGACCGGCTGGCCGAAGCGCTCGCCGAGCGCATGCACGAGCGGGTGCGGCGCGAGTTCTGGGGCTACGCCGTGGACGAGCAGCTCACGAACGACCAGCTCATCGCCGAGCGCTACCGGGGAATCCGCCCTGCGCCTGGCTATCCGGCCTGTCCCGACCACACCGAAAAGCGCGCGCTGTTCGAGCTGCTCGACGCCCACACGAATGCGGACATAGATCTCACGGAATCATTCGCCATGCTCCCCGCCGCGTCGGTGTGCGGCTTCTATCTGTCGCATCCGGAAGCGAGCTATTTTGCCGTCGGCAAGATCGGCCGCGACCAGGTCGCGGACTATGCGCAGCGCAAGTCGGTCAGCCTCGCCGAAGCGGAGATGTGGCTCGCGCCGTATCTCGCGTACGAGCCGCAGCATTCGGCCACTACGAACGCCGCGGCGTAGCTATAATCGCGCGCTCGGATCACATACACAGTTGGAGCGGGAGCATATGGGCAAGGGCGACAAGCGCACGCGGCGCGGCAAGATCTACAAGGGAAGCTACGGCAAGAAGCGTCCGCAGCGCGCCAAGAAGAAGTCCTCCTGACGGCGCTACGCGTCGACGTGCCGGCCGCCGCCAAGCTGTTTGTCTTGCTGGGCGCGCTGCTTGCCGCGCTCGGTGTCGCGCTCGGCGCCTACGGAGCGCACGCACTACGCGCCAGGCTCGCGCCGGAGGCGCTCGCGGTCTACCAGACTGCGGCGCAGTACCACATGTGGCACGCGCTGGGCCTGCTGGCGGTCGGGCTGCTGTGCAATATCCTTCCCGCGAACGGCTGGCTGAAGGCCTCCGGCTGGCTGCTCATATCGGGCGTTGTGCTCTTCTCGGGAAGCCTCTACTTGCTTGCGATGACCGGAACCCGCTGGCTGGGCGCTGTGACCCCGCTCGGAGGCAGCGCACTGATACTCGCCTGGCTCGCCTTGGCGCTCGGGGTGCTACGCGCCTAGCGATTCGGCCGGGAGCCGTTCATCCTCCGGCAGCCGGACCGCGCGGCCCACTTCCACGTACCGTGCGAGCGGGGAGTCTTCGAGAACCCGTTGCAGCGGCGTCAGGTGCAGCACGTCGCCGAGCTCGAGCAGCACCCGCATCGGGCGCCGCTCGCGCAGGAGCCGAACGAGCAGTACCTGCGTCTCGACGCGTCCAAGGCAGCAAGGGCAGGCGCGCGGGGTGAGGGTCGCCCACGCGGGCCGCGCGGCAAGCAAGCGACCGATCCACGCGCGCCGCTCCGCCGGTCCCGCACCCGTCACCACGTGCACGACCGTGCGACTCACTTGCGCCAGAACGCGGGCGTGAAGAGCACCAGCACGGTGAGCAGTTCGAGCCGCCCGAGGAGCATCGCGCACACGAGCAGCCAGGACTGAAAATCGCTCAAGCCCGCGTAGTTCGTGCTCGGCCCGACGGCACCGAGGCCGGGACCGGTGTTGTTGATACATGCGACCACGGCCGAGAACGCCGTCACGAGGTCGAGCCCCGTGGCCGCGAGCAGCATGGTGATAACGATGATCGCGCTGCCGTAAACGAGCATGAACGCAAGCACGGCGAAGATGATGTTGTTCTCGATGACCTGTCCGGCGAGTTTGATCGGGATATAGCCCCTCGGATGCACGATGCGGGCGAGCTCGCGGAACGCCTGCTTGAACATCAGGATCGCGCGCAACATCTTGATCCCGCCGCCCGTCGAACCGGAGCAGCTGACGAAGGACGCCAGAAACAGCATCCACAACGGTGCAAACAGCGGCCACGCGCCGTAGTTGGTGTTCGAATAGCCTGTCGATGTGGCGACCGACACCAGATTGAACGCGGCATACCGCAGCGCAGTGCGGAAGTCCGCGTACACCCCCTTGGTGTACAGGTACGCCGCGACCCCGAATATGCTCACCACAATCACCGCGATGAACACGCGGACCTCCGCGTCCAGGCCGTATGGAGCGGTGCTGCGCTTGCGGAGGGCCTGGAAATGCGTGGCGAAATTGATCCCTCCGATCATCATGAAAACGATCGTCACCGCTTCGATGGCGGGCGAGTTCCAGTGAGCGAAGTTCGCGTCGTAGGGCGAAAAACCTCCGGTACTTATCGTCGTGAATGCGTGCATGACGGCATCCAGCCACGGCATCCCGGCCCAGCGCAGTGCGAGCACACATGCGACGGTAAAGATCCCGTAGACCAGCCACAGTCCCTTGGCCGTCTCCGTGATGCGCGGGGTGAGCCTGCTGTCCTTCATCGGTCCGGGTGTTTCCGCCCGCAGAGCCTGGCGCCCGCCTACGCCCAGTAAGGGCAGGATCCCGACCACCAGCACTAGGATTCCCAGGCCGCCGAGCCATTGCAGGAGGCAGCGCCAGAGGTTGATCGACGGTGGCAAGTGGTCCAGCCCAACGAGCGCCGTGGCTCCGGTCGTTGTGAGCCCCGCCATAGCCTCGAAGTACGCGTCGGTGAACGAAAGCCGCGGCAGATAGGCAAGCAGCGGCAGCGTGGCGAATGCGGGCAACACTGTCCACGCGAGCGCAACAAGCAGAAAGCCGTCGCGCGCCTGTAACTCGCGCTTCGCCGTGCGCGTCGCCAGCCAGGCGATACCGCCGGATAGCAGGGTCACGACGATCGCGGTGTCGTAGGCCGATTCTGCACTGTCGCCGAGGTACAGCGACACGCCGAGCGGCAACAGCATCGTCAGGGCGAAGATCACCACGATTACGCCCAGCAGGTTGACCACGACGGCGAGCCGCTGCATGGCCGCGCGCCTAGGAGGTCAGAGAAAGCGCGCGCCGACCTGGAACAGGCGCTCGACTTTCGGCAGCGTTTTCTTGTCGGTCACGAACACGATAACGTGATCCTCGGCCTCGATCTTCGTATCGTGGTGCGCCATCACCACATCCTTATCGCGCACCAAGGCGCCGATCGTCGTCCCCGGGGGAAGGTCGATTTCCTCGATTCTCCGCCCCGTGACGCGGCAGGACTCGCGGTCCCCGTGCACCACGGCTTCGAGCGCCTCCGCGGCGCCGCGTCGCAGGCTGTGCACCGCGACGATATCGCCGCGGCGCACGTGAGCGAGCAGCTTGCCAATCGTCGCCTGCGCCGGCGATATGGCGATATCTATCTCGCCGCTTTGCAGCAGGTCGACATACGATCTGCGATTGATGAGCGCCACGACGCGACGGGCACCCATGCGCTTGGCCAGCAGGGAGCTCATGATGTTGTTCTCGTCGTTGTTCGTGACGGCGACGAAGAGGTCCATCTCGCCTATGTTCTCCTGCTCGAGCAGCTCCTCGTCCGTGGCATCACCGTTCAGCACCAGCGCGTGGTTGACCTTCGCCGCGAGCGTCTCGCAACGCCGCTTGTTATGCTCGACCACGCGCACCGAGTAGTCGTCTTCCAGGGCGCGCGCGAGCCGTAGCCCGATATTGCCGCCACCGGCGATCATCACGCGCTTCACGGGCCGGTCCATGCGCCGCAGCTCGCGCATGACCTCGCGGATGTTCTTCTCCGGCGCGAGGCAGAAAACCTCGTCGCCCACTTCGATCACGGTGTTGCCGTCGGGGACGATCGGGCGGTCCTGGCGGAAGATCGCAACCACCCGCGTCTCGACGTTGGGAATATGCCGCCGAATGTCCTTGAGCTGGTTGCCGACGAGCGGCCCGCCCTTATAGGCGCGCACGCCCACCAGGCTCACCTGCCCGCCGGCGAAATCGAGAACCTGCAATGCCTCCGGAAATTCGACGAGCTTGACGATGTATTCGGTCAGTACCTGCTCGGGGCAAATCGACAGGTCCACGTCGAATCCCTCCGGGCCGAGCACCTTGACGTCGTCCAGAAAATCGGTCGCGCGGATGCGCGCGATGCGGCGCGGCACATTGAACATGCGGGCCGCGAGCTTACAGGCGACGAGATTAGTCTCGTCGGACTGCGTGACGGCGATCAGCAAGTCGGCGTCGTCTGCGCCGGCCTCCGACAGTACCGATGGATGAGATGCGCTGCCGACTATGGTGCGCAGGTCAAACCGATCGTGCAATGCGCGCAGGCGCGCAGCGTCGACGTCGACGACCGTGATGTCGTTCTGCTCCGATACCAGGCTTTCGGCGACCGAGACGCCAACCTGCCCCGCCCCGAGAATGATGATCTTCACAACCTGCCGCTCCGCGGCGAAAACGGCGGCATTTTAGTCTTTTTCAGCCTTCCTCGCGCCGTCCTACGGGGAGGCCGAGCGCCTTGAGCTTGCGATAGAGGTGCGTCCGCTCGAGGCCCGAGCGCTCCGCCACGCGGGACATACTGCCCTGCTCGCGCACCAGAAGGTGCTCGAAATAGACGCGCTCGAACGCCTCGCGCGCCTCACGATAAGGCCTGTCGAGCCCGAGTTGCGGCACCGGAGGCACATCAGCGCGCGTCGCGAGCACCCGCTCGACGTCCTCGAGCCCGATTTCCTCCTGAAGCGCCGTCAGCGCGAGGTCCTTGACCACGCCTTCCAACTCGACGAGGTTGTTGGGCCATGAGTGATGGCGCAGCGCATTGAGCGCGGCGACCGACAACCGCCTCGTCGGACAAACGCGCGCCTCGACCAACTGCGCGAGCATCATTGCCGCGAGATCCGGCACATCCTCGGCGAAATCGCGCAGCGCAGGCAACCTGAGTGTCAATTCGGAAAGCCTGCTCACCAACTCTGGATCGTAATCGTGCCTTTCGACCAAGGTCCTCGCGTCGCCCGGCGAGAATGAAACGATCCGCGCCTTGTGCTTGTCCGCGCGCGCCAGGAGAAACTCCACGTTTTTCTGCTCGGCACGAGCCAAGCGCGTCAAGTCACTGAGAAACAGTATGCCGCCGGCAGCGCGCGACAGAACTTCCGATATCGGCTCGGACAGCAGCTCCAGTCCCACCAGGAACGGCGCGCCGGGCGCAAGCAGAAGACGCGCGAAGAGCTCGGCCTGCATTCCGCGCTCGCCGCGCAGCATGAGCGGTGCCGCGGCCGCGGCCACTTGCGACAGACGGCGTTTTGCGTCGGCCAGCGCCTGCGAGCGCCCGAGCGCGGCGAGCGACAGCTCGCGCGGCGCCGGAACCTCCTGGTTGCGCAATGCGCGCTTGACGGTCGTCAGCAGTCTTTGCAGCGCAACGGGCTTTTCGAGGAAGTCGAGCGCCCCGATGCGAGTCGCTTCCACCGCGGTCTCGATGGTTCCGTGGCCCGACATCATGACCACCGGCATCGTCAACTGGCCGCACGCGGACCACTCCTTGAGCAACGTGATGCCGTCTGTATCGGGCATCCAGATATCGAGCAGCACGAGGTCGGGCCGCTGTCGCTCGCGTACCTGGCGAGCGGCGGCCGCGCTCTCGGCGAGCAGCACGTGATGCCCTTCGTCCGCTAGGATTTCGGACAAGAGCTCGCGGATGCCGACTTCGTCGTCTACGACCAGAATCTGGGCCATGATCGGGCGCTACGCTCGCGGCTAATCAGGATCACGCCGCCTTGACCACCGCGTTGCTCTCGTCGAACACGGGCAGCATCACGCTCACGCATGCGCCACGCTCGGGTCGGTTCTCAATCGCAATGCTGCCATGGTGTTCGTCGACGATTTTCTTCACGATGGCCAGGCCGAGTCCGGTACCGCGAGGCTTGCTGCTCACATACGGCTCGAAAATTCTGGTCATCAGCTCCTCTGGGAATCCCGGGCCATTATCACTCACCGAGAGCCGCACCCGGTCGCCGAGTGCTTCGGTGCGCACCTCGATGGAGGGGCCCGCCGGTAGGCTTCTTCTGCTCTCGAGCGCGTCCTGCGCGTTTTGTACCAGATTGTGGATAACCTGACGGATCTGCGCGGAGTCGGCAAGCACCGTGGGCAGATCAGGAGCCAGGCGCTTGATGATTGGAACTCTGGAATTCTCGTACAGCGCCAGTACTTCCGAGACCAGCGAATTGAGGTCCAGATCCGCGAGCATCGGCGCCGGCACGCGTGCATAGTCCCGGAAGGCGTCTACCATCGACTTGAGCGCCGTAACCTGATTGACGATGGTACGCGTGGCACGTCGCAGGACGTCGGCCTCCTCATCAGGAATCTTGCCCGCCAGCTTCACCTCGAGGCGTTCGGCCGAAAGCTGGATCGGTGTCAGCGGATTCTTGATCTCGTGGGCAAGGCGTCTCGCGACCTCCGCCCATGCCGTCGCGCGCTGCGCCTGGATCAATTGCGTAATGTCGTCAAAGACCAGCACGAAGCCGCCTCCGGTCGAGCCGCGCAGACCGGCGCCGCGCGCGAGCAGTGTCGTACCCTTGGCACGCAGCTCGAGCTCGCGCTGCCAGGTGTGCTCACCGTGCGCAACGAATGCCTCGCGCACCGCGCGCGCAAATGCTTCCAGCGACCCGCTCCAGCTGCCAAGCGGTTTGCCCGCGAGCGCGTCGAGCTCTCCGCCCAGTATCGAGGCAGCGCCGTGGTTGCTGATGGTCAGGCAAAGATCGTGGTCGAATACGAGCACTCCCGCCGAAAGGTTGGCGAGAATGTTCTCGAGATTGGCCTTGGCGGTTTCCAGTGCGACGCGGTTGGTCTCGACCACCCGCCGCGCTTCGTCCAGCTGGCGCGTCATCGAGTTGAACGACTCGGTTAGGACACCGAGCTCGTCGCGGCTGGTGACCGGTGCCCTTCTTGAAAAATCGCCCCGTGCGACGGCTTGGGTAGCCTGCGCGAGATTTGCAAGTGGCTCGGAGAGCCGGTTGGACAGGATGACCGCAAGAGCAATGGCGACAAATAACGCCATCAAGAGCGCCAGGGTGAGGGTAACGATGTAGATGCGCTTAAGCCCCTGGCGTGAAAGCGCCAGTTCACGGTAGTCACGGTACGCCGCCTCGACGGCTTCCGCGCTGCGGGCGAAAGACGCCGGTACAGTCTGGCGCAACTGCAGATAGCGCGCCTCGTCGGTGAGCGAGAGCGCGTTAATCGGAACCAGCACGCGCAAAGCGAGCGGCTTTCCGGCGGGAGCGTCGATCGCGGTGTAACCGCGATCAGTACGCGCCTGCCGAAGCGCCTGGGCGCTCGGCAAATCCGGGACCAGCCGGGTCACATCCTCGCTCGCGCTCGCGACGAGTCGGCCGCTGCCGGTAATGATCACGGCTTCCTGCACCCCCGCCTGCTCGCGCAATCGGTTCAACATGGCGCCTTGCTCCGCCTGCGAATGATCAGCGAGCTCGAGCGCCATCGCGCGAACCTTGACGTTCATCTCGGACAGCATTTGATCGATCGCGCCCTGCGCGAGCGTCAGGCCGCCCTCCAAAGCAGCATCAACTTTCACGTCGAACCACGACTCGATGCTCTTGCTGAGAAACTGCACCGAGACCGTGTAGACGAGCAGGCCGGGCGCCAGCGCCATGAGGGCAAAGAGCACCAGGAAGCGAAGGGTCAGCCGAGAACCGAAGGCGCGCGCCCGGTATTTGCGCGCGAGCGCAACCACCTGATAGGTCACGAGCCCTGCCAGGACAGCCGCGAGCGCCGCGTTAAGCGCCAGCAGCAACGGATAGTGCTTATCGAACAGCGTCGTGTTGGCACTCGCCGTCGCGAGCAGAAACAGCAGTACGCCGGCCAGCGCGGCGCCAATGATGAGCATGGCTCTCATCGGTCTTTGACCTCATTGGGCTCGCGGCTCTCCACCGGAGCCGGAGGCTGCTGCGGCGGGCGGAACGGGAACACTCTCCACTCCGACTCGAATTGCCAGTCACGGCTGGTGAGCGCACTCACCTGAAACGGCTTGGGTAGAAGCGACGTGTCCAGGCGCATGCGCACCGACGCATCATAGGTGGCATCCGCGAGCGCGACTGTACGGTCGACAACCAGCCAGTTCTGCAAGCGCCTGAGGACGCTCAGTGCTTCCTCCAGCGTCGCGAAATTCTGTTGCAGTACCCCCGTGGAGAGCCGGTAGTGCCGGGACAGCGCATGGTATGAAAGTCTGACCTGCATTTGCTTCGACACCGGATGCTCGTTGAACCAGTACCAGCGATGCCGAGTAAGGTCGAATTCGAATACGAAGTAGAGAGGTACGCCGCTGACGACCGCTTCGGCGAGAGCCGCCGGAAAGTCGAAACGGAACTCCGCGTTAAGCACCAGGCCCTCGTCGGTCGCACGCAGGTTCGCGTCCTGGACATCGATCTCGGCGGCGTTCGCGCGGATCGCGGTCGCCATGAAAAGCACCAGAAGTACCCTGCCGATGAAGGCGATCCCCTGCATAGCGCGCGTCAGGTCCGCTTTGCTACCAGAGCGAAGTAGAAGCCGTCGTGCTCGTCGTCAGGAAGCAGCTGGGCCGCTGCCCCGGCCGGCAGCGCAAGCCGATGTGCCTGAGGCGTACGAGCGCAGAATGCACCGACTACGGCCTCGTTTTCTTCAATGAAGATCGAGCAGGTGACATACAACAATTTACCACCCGGCGCGAGCACGCGCCAAAGCGCGTCCAAAATCTCCGATTGGCGCGCTGCAAAGCCCCCAATATCGTTCGGCCTGCGCAGCCATTTGATATCCGGGTTTCTGCGCACGACTCCGGAAGACGAACACGGTACGTCGGCAAGGATGCGGTCGTACGCTTCGCCGTCCCACCAGGTCTCGAGTCGAACGCAGTCGGCGATCTTCACATTCGCCTGCAGTCCGAGGCGCGCGAAGTTGCGCTCCATCTGGGCGCCGCGCGCTGGATCGACATCGAGCGCCGTAAGGGAGACCGCCGCGGACTCCAGGATATGGGCGGCTTTGCCGCCTGGCGCCGCGCAGGCGTCGAGTACGCGCTGTCCGTCGATGAGATCGAGGTACGGCGCGGCGCGCTGGGCGCCCGCGTCCTGCACGGAAACCTCGCCGGTCGGGAACCCCGGCAGCCGGGCGACCGGAACCGGGTGCTGAAGCAGCAAAGCCGTTTCGGAAAGTGGGCGAGCGGCAAGCCCCTCTGCTTGCAAACGGGCAAGATATTCTTGGATTCCGGAGCGCCGCAAATTCACACGCAGCGCCATGGGCGGGTGGCTGTTTCCCGATTGCAGTGCGTCTTTCCATCGTTCGGGGTAGCCGCGCCTTACGGCATCAATCCACCATGCCGGATGCCACCAGCGCGCCTGCTCGTCTTGTGCGATGGCAGCCTCGATTGCAGTTCGATCGCGCAACAGACGACGCAAGACCGCATTCACAAATCCCTTGGCGTGCGGACTGCCAAGCAGGCCGCATGCACGAACCGCCTGGTCGACGACGGTATGTGCCGCGTAGCGACCCGAATCGAGCGCGTAGAAGGAACACCACAGCAGTGCGCTCACGGTCTGATCGGCACCGCCGCGCGTGCTCAATTGCTGCTCGATAGCCTGCACGCGTCCAAAGCGGCGCAGAGTTCCGTGCGTCAGATCGATCAGCGCCGCACGCGGCAGCTCGCCCTCTTTGACCGCACGATCTAGTTCGCTTGTCAGGCCGTGTCCCGTCGCGACTGCCGCAACCAGCCGTGCGGCCTCGCAGAGCAGCCTTGCGAGGGGGGGCGTACCGATGACCGGCGGTGCCGGTGCTGATTCGGAAGTCACGCTCTGGGGCCCTTGGCCGGCGCGCTGAAGCGTGTGCCAGGCAGGAGCGCCCTACCGCGCAGAAAGTCCCCCGCGCCAAGCCGCCTGCCGCCGGCGCGCTGAAGCTCGGTAACCTGAAGCGCCCCCTCGCCGCACGCGATCACGATGCCATCCGCACTCGCAGCGAGCACTTCACCCGGGAAGCCGCTCGCGTCGACAGGCTGCGCCCGCCAGATCTTGAGCGACTCGTCCCCCAACAGCGCGGCAGCACCCGGAACGGGTCGAAACGCTCGGACGACTCGGTCCAGCTGGCGTGCGGGGAGCGTCCACTCAAGCACAGGCTCGTGCCTTTCGATTTTGGCGGCGTAACAGGCCCCTTGCTCGGGCTGCGGGGTTAGGTGCACATCGCCTGTCGCATACTTCGCGACGACCTCGACGATCATCTTCGCGCCCAGGGCGGTGAGCTTGTCCTCAAGGGTGCCGGCGTCGTCCGCATCGCCAATCGGCAGGATACCCTGGGCGATCATAGGGCCCGTATCCAGCCCGGCGTCCATCTTAATGATCGTGATCCCGGTCTCGCGATCGCCAGCGAGCAGTGCGCGCTGGATTGGTGCCGCGCCGCGCCAGCGTGGCAACAGCGAGGCGTGAACGTTCAGCGCGCCGCGAGTTGCGCTATCGAGCATCGCTTGCGGCAGGATAAGCCCATACGCCGCGACGACAAGAAGCTCGGCGCCAACCGCCGCCAAGGGAGCGACTGCACCGGGCTCCTTGAGAGTCGTAGGCTGATACACCCCGATCCCGCGATCAAGTGCGAGGCGCTTGACGATGGTCGTGTTCTGTCGCATGCCCCTGCCGGCCGGACGATCCGGGCGCGTCAGGACTAGCGGCACTTGATGCCCGGCGTCGAGTAGGGCGCCAAGTGCGCGCGCGGCGAACTCCGTTGTACCTGCGAACACGATGCGCATTGACGGTGCTCTCTGCTTACCGCGCGCGGTGCACTGGGCATCCGCGGCCCGCGGGGAACCCGCCCGAAGCCGACTTATGCGCTCTTGCGCAGCTGTTTGGCGAGGCGGGCGCGAATGCGCTGCTGCTTGAGTTGCGAAAGGTAGTCGACGAAGACCTTGCCCTTGAGGTGGTCCATCTCATGCTGGATGCAAACCGAGAGCAAGCCCTGCGCCTCGAGCGTGAATGGAACGCCGTTCTGGTCGTACGCACGCACCTTCACGCGCTCGGCGCGCTCGACCATCTCGTAAATACCCGGAACGGATAGGCAACCCTCTTCGATGTCGGACAGTCCGGTTGCGTCGAGGATCTCGGGGTTGACCAACACGATCAGGGAATCACGACGCTCTGAGACATCGACAACGATAACCTGCTTGTGCACGTCGACTTGCGTCGCGGCCAAACCGATGCCGGGCGCGGCGTACATGGTTTCCGTCATGTCGGTGACGAGCTTCCTCAGCGCCTCGTCGAAGACGGTCACCGGGGCCGCCGTCTTGTGGAGGCGAGCATCGGGGTACCGGAGAATGCTTAGGAGCGCCATGAATTTGGAAATCGCTTGCTGTGTGAAATAATTACATGCACAATCTCAGGCAGCATGTAAGCTAATTGAGCTTCTACGCTACATTTGTGCGAGTAATCGGCCTTTCAAGACGGCCCGGAGACCCAGAAAAGATCGGGGACCCCATGTACGAACACCTGCGTAAGTCTATCACAACGCTCGCTTTTGTCGTAGCGTGTCTCGCCTGGGGTCAGGCGCTGGCGCAAGATCCCAAGCCGGCGTCGCCTGCTATCAGCCCAAATGCCCCTGACCGGTACATCGTCGTGCCTGGGGACACCCTGTGGGGCATTGCGGAGCGGTTTACCAACTCGCCATGGCGATGGCCGGAGTTGTGGGGATTGAATAGGGAGGAGATCAAGAATCCGCACCTAATCTACCCTGGCGACGTAATCCTGCTTGACCGGACCACTGGGCGTCTGTCTCTTGCCCAGGGCACTGTCCGCCTGGAACCGCGGGTGCGTGTGCTCGGAGCTACCGATACGGCCATTCCGAGCATTCCGGCGTCGGTTATCGAGCCGTTTCTCAGCCAGCCCCTCGTGATCGAACCAGACGGGTTGGACAATGCGCCGACCATCGTGGCAACGCAGGAAGACAGGGTATTTATCGGCGCTGGCAATCGCGCTTACGTCAGGGGAATGGGCGACTCGAAAGAGGTCGATTGGAGCGTCTATCGACCCGGCAAGGCCCTCGTCGATCCCGACACGAACCTCACGCTCGGTTACGAAGCGATCTACCTGGGAAGCGCGCGCCTGATACATCCCGGCGAGCCAAGCACGGTTCAACTCACCAAGGTTACCCAGGAAGTCGGACGTGGCGACAAGCTGATCCCGTCGGGCCCAGCGCAGGCCGTCGACTACGCTCCGCACGCTCCACGAGCCTCCATCCGGGGCCGCGTCATGTCCATTTATGAGGGGCTGAGCAAGGTTGGCGAAGCGGGTCCGAATTCGATCATCACGATCAACCGCGGCCGCGCCGACGGTATAGAGGTTGGGCACGTCTTGGCGCTGTATCGATACGGCGCGACCGTGACCGAACCCGGCAAAGAACCCTATCAGCGCTCGACGAAGATCGCATTGCCGGAGGAGCGCTACGGGCTGGTGTTTGTGTTCAGAGTGTTCGACCGGGTATCCTACGCACTGGTGATGAAGCTTTCGAGGCCGGTGCATCCGCTAGATGTGGTGCAGAACCCCTGAAGGGGAAAACAACATTCGCGGCCGTCCGCGCGCAGCGCCGGCGAGCCGCTGGAGAAGCGGTCCTCACCTTGCCCCGCCTACATGACGCCGGATCCGGGGCTCTCTAGTTGGCTTCGACTTACACTAACGCCCGGGCTAGGCGCCGCTAGCATCCGCGAACTGCTCAAGCAGTTCGGGCTTCCCGAAAATGTCCTTGCGCGACCGCGCGAAGAGCTTGCGCAGGTCGCACCGCGTGCCAGTGTATCTGCGATCGATTCGGAGGAAGTCTCGCGCTGCGTTGACGCTGCGCTCGATTGGGCACGGAAGCCAGGGCACGCGCTCATCACTCTCGCCGATCGGGAATATCCCAAGCTATTGCTCGAGATTTCCGATCCGCCGCCTTTGCTTTATGCCAATGGCGGGGTCGAGTTGCTAAACCGTCCGTCGCTCGCAGTTGTGGGGAGCCGCAATGCGACTACGCAGGGCGAGCGCAATGCCGAGAGCTTCTCTCGTGCCTTCAGCGATAACGGTTTGTGTATCGTTTCTGGGCTTGCTTTGGGCATCGACGCCGCGGCCCATCGTGGCGGCCTCGCCGGGCCGGGTTCGACTATCGCGGTGCTCGGGACCGGGATCGACGTCGCGTATCCGTCGCGCAACGCGGCTCTTGGCGAAAAGATCGCGAATGCTGGCCTCCTGCTCTCGGAGTTTCCGCTCGGCACAAAGGCCAGCGCGCACAATTTCCCGCGCCGCAACCGGCTCATCAGCGGGCTTGCGCAGGGCTGCCTGGTCGTTGAAGCAGCGCTTGCCTCGGGCTCTCTCATCACGGCGCGCGCCGCGGCGGAGCAAGGACGCGATGTATTCGCGGTTCCGGGATCCATTCATTCCCCGCTCTCAAAGGGCTGCCATGCGCTCATCAAGTCCGGTGCGAAGCTCGTGGAATGCGCTGAGGATGTGCTTTCCGAACTTTCTGGCTTCCGACGAACCGGCTTTGCGTCGACCGCGCATCCACGGGCAGGCGCTGCACGCTCGGAGCACGAGGCGCTTCTCGCGCACATGGGGTTCGACCCCGTGGACGTTGACTCGCTTTGTTCGCGAGCGGGACTGAGTCCCGAGCAGGTGTCCTCGGAGCTGCTGCGACTCGAACTCGCCGGGCTCGTCGCTGCCTTGCCCGGCGGACTGTATCAACGTCTCAACTGAGGAGGAGAACAAGAACATGTACGACGTCCTCGTTTACGTCTTCGAGAATTGCCGGCAGGCGGATGTTGCGCACGACAGCGAGCTGGTAGCCAAGAAACTCTCGGCGGCTGGCTTCGAGGAAGACGACATCAGCGAAGCACTTTCGTGGCTCGAAGGAGTCGTACGCGTCGTACATCGTGAGTTGGCACCGTTACCTGATGAACGCGCGGCATTCAGAGCCTATGCGCCGAGGGAACTCGCCAAACTCGACGCCGAATGCCGCGGATTCCTCATTACCTTGGAACAGTCTGGCATCCTCACGCCGCCCACGCGCGAGCATGTCATTGAGCGAGCGCTGGCCGCGACGGGCGACACGCTCTCGCTCGAGCAACTCAAGCTGATCGTGCTGATGGTGCTGTGGAACCAGCAGACGCCGACCAGCCGACTCCTCGCCGAGGATCTGTTCGCAATCCAGGGCGAGCGACTTCCGAACTAGGCGGCGCGCGGCCGCGCGCCGGGCTGGCAGCAGCACAGCGCAGTTCGGCGCGCGGTTGCTGCGTCGGCACATTTGCACTTATCATCTGCCGCCCTTCGGCGCTCCCTCGAGCTTTCAATGGCGAAGAAATTGATCATTGCCGAGAAACCTTCAGTCGCGGCGGACATTGCGCGCGCGCTGGGTGGGTTCGCGCGCAAGGGAGACTACTTCGAGAGTGAAGAATACGTCGTGTCGTCCGCTGTCGGGCATCTGCTCGAGCTGGTAGTGCCGGAAAAGTACGACGTTAAGAAGGGCAAATGGTCTTTTGCCAATCTCCCGGTCGTGCCGCCGCACTTCGATCTTGCGCCCATCGAACGCAGCGAAGAGCGACTTAATCTGTTGCTGCGCCTAATGAAGCGCAAGGACATCGTCGGCCTGGTGAACGCATGCGACGCCGGACGGGAGGGTGAACTCATCTTCCGCTACATTGCCCAGTATGCGCGGATAAAGAAGCCGATCGAGCGGCTTTGGTTGCAGTCGATGACGCCGCAAGCGATTCGCGAGAGCTTCACCGCGTTGCGCCGGGACCGGGAGATGCTGCCGCTCGCGGACGCCGCCAAATCTCGCTCCGAGGCCGACTGGCTTATCGGCATCAATGGCACGCGTGCAATGACGGCCTTCAATTCCAAGGAAGGCGGGTTCTACCTGACCACCGTGGGACGCGTACAGACACCGACACTCGCGATACTTGTCGACCGCGAGGAGCGAATCAGGAGTTTTGTTCCGCGCGACTATTGGGAAGTTCACGGGCGCTTTGGTGCATCCGCGGGGGAGTATCCAGGGCGTTGGTTCGACCCCGCGTTCAAGAAAGGAGACGACACGGAGCAGAGGGCAGAGCGTCTCTGGAAGGCCAGCGATGCCGAGGCAATCGTCGACGCCTGCCGCGGTAAGCGGGGTACCGTCAGCGAGGAAAGCAAGCCCTCCAGTCAGCTTTCGCCGCTGCTGTTCGATTTGACGAGCCTGCAGCGCGAGGCAAACGGACGCTTCGGATTCTCGGCGCGGAACACTTTGGCGCTCGCGCAGGCACTTTATGAGCGCCACAAAGTGCTGACGTACCCACGTACCGACGCGCGAGCCCTGCCTGAGGACTACATCGGTACGGTGAAGAAGACGCTCGAAACTATCGGTGATAGTCCGCAATACGCACCCTTCGCGAAGGCTATCCGCGAGCACGGCTGGGTCAAGCCGCACCGGCGCGTGTTCGACAACTCCAAGATTTCGGACCACTTCGCGATCATCCCCACGCTGCAAGCGCCGAAGCATCTGAACGATGCGGAACAGAAGATCTTCGACATGGTCGTGCGGCGCTTTCTCGCCGTTTTCTACCCCGCCGCGGAATATCTGCAGACCACTCGCACGACCAAAGTCGGCGAGCACCAGTTCCGTACGGAAGGCAGAGTGCTTACCAACCCCGGCTGGCTTGCCGTCTACGGTCGCACGGCCCAAACCGAGGCGGAGAACCTGCCTGCCATCACGCCGAACGAGAGCGTGGCCGTGGTCGCGGTCGAAGCACAGCGCAATCAGACAAAGCCTCCGCCGCGCTACACCGAGGCCACGCTGCTTTCTGCCATGGAAGGTGCAGGCAAACTGGTCGAAGATGACGATCTCCGCGCGGCGATGGAGGCGAAAGGCCTGGGTACTCCCGCCACGCGTGCAGCCATCATCGAGGGACTGATCCAGGAAGAATACGTGCACCGAAACGGCAAGGAGCTGGTTCCCACGCCGAAGGCGTTCTCACTGTTCTTCGCCTTGCGCCATTTCGGGGTCAGCGAGATCACCTCTCCCGAGCTGACTGGTGACTGGGAGTTCAAGCTGAAGATGATGGAAGGCGGAAAGCTACCGCGAGAAGAATTCATGGAACATATCGAGCAGGTCACTCGGGACCTCGTCGAGCGTATCAGGAACGGCGATATACCGGACACTGCCTTTGCCGTCGTTCCGGCACCTTGCCCGAAGTGCGGCGGCACCGTGCAGGAGAACTACCGCAAGTTCCAGTGCCAGCGCTGCGACTTCTCGCTATGGAAGGTGGTATCGGGAAGGGAATGGGCACCCGAGGAGATCGCCGAGCTGATCACCAAGCGATTCGCGGGTCCGTTCACCGGCTTTCGTAGCCGCATGGGCAAGCCCTTCGCCGCGGGCGTCAGGCTAAACGAGGAGTTTCGCCTCGAGTTCGATTTCGGCCATGGAACGCCATCGTCGGCCGGCGAGGAGGCCCCGGATTTCTCGGGTCAGGAAAGTGTCGGTGCGTGTCCAAAATGTGGCGCGCGTGTGTTCGAGCACGGCGCGGCCTACGTATGCGAAAAGGCCGTTGGCGCCGAACGCAGCTGCGACTTTCGTTCCGGCAAGGTGATCCTGCAGCAACCGGTAGAACGCGTCCAGATGGAGAAGCTGCTCGCGACTGGAAAGACTGACCTGTTGCCGAGATTTATCTCGAAGAAAGGCAGGCCCTTCAAGGCGTATCTCGTCAAGACGAAGGAAGGGCGCGTCGGCTTCGAATTCGAGCCGCGCAAGCCAAAGGCCGCTCCACAGGAACTTACTTCGGCCGCGCCCGAGCCAACGCCAACGGTCCGCGCCGCCCCCGCGAAGGCTCCAGCCAAACGGTCGGCAAAGAAAAGGAAGCGCGCCTAGACGTCCAAATTTCGCACGCCGAGAGCGTTCGACTCTATGAATGCGCGCCTGGGCTCCACCTCGTCGCCCATGAGCTTCGTGAATATTTCGTCCGCTGCGATGCCGTCTTCTATCTGCACCTTCAGCAGCCGACGCGTCGCCGGATCCATGGTCGTTTCCCAAAGCTGGTCGGGATTCATTTCGCCGAGACCCTTATAGCGCTGCAGGCTCATCGACTTCTGCACTTCCGCGAGCAGCCAACGCATCGCCTCCGGAAAGTCTCGCACCGGATATTTCTTGTCCGCGCGCCTCACGTAAGCGCCAACGCCCACCAAGCCACGAAGCAGTTCGGCGGTTTGCCTGATCTGCGCGTAATCGCCTGAAAGCAGGAACTCGGAGTCGACGTGCGAGATGCGGACATTGCCGTGCCGCGTGCGCTCCACACGCACCTTGTAGCGCTCGGTCTTCGCGTCGAACTCCGGGACGATACGCACACCGTTACCTGGGATCGCCGCAAGCAGCGCCTCGGCCGACGCCTCGGCGGCGTCGCGCCGCGAGAGGTCGACTTGCACTCCACGCAATATCGCGGCAAGCACGCCCCTGTCTAGGCCGTGCGAGACGCGCTCGATCACGGCCTCTGACACGAGGTAGGACTTGGCGAGTTCCGCAAGCCCCTCGCCCGCAATGGGCTCGCGGTGGGCAGCCGGATGAAGCGCAGCGTCAATCAGCGCCTGGCGCAACATGAATTCGTTCAGTTCGTGCTCATCCTTCAGATACCGCTCCTCTTTTCCGAGCTTCGCCTTGTAGAGCGGTGGCTGCGCGATGTAGATGTGGCCACGCTCCACCAATTCCGGCATTTGACGGTAGAAGAACGTGAGTAGGAGCGTGCGAATGTGCGATCCATCCACGTCCGCATCGGTCATGATGATGATGCGGTGGTAGCGGAGTTTCTCCGGGTTGTACTCTTCCTTTCCGATGCCGCAGCCCAGGGCGGTGATCAGGGTGGCGATCTCGGCCGAAGACAAAAGCTTGTCGAAGCGCGCCTTCTCGACGTTCAAGATCTTGCCCTTTAGCGGCAGGATCGCTTGGAATCGCCGATCGCGGCCCTGCTTTGCGGAGCCGCCGGCGGAATCGCCTTCGACGAGGTAGAGCTCGCTCTGCGCCGGATCGCGCTCCTGGCAGTCGGCGAGCTTGCCTGGCAGGCCCATTCCGTCGAGCAGCCCCTTCCTGCGCGTCATCTCACGAGCCCGGCGAGCGGCTTCCCGAGCGCGCGCAGCGTCCAGGATCTTGCTCGTGATCACTCGGGCGTCGGCCGGTCGCTCGTCCAAGAACTGGCGCAGCCTCTCGGCGACCAACTCCTCGACGACTGGACGGACCTCAGAGGAGACGAGCTTTTCCTTAGTTTGCGAGGAGAATTTCGGCTCCGGCACCTTTACCGAAAGCACGCAAGCGAGGCCCTCGCGCATGTCGTCGCCCGAGGTTTCCACCTTGGCTCGCTTCGCGAGTTCGTGTTCCTCGATGTACTTGTTTAGTACCCGGGTCATTGCGGCGCGCAAACCGGTGAGGTGTGTCCCACCGTCCTTCTGCGGAATATTGTTCGTAAAGCAGAGAACCGACTCCTGATAACTGTCGTTCCATTGCATCGCTACTTCGACAGCAATTCCGTCCTTCTCTCCG
>JBLMWT010000233.1:0-6642 GCA_050257375.1 Sphingomonadaceae bacterium
CCGAAAAGGCCGACTCGGCGGCCGAGTCGGCGCGCGTGCTGGTACAGGCAATCCACAACAACCTGCGCCCGCGCGACATCATCACCCGGAAATCGATCGAGAACGCGATCGCGCTCGTGATGGCGACCGGCGGCTCGACCAACGCGGTGCTGCACTACCTGGCGATCGCGGCCGCGGCGGGCGTGAAGTGGACGATCGACGACTTCGAGCGCGTGCGGCGCAAGGTCCCGGTACTGTGCGATCTCAAGCCCTCGGGGCGATTCGTCGCTGTCGATTTTCACCGCGCCGGAGGCGTGCCGCAGGTACTGAAGATCCTGCTCGAGCACGGCGTGCTGCACGGCGAGTGCATGACGATCCACGGCAAGACCATGGCCGAGATGCTGAAGGATGTGCCCTCGCAGCCGCGCGCCGACCAGGAGGTGATCCGCCCGTGGTCGAATCCGGTCTACAAGCAGGGTCACCTCGCGATCCTCAAGGGCAACCTCGCGACCGAGGGCTGCGTGGCGAAGATCACCGGCCTGAAGAAGACCGCGATCACCGGCCCGGCGCGCGTGTTCGACTCCGAGCCCGCGGCGATGAAGGCGATCATGGCGAAGAAAATCAAGGCTGGCGACGTAATCGTGATCCGCTACGAGGGGCCGAAAGGCGGTCCCGGCATGCAGGAGATGCTCGCGCCGACTTCCGCCTTGATCGGCCAGGGGCTCGGCGAGTCGGTCGGCTTGCTCACCGACGGGCGCTTCTCGGGCGGCACCTGGGGCATGGTGGTCGGCCACGTGGCGCCGGAGGCCTACGTCGGCGGCACGATCGCGCTGGTGAAGAACGGCGACTCGATCACTATCGATGCCGCGAAGCGCCTCATCCAGTTGAACGTACCGGCGAAGGAACTCGCCGCGCGCAGAAAGAAATGGAAGGCGCCCAAGCCGCGCTACACGCGCGGCCTGCTCGCGAAGTACATGAAGCTGGTGTCGACCGCCTCGAAGGGCGCAATCACCGACGATTCCTCAGCCTGAGGCCGCGCCAACCGGCCGATACGCGTCGCGCAGCGCGCGCTTGAGCACCTTGCCGATCGCGCTGCGCGGCAACTCGACCACGAGTTGCAGGTCCGCAAGGCGCTGAGTCTTGCCGAGCCTGGCGTTCGCCCAGGCAAGCAATTCCTCGGCGCGCGGTGCGCTACCGGGCTTCGGCACCACGAAGGCGACCGGAGTCTCACCCCAGCGCTCCGAGGCGACGCCTATTACTGCGACTTCGGCGACGTCGGGACGCGTGGCGAGCACCGCTTCCAGGTCGCTCGGGTAGATGTTGAAGCCGCCCGAGATGATCATGTCCTTCTTCCGATCGAGCAGCGTGAGGAATCCGTCCGCGTCGAAGCGGCCGACGTCGCCGGTGCGGATGAAGCGCTTGCCGTCCGCGTCGTGCCACTCGGCCTCGGCGGTCTTCTGCGGTTGGTTGTGGTAGCCGGTCATCATCAGCGGCGAGTGCCCGACCACCTCGCCCGCCTCGCCCGCGCCGACCTCCCGGCCGTGCTCGTCGATCAGGCGGATGTCGTGACCCTCGGCGGGGCGCCCCACCGTGTGCAACTTGTCGGGATGCTCGTGCGCGACGAGAATGCAGGTGCCGCCGCCCTCGGTCATGCCGTATACCTCGATCAGGCCCCCCGGCCAGCGGCGCAGCACCTCGGCCTTCAACGCCGCGGGAAACGGCGCGCTCGTGCTGAACTTCATGCGGAAAGACGACAGGTCGTACTTGTCGAAATCCGGATGCGTCATGATGCGCTGGTACTGCACGGGCACGAGCATCGTGTGCGTCACGCGGTGCTTCGCGGCCAGCGCGAGGTACTGCGCGACGTCGAATTTCGCCATCAGCACGACGGTGCCGCCGAGCGCGAGCGTCGGAAAGAAGCTCACCAGCGTGGTGTTCGAATAGAGCGGGGTCGACAGGAGCGTCACTGCGCGCAGGCCATAGCCGTAAGTCTTGCCGCGCCGCACGTGCCCCCAGCGCATGCGGTGCGACTGCACGATGCCCTTGGGCACGCCGGTCGTGCCCGACGAGTAGATGATGTTGAACGGCCAGTCTGGCTGAATCGCGACCGGTTCCGGCTTCGCACCGGCGGGCGCGAGCCAGTCCTCAAATTCCCGGCCTTCGAGGGTGAACAGGCGCCTCGCGCCGCAATCGGCCACCATGTTCGCGATGCTCTCGGCGGTCGACGACGGCGCGAGCGGCGCCACCGCGACGCCGGCGCGCAGCGCGCCGAGAAAGAGCGCCGCGTATTCGATGGAGGTCGCCGCGCAGATCGCGATCGCCTCGCGCGGCCCGATGCCGTCGCGCTGCAGCGCCGCGGCGATGCGGTCCATGAGCGCGTCGAGCGACGCGTAGTCGAGCGCCCGCTCGCCTTGAATCAGCGCTGCGTGCCGCGGTTGCTGCGCCGCGTGCGCGCCGATGAGGTCGGCGATGGGCACGAAGTCCCGGGTGAATGCCTGCTCGATGTCCATGCGGCGCGAAATTGTAGCAATCGCGGGACGCGTGCCAGAATTCCGGCATGAATCCGCTCCTGTTCACACCGATCTCTTTGCGCGGGGTGACCGCGCGCAATCGCGTCGTCATTTCGCCGATGTGCACCTATTCGGCGGCGGACGGCATGGCGCAGGACTGGCACCTGGTGCACCTCGGGAAATTCGCCCTCGGCGGCGCCGGGATCGTGTTTGTCGAAGCGACCGCGGTCGAGGCGCGCGGCCGAATCACGCATGGCTGCCTGGGCATCTGGTCGGATGAGCATGCGCGCGCGCTCGGCCGCATCGCACCGTTTCTGAAGGCGCACGGCGCGCTGCCCGCGATCCAGCTCGCCCACGCGGGACGAAAAGCGAGCATGCAGCGCCCCTGGTTCGGCAACGGGCCGCTCGGGCCTGAAGACACGGCGCGCGGCGACCGACCCTGGCGGATCATCGGCCCGACGGAGGAGCCCGCGTCGGCAGGCTGGCTCGCGCCGCGCGCCATGTCGCGCGCCGACATCGACGAGGTGATCGGCGCCTTTGCCGCCGCCGCACGGCGCGCCGCTGCCACCGGCTTCGAGATCGTCGAGCTGCACGGCGCGCACGGTTATCTGATGCACAGCTTCCTTTCGCCGCTGTCCAACTCGCGCGCCGACCGCTACGGCGGCGATCTCGCGGGACGCATGCGCTTTCCGCTCGAGGTGGTCGAGGCGGTGCGAACGGCCTGGCCGGCCGACAAGCCCCTTTTCTTTCGCATCTCGTCGGTCGACGGCGTCGGTGGCCCCGGCTGGCAGATCGAGGACTCGGTCGAACTCGCGCGCGCGCTGAAGGCGCGCGGCGTCGACGTGATCGACTGTTCCTCGGGCGGTATCTCGGGCCCAGTCACCTCGGCCCTCGTGCCACGCGAGCTCGGCTTCCAGGTGCCCTACGCGGCGGCGGTGCGCCGCGGAGCGGGCATTGCCACGCAGGCGGTCGGGCTGATCCTCGATGGGCCGCAGGCCGAGGCGATCCTGCAATCCGGCGCGGCCGACCTCGTCGCGGTGGCGCGCGAGGCACTCGTCGACCCGTACTGGTCGCACCACGCCGCGCGCACGCTCGGCGTCGACACCGACTTCGGTGGCTGGCCGGAGCAGTACGGCTGGTGGCTGAAGCGACGCGCCAAGCTGCTCGCGGCCCTTGGGCGCTAGCTAAAAACCCGAGCCGGGCTGCTTCAGAAACTCGACTTCCTCCGGCGTGCTCGGCCGCCCGAGCGCTTCGTTGCGGTGGGGGAAGCGGCCGAAGCGCGCGATGATTTCGTAGTGCCGCACCGCGTAGTCGTACACGTCCTTCGTTTCCTCGAATTCCTCGAGGGACCGCATCAGCTCGCAACACAGCACCTGGTCATCCAGCGCCTCGCTGTGCTCGAACGGCAAGTACAAGAACATGCGCTCGGCGGGCAGCAGGCTGCGGTCATAGCCTTGCCGTAGCGCCCGCCGCGCGGCCTCGAGGGCAAGGGCGTCCGAGGCGAAGGCGCGTGCGCTGCCGCGGAACATGTTGCGCGGGAACTGGTCCAGCAGCACGACGAGCGCGAGGCAATCGCCGGCGTCGTTCTTCCAGCTCTCCAGTCCGCGGCGCGCGCCCTCCTCGTGCAGCGCCAGAAAGCGCGCCCGGATCTCGGCGTCGAACGCGACGTCCTTCCGGAACCATTCCGTGCGTCGCCTGCCGTAGTCATTCCCGGTGCCGAACCAGAAGTTCAAGACCTGCCCAGCGCGAGGGTCTTTGGTGGGTCGCATCGTCGGATACTGCAATAATCCGGCCCCCGGAGCATATGCCATGCCGAATCGCCTCGCTCACGAAACCTCGCCCTACTTGCAGCAGCACGCGGATAACCCGGTCGACTGGTATCCGTGGGGCCCGGAGGCGCTCGAGCGCGCGCGCGCCGAGAACAAGCCGCTGCTGCTCTCCGTGGGCTACTCAGCCTGCCATTGGTGCCACGTGATGGCGCACGAGAGCTTCGAAGACGCGGAGGTCGCGTCGCTCATGAACCGGCTGTTCGTCAATATCAAAGTCGACCGAGAGGAGCGCCCGGACCTCGATCAGATCTACCAGACCGCGCACCAGATGCTTGCGCAGCGCCCCGGCGGCTGGCCGCTGACCATGTTCCTCGCTCCCGACGGCACGCCGTTCTTCGGCGGCACGTACTTTCCGAAGACGGCGCGCTACGGCATGCCGGGATTTGCCGCTCTTCTCGCGCGCATCGCCGGCATCTGGCGCGAAAAGCAGGCCGAGATCGCCGAGCAGAACGAGCACGTGCGCAGCGCCTTTGCGCGCATGCTGCCGGGCGCGGCCGCACCTCGCTCGGCGCTCGAGCGCTCGCCGGTGGACGCGTTGCTCGACAGCTTGCGAGCGAGCTTCGATGCGACGCTGGGCGGCTTCGGCGGTGCGCCCAAGTTTCCGCATCCGACGGATCTGGAACTGTGCCTGCGCGCCTGTGCCCTTGGCGGCGATCGGCAAGCGCTCGAAATGGTCCGCACCACCTTGCTGCGCATGTGCGACGGAGGCATCTACGACCAGCTGGGCGGCGGTTTCTGCCGTTACAGCGTCGACGCGCAGTGGATGATCCCGCATTTCGAAAAGATGCTGTACGACAACGGGCCGCTGCTGGGATTGCTGGCCGACGCCTGGCTCGCCACCGACGAGGCGCGCTTCGCGCAGTGCGCAGATGAGACTGCGGGCTGGATGATGCGCGAGATGCAGTCTCCGGAAGGCGGCTACTACTCTTCGCTCGATGCAGATTCGGAGCACGAGGAAGGCAAGTACTACGTGTGGACGCGCGCAGAGGTCGAGGCACTGCTGACGCCCGAGGAGTACGCGCTCGTCGCACGGCATTACGGCCTCGACCGTGCGCCCAACTTCGAGGGGCGCGCCTGGCACCTGCATGTCGCGCAGCCGCTCGCGCCGGAAAGCGAGGCATGGCTCGCCTCCGCGCGCGCGAAGCTATTCGCTGCGCGCGAGCAGCGCGTGCGCCCGGGACGCGACGACAAGGTGCTCGTATCCTGGAATGCGCTCGCGATACGCGGCATGGCGCACGCGGGCAGGGTCTTCGGCCGCGACGAGTGGGTCGCTTCGGCGCGCCGCGCGCTCGATTTCATACGCATGCGCATGTGGCGGGATGGACGGCTGCGCGCGAGCTACAAGGATGGCAGAGCGCATCTGAATGCCTACCTGGACGACTACGCGTTCCTGCTCGCGGCGCTGATCGAGCTGCTGCAAGCGCGCTTCTCGTCTGAGGATCTCGCGTTCGCCGAAGAGCTGGCCGGCGTGCTGCTCGCGCAGTTCGAGGATTCGCAAGAAGGCGGGTTCTACTTCACTTCACGCGACCACGAGAAGCTCATCCATCGCCCGAAGCCCGGGCACGACAATGCCACGCCTTCGGGCAACGCCGTAGCTGCCTGGGCGCTGGGCCGGCTGGCCGCGCTGACCGGCGAGGATCGCTATGCGCGTGCCGCCGAAGGCGTGGTGGCACTGTTCTACCCGACGATGCGCCGCTATCCGGCAGGTTTTGCCGCCTTGGCAATCGCGCTCGAGGAAACGATCGCACCGCCTGCGCTGCTGGTGCTGCGCGGAGCGCCCGCCGCCCTCGAGCGCTGGGCGGCCGAGCTGGCGCGTGAGTTGCTGCCCGACACGACGGTGCTTGCGTTGCCAAACGGCAGCGTCGGCCTGCCCCCCGTGCTCGACAAGCCGGAGCGGCCCGAGCCTGTCAACGGCTGGCTATGCCGGGGCGTTACTTGCCTGGAGCCGTTGGCGGACCTGGCGAAGCTGAAGTCCGCTTGCAAACAGCACGCTTTGGGTTAGGATTTATCGATATTCGTTCGAAAGGAGTCGTTGATGAAGCGCATCGCAGTTCCTTTGATGCTTATCGGCCTGGTGGCGGCGCTGCCCGCCAGGGCAGATGAAGCCATGGCCAAGAAATACAACTGCCTGGCCTGCCATGCCGTGGACCACAAAGTCGTCGGTCCCGCCTACAAGGACGTCGCCAAGAAGTACGCCGGGCAAAAGGACGCCGAGGCCAAGCTGATCGAAAAGGTCAAGAAGGGCGGCTCCGGCGTCTGGGGCAACATCCCGATGCCGCCGAACTCCGCCGTACCGGATGCGGACATCAAGAAGCTGGTGGAGT
>JBLMWT010000234.1:0-3103 GCA_050257375.1 Sphingomonadaceae bacterium
CAGGCGCGCGCGAACGCGTCGCGCTTCGCCTCCATCGTCTCGGTCACGCCCTCGAAGATCGCGCCGGCCTGCGCGAGCGCCGCAGGCGCCTCCTCCAGCGCGAGCACGCGGATGCGACCGAGGACCGCCGCGCGCTGGGCGTCGTCCAGCAGCCCCAGCCCCCCGAGCAGCGCGAGGTTCGCCTCGATCTCGGCGCGCGCGGCGGCGCGCAGGCGCTCGCCCTCGCCGGTCGCGCGCGGCTTGAAATCGACGATGTCGACGCGGTAGCCGGCGTAGGCGAACACGTGGCCGATGCCGCGTCCCATGCGCCCGGCGCCCAGGGCGACGATGCGCGTCACAGGCCCTTCTGCAGCAGGTTCTTCATCATGTCGCGCGAAAGCCCCGCCAGGCCGAGCGCCTCCAGCGTGCGGCCGCCGGCGCGCAGGTCGCGGCCGAGCACCGCGCCGGCGAGCGCGAGCAGCCCGCGCGCCACCGGGCAGGGCACGCCCGCCCAGTCGCACACCGAGACAAGGAACGCGAGCCCGAGCTCGACGTCCTCGCGCATGTAGCGGTGCTCGGCGAGCACGATCCGCTCGCGCCAGTCCTGCGAGCCGGTGAGCTTCTCGTGCACCTTGCGACCGTACATCCATTCGTCGCCGTCGGGTCGGTAGTGGTCGGCGAGCGGAAAGTGCGGCGCGCGATAGCCGAGCGCGACGCGCGCGGCGATGCGCTCCGCGTCGAGCGCGTCGGTCACGCGCCGGATCGCGGGCTGCGTGCCCTCGTTGTGGATGTCCCAGCGCTCGAAGTGCTCGAGCGGCCCGGCGTTCATCAGGATGAGCGGCGGATGGATCACCGGCCCGGCGTTCATGAGCGCCGCCGAGAGCGCGTCCTCGACCGGCTCGACCGCCGGGAACGCCTTTTTCAACACCGCGAAGGCCTGCTCGCTCCTCGCCGGAAACACCCCGGTCGGCAGGCGCGTGGCGCGCGCGGTGATCGCCGCGGTGCCCGGGCCGTGCTTGCGCGTCAGCCACGGCAGCGTGCCGGTCTCGGCGAAGGTGAAGCGCGCGCGACTGCCCGCCTCGCGCGCGATGCGCGTCATGACGTACGAGCCGAAGGTGCCCGGCGCGAGGAACAGCACCTGGCCGTCTTCCAGGTGCTGCGCGATGCGCGCCGCATTGTCCGCCTG
Organism: Sphingomonadaceae bacterium; assembly: GCA_050257375.1. GTDB lineage: Bacteria > Pseudomonadota > Gammaproteobacteria > Burkholderiales > SG8-39 > DAHVFK01. The sequence continues at coordinate 1,166 of JBLMWT010000234.1, forward strand.
CGTAAACGCGGGGTCGGGCAGCAAGACGAGCTCCGCGCCCGCGAGCGCTTCGCCCGGATCGCGCGCGACGCGGGCGGGCGCGACGCGCCGCTCGCCCGCGACGTCCTTGAGCACGATACCGTCGCGCCGAACCACCTCGAGCGCGCGCGCGTCGCGCCGCCAGAAGCGCACTTCGTGGCCGCGCTCGCTGAGGTCCGCCGCCGCCGCGTACGCGCCGTTGCCGCCGCCGAGCACCGCGATCCTCATCGCCCGGCGCCCCAGCGCGCGTTCGCGAGCACCACCGAAGTCGCGATCTGGCGCTCGGGCACGCTCCAGTAGCGCCGCAGCAGGCGCTCGATTTCTGCGCGCGCGAGCACGCGGTAGCCGTGCTTCTCGTAGAAGTCGATCGCCCAGGCCGCCGCGGCCCAGGTGCCGATCAGGATCGGCTTCGCGGAGAGGCGTTCGACGTGCGCGAGCAAGCGCGCGCCGATGCCGCGCCGCCGGTCGCGCGTCCTCACGTAGGCGTGCCGGATCAGGTCCACCTCGCCCCGGTCCTGCAGTCCCATCACGCCGGCGAGCTCGCCGTTCTGCTCGCAGCCCCAGAAGCGCACGCCCGCGGCGATCTCCGCCTCGAGCTCGGTGCGGTCCATGTACGGCTCGTGCCAGCGATCCGCGGGAATGACCCCCTTGTACGCCTGCGCAGCATCGTTCACGACCGCGAGGATCGCGTCCAGGTCGGCAGCCGTGCAGGCGCGCAAGGATTTCATCGGCCGGATGCTAGCAGCTCGCCGCCGGAGCCTCGTGTAGGCGATCCGTAAGCCGGACATAAGCCTGGGGTAGGCGGCGCCGCGGCACGCTGGCAGCCAGAGGTCAACGGGAGGCCCAGGCCATGGACGACACGACCATCGAGGTGATCCGCCTGACGGCGCGCGAAACCGAGGTGTTGCGGCTGCTCGCGCGCGGGCGCAGCTACGAGCAAGCCAGCGACACGCTCGGCGTGTCGTTGCATACGGTGCGCAGCCACGTGAAGAACCTGTACCGCAAGCTCGGCGTGCGCTCGGGCCGCGCGGCCGTGTGGCGCGCGCTCGAGCTCGGCCTGCTGCGCGGCGCGCTGGAGGCCGTCGGGCCCATTTATGACAATCTTTGAGCATTAGGGCCGTGCGCGCGCGCTCGCCGCGAGAGATGCTCTCGATCCTGAGGAAAGGCTCGAGAGGTGCCCGGATGAGGCTCGGAGCGGAGAGCGAAGCGCGCGCACAGGCGGCCAAGGCGCCGCGCTGGTGGCGCCACGCGTTCCTGGCCGCGATCCCGTTCCTGCTGCTCGCGCGAATCTACGCCGACGGGCCGATCGCCCAGGACCCGGCCTACCACGAGTTCGCCGACCAGCGCCGCATCTTCGGCGTGCCGCATTTCTTCGACGTCGCGTCCGGCCTGCCGTTTTTGTTCGTCGGCGTCGCGGGCATGCTGCTGTGCCTCGGACCCCTGCGGCCGCCGCGCGCCGCGTCGTGGTTCGTGTTCTTCGCGGGCATCGCGCTCGCGGCTTTCGGCTCGGGCTACTACCACTGGGCGCCGAACGACGCCGCGCTGTTCTGGGAGCGCCTGCCGATGACCTTCGCGTTCACCGCCTTGCTGATCGCGCTGGTGAGCGAGCAGGTGAGCGAGCGCCTCGAGCGCTGGCTGCTCGGGCCGGCGCTGCTCGCCGGGCTGGCGAGCCTGCTGTGGTGGCGCGAGAGCGGCGACCTGCGCCTGTATTTCTGGGTGCGGCTCGCGCCGCTCGTCTGCCTGCCTTACGTGATGACGCTGTTCCGCCGCATGTACACGCACCGCCGGTACCTCGGGTACGCGCTCGCGCTCTACGTCCTTGCCAAGCTCGCCGAGGCCTGGGACCTCGAGATCTTCGCGCTCAGCGCCGGCACCGTAAGCGGACACACGCTGGACCATCTGTTCGCCGCCGCGGCGGCG
>JBLMWT010000235.1:0-3434 GCA_050257375.1 Sphingomonadaceae bacterium
CGGGTCGTTCCTGTACCACCTGGAGAACAACCAGATCGCGGTCGGCTTCGTCGTGGGCCTGGCCTACACCAACCCCTACCTGAGCCCCTACGAGGAATTCCAGCGCTTCAAGACGCACCCGGCGATCCGCGGCTTCTTCGAGGGCGGCAAGCGCGTCGCCTACGGCGCGCGCGCCATCTCCGCGGGCGGACTGCAGTCGCCGCCCAAGTTCGTCTTTCCCGGCGGCTGCCTGATCGGCGACGAAGCGGGTTTCCTCAACGCCTCGCGTATCAAGGGGAGCCACGCCGCGATCAAGACCGGCATGCTCGCGGCCGAAGCGGCCTTCCACGCGATGGGAGTGAAGCGCGAGCGCGATCAACTCGACGGCTACGTCGACGCCTTCCATGACAGCTGGCTGTACGACGAGCTGTACCGCGCGCGCAACTTCAAGCCCTGGATGGCGAAGGGCCTGTACACCGGCTCGCTGATGTTCGGCATCGACCAGATCCTCCTGCGCGGGCGCGCGCCCTGGACCTTGCACCACGCGCACGCCGACCACGAGACGCTGAAGAAGAAGTCCGACGCGGCGCCGATCGAGTATCCCAAGCCCGACGGGGTGCTCACGTTCGACCGCCTCACGTCGGTATCGTTCTCCAACACGAACCACAACGAGGACCAGCCCGTGCACCTCACGCTCAAGGACCCGAGCGTGCCGGTGCGCATCAACCTCGAGCTGTACGATGCGCCCGAGCAGCGGTACTGCCCGGCCGGCGTGTACGAGATCGTGCGCGACGCGGACGGGTCGAATCCCCGCCTGCAGATCAATGCCCAGAACTGCGTGCACTGCAAGACCTGCGACATCAAGGATCCGACGCAGAACATCGTCTGGGTAACGCCGGAGGGCGGCGGCGGGCCGAACTACCCGAACATGTGAGGCCATGGATTTCAAGACGGCGGACTTGTACGACGCGCACGGGGCCGAGCTGCAGGTGGCGCTGCCCGGCCTGAGGCATTACGGCGGGCGCACGCGCTTCGCGGGGCCGATCTGCACCGTCAAGGTGTTCGAGGACAACCAGCTGGTGCGCGAGCAGATCGACGAGCCCGGCGCCGGCCGCGTCATCGTGGTCGACGGCGGAGCGAGCCTGCGCGCGGCACTGGTCGGCGACGTGCTCGCCAAGCGCGCGCTGGACAACGGCTACTCGGGCTTCGTGATCAACGGCTGCGTGCGCGACACGGTCGAGTGCGCCCGCATGGCGATCGGCCTGATGGCGCTCGCGGCCAACCCCACGCGCCCGCAGAAGAAGGGCTTCGGCGAGCGCGCCGTGCCGCTCGCCTTCGCGGGCGTCAAGTTCACGCCCGGTGAATGGCTCTACGCAGACGAGGACGGGATGGTGCTATGCGCGAAGAAACTGTCCTGAAGTACCGCAGCTTCGCCGAGTTCTATCCGTTCTATCTCTCGGAGCACGAAAATCCCGTGTGCCGCCGGCTGCACTTCGCCGGTACCAGCCTGGGCCTCGCCTGCCTGATCGTCGCGGTCATCACATTCAGCCTATGGTTCGTGCTCGCAGGGCTGGTGCTCGGCTACGCCTTCGCCTGGGTCGGGCACTTCTTCTTCGAGAAGAACCGTCCGGCGACCTTCAAGTACCCCTTCTACAGCTTCGCCGGCGATTGGGTGATGTGGAAAGACATCATCGTCGGCAAGATCGCGCTCTGATCCCCGAGGACCTGGACGAGTCGTTCCAGCCGATCATCGGCGCGCCGGTGACCCTCCGGCCGCTGCGGCCGGACGACCTGGGCATCGAGCGCGACTTCGTCAGCGGTCTGTCGGACGAAACGCGCTACAACCGGCTGCTCGGCGGCGCGATCAAGATCACCGACGATTACATCCGGCGCCTGACCGATCTCGACTGGTCGCGCGAGGTGGCGCTCGCCGCGATCACCATGCTCGGCGACACCGAGACCATCATCGGCGTGGCACGCTACGTGATCGACGAATCCGGCGAGGCCTGCGAATTCGCGATCGTGCTCGCCGACGCGTGGCAGGGGCGCGGCATCGGCCGGCGCATGCTGCAGAAGCTCGTCTCGGTCGCGCGCCTGCGCGGCCTGAAGCGCATGTACGGCGACATCCTCTCGACCAACCACGCGATGCTCGGCATGGCGCGCAGGCTCGGCTTCCGCATCGAGCGGCACGCCGGCGATCCGACGCTCGCGCGCGCGACGCTCGCGCTCGCCTCGGCTCCTAGCTGACGGGGATGCCTGCGGTAGGGCCGACGCGTATTGCCGCCTCGCGCAGCACTTCCACGAACTCGCGTGCGATCGGCGTCAGCGGAACGTCGGCGCGCGTGAACAGGCAGATCTCGCGGGCGGGCAGCGGATCCGACAGTGGCAGCGCGACGACGCGCCCCGCGGCGGCCTCGCGCGCGGCGAGCTGCCATGGCACGACCGCTAGCAGGTCGCTCTGCGCGACGATCTCGGCGATGGCGAAGAACGATCTGCACTCGATGCGATAACGCGGAGGCTCGATGCCGGCGGCGCGGAAGGCCGCGGGTAGCAACGAGGTATTGTCGGTTCCCCCCGTGCGCACCCACTCGGCACCGGCCAGCTCGGCAAGCGAGCGCGCTGCACCCAACGGATGGCCTCGACGGGCGACGATGCGCGCCTCGTTGCGGTACAGCGGCTCGACGATGCATCCGGGCCCCGGTTCGGCGAGCGGCCCGATGCGCACGCTCAGGGCCGCGTCGAGCCTGCCCTCGCGCAGTGCGGGCAGCACTTCGGATGGAGAGATGTCGGTCACGCAGATCGCCGCCTCGTGCCAGCGGCGGCGGAGCCGCGCCAGTGCCGCCGGCAGCAACTCGAGCGCCGGACCGGGCGCGCTGCCGACCGCCAGAGTGCCGGCGCGCCCGCCGCGCAGCTGATCGATGTCCTCGCGCGCCCGGCGCAGCTCGACCGTGATGGCCCTCGCCCGGGCGAGGAAAGCGCGCCCGAACTCGGTCGGGCGCGCACCGCGCACGCTACGCGTGAGCAGTACCGCACCCAGCTCGCTCTCGAGCTGGCGCAGGCTCTTGGTCAACGCGGGCTGGGTCACAGCGAGGCTGCGCGCCGCGGCGCGGATGCTCCCCGCCTCGATGATCGCCATGAAATCGCGGATCTGGTTGAGGCGCATCGATAACCCCCGGTAATCGGTATGCCAAATGATACGTCTTTGGGTTTTCGCTTGCGCTCCGTATGCTTGCCACAGAACAAAACTAGGAGGAGAGCCACATGCACGCCAGGACAGCCAGCCTGATTCTCGCCGGGGCGTTGCTCGCCGGCGCCGGCACCGCGCCGCGCACCGCGGCCGCGCAGACGATCCTATTCAACTGCTTCTTCCCCCCACAGCACTACACCTGCCGCGTCATGCTGCACGACTGGGCGAAGCAGATCGAGAAGGCGACCGACGGGCGCGTCAAATTCAC
>JBLMWT010000236.1:0-35471 GCA_050257375.1 Sphingomonadaceae bacterium
CTTGAGCAGATCGAACAGCGCGTGCGCGAACTCGTGCAGGAACACTTCGGCCGTGGGGCCGACGATCGCATCTGCGGGCGTCACGCCCGCCGGCGTGGTCTCGCGCGGCGCGTCGCGCAGCACGCGCGCGAGGTACTCGTAACACACCGTGACCGAATGGTCCTCGTCGTCGTACCAGGCGTTCTCGACGCCGTCGCATCCTTTGAGCTTGAGCGTCAGCGTGTGCGGCAGCTCGAACGGGCTCAGTACCTCTCTGAGGCTTTCCAGGACGCGGCGGTCTTTCAGCGCCTCGTAGATCCTGTGTTGCTCCGGGTCCCTCGGCGCGACATACAGGATGTCGACGCCATGACGCGTCGCGGCAAGCGCCCCGGCGTGCGACCCGAGCGCCGCGCACGCCGCGACTAGAACGCAGGCCCAGCGTTTCATTGCGCGTCAGTCTCGCACAGCGTGGTATCGGCGCCAAGCGCGTTGCCGCCGACCCGAGGCTCTTCTAGAATGAAGGCGCGATGCCCGTTTCGTTCGAAGGCAAGCTGGTGGTGGCGATCTCCTCGCGGGCGCTGTTCGACTTCGAGGAGGAGAACGCGGTGTTCGAGCGGCGCGGCGAGCGCGAGTACGTCGAGTTGCAGCTCTCGCGCCTGGACGTTCCGGCCAAGGTGGGCGTCGCCTTCGCCCTGGTGAAGAAACTGCTCGCCTTCAACACGCCCGGCGATCACCGCGTCGAGGTCGTGATCCTGTCCAAGAACGACCCGGTGAGCGGCCTGCGGGTGTTCCGCTCGGCGGCGCGCGAGGGCCTGCGCCTGGAGCGCGGCGTGTTCACGCGCGGCCGCACGCCGTACCGCTACCTCGATGCCCTGCGGGCGAACCTGTTCCTGTCGGCGAACGAAACCGACGTGATGAGCGCGCTCGAGGCGAAGGTGCCTGCCGCGCGCGTGTACCCGGATTCGGCGCGCGCCGCCGAGCGCCATGCGGATGAAGTGCGCATCGCGTTCGATGGCGACGCGGTGCTGTTCTCCGACGAGGCGGAGCGCGTGTTCCAGGCTGACGGGCTGGACGCGTTCACGCGCCACGAGACCGAGCACGCGCGGCGGCCGCTGCCGCCGGGACCGTTCAAGCCGCTGCTCGAGGCGCTGCATCGCCTGCAGCAGGCGGCCGGCACCGACGTACCGATGCGCCTGCGCACGGCGCTCGTCACCGCGCGCAGCGCGCCCGCGCACGAGCGCGCCGTGCGCACGTTGATGCAGTGGAACATCGGCGTCGACGAGGCGATGTTCCTCGGCGGGCTTGACAAGGGAGAGTTCCTGCGCGCCTTCGAGCCGGATTTCTTCTTCGACGACCAGCGCGCGCACGTCGAGTCGGCCAGGCGACACGTGGCCGCCGGGCACGTGCCGTTCGGCGTGGCCAATATGGAGCGGAAGGTGTCATGAAAGCGCTCAAGTACCTCCTTTACGCGGTGGGCGCGCTCGCCGCTCTGGCGGTCGTCGGGGCGATCGCGTTCGCCCTGCTGTTCGACGCGAACAAGCTGAAGGGCGAGATCGAGCGCGTGGTCAAACAGGACACCGGCCGCACGCTGAAGCTGGAAGGCAACCTGCATCTCGCGTTCTGGCCGAGCATCGGCGCGTCGATGGGGCGCGCGAGCCTCTCGGAGCGCGCGAGCGAGGCCACCTTTGCGTCGATCGACTCGGCGCACGTGGCGGTCGCGCTGCTTCCGCTGTTCCGCGGGCAGACGCTCGTCGATCAGGTGCAGCTCTCCGGCCTCAAGGTAAATCTCGTCAAGCGAGCCGACGGCAAGTTCAACTTCGACGACCTGCTCGGCGCGCCAGCCGCCGCGGCGGAGAAGGCGCCGGCAGCTGCGCCGGCTGCGAAGGGCTCGACCGTGCAGTTCGACATATCCGGCGTTCGCATCGAGCATGCCAACGTCTCGTACCGCGACCTGAAAAGCGGGCAGCAGATCGCAGTGAGCGACCTCGATCTACGCACCGGCCGCATCGCGAGCGGCGTGCCCGGCAAGCTCGACGTCTCCGCCTCGATCAAGGGCACGGAACCCGAGCTCGACGCGAAGTTCACGCTCGCGACGGGTTACCGCTTCGATGCCGAGCGCAAGACGTTGGAGCTGAGCGGAATCGACGCCCGCATCAGCCTGTCGAGTCCCGCTCTGCCGCAGAAGACCCTTACGGTACCGATTACCGGCTCCGCACAGGCCGACTTCGGCAAGGGCACGGCGCACGCCGATCTCACGGCGAAGCTTGACGAGTCGAACATCCGCGCCAAGCTCGGCGTGGAGAGCTTCGCGCCGGCGGCATACAACTTCGACGTCGACGTCGACCGCCTGAACGTGGACCGCTATCTGAAGTCCACGCCGGAAGGCAAGGCGGCCGCTCAGGGCGGCAAGGCGTCTCGCGCCGGGAGCGCCGCCGCGGCGGATACGCCGGTGGATCTCTCCGGGCTCAAGGGCCTCACCGCCCGCGGGAGGCTACGCATCGGCCAGCTGCAGGTGGAGGGCCTCAAGCTCGCGGAGGTGAAGAGCGACGTGCGCGTGGCGAACGGGCGCGCCGAGCTCGCGCCGCACTCGGCGAGCCTCTATCAGGGAACGCTCGCCGGAGCGCTTGCGCTCGACGGCAATGCGAACCGCGTCGCCCTCAAGGAGAAGCTCGCGGACATCGCGATCGGACCGCTCGTCAGGGACCTCGCGCAGCGCGATGTCATCGAGGGACGCGGCAACGTCACCCTCGACGTGCAGGCCGCGGGCGCCACGGTGAATGCGATGAAGAAATCGCTCGCCGGCAACGCGCAGCTCGCGCTGCGCGACGGCGCCATCAAGGGGTTCAACGTGGGCGAGGCCTTGCGCAAGGCGGAGACGCTGATCGGCTCGAAGAGCGCACAGACGCAGGCCGCGGATCAGTCGCAGAAGACCGATTTCAGCGAGCTGACGGCGAGCTTCGTGATCCGCAACGGCGTGGCGCACAACGACGACCTGAATCTCAAGTCGCCGCTGTTGCGCGTGGGCGGGGCGGGCGACATCGACGTTGGCAATTCGCGCATCGACTACCTGGCCAAGGCTTCACTGGTCGGCACCGCCAAAGGGCAGGGCGGCAGGGAGCGGACCGAACTGCGCGGCATCACGGTGCCGGTGCACGTTGTGGGGCCGTTCGACGCGCTGAAATACGAAGTCGACTACCGCGCGGTCGCGACCGAGGCCGTCAAGTCGCAGGCCACCAAGAAGCTCGAGGAGCAGCTCGGCGGCAAAGGCGCCATTCAGGAGAAGCTGCGCGACCTGTTCAAGCGCTAGCGCGCGGGCGACTGGCGCTGAATGAGCGCTGCCAGGGCCGACACCTCAGGCAGCGCCACCCGGCTGTCTACCTCGGCGAAGTGGCATGCCACTGGGTGCCCCTGGCCACGGTCGACCAGTTCAGGTTCCTGTCTGGAGCAGATGTCCTGCGCCTTCCAGCAGCGGGTGCGGAACCGGCAGCCGGAAGGCGGGTTGGCCGGGCTCGCCACCTCGCCGGTCAGGACGATCCGTTTGCGTACACCGCGGACGGCCGGATCGGGCACCGGGGCGGCGGAGAGAAGTGCCTGGGTGTAGGGGTGGCTGGGCTCGTCGTAAACCGCTTCCCGGCTTCCGGTTTCCACGATCTTGCCCAGGTACATGACCGCGACCCGATCAGAAATGTGGCGCACCACCGTAAGATCGTGAGCGATGAAGATGTAGGCGAGCCCGAACTCGTCCTGGATGCTCTTGAGCAGGTTGACGACCTGCGCCTGGATCGACACGTCCAATGCCGAAACCGGTTCATCGAGCACCAGGAGGTCGGGGTTCAACGCCAGGGCGCGGGCGATGCCGATCCGCTGGCGTTGCCCGCCGGAGAACTCGTGCGGGTAGCGCCTCGCGTGCGCCGGGCTCAGGCCGACGGTTTCCATCAGCTCGGCCACACGCTTCGGGCCGCCGGCCCGGTCGTACAGCCCGTGCACGCGGAGCGGCTCGGCGATCACGTTCAGCACCGTCATTCGCGGATCCAGGGACGCGAAAGGATTCTGGAACACGATCTGCATGCTCCGGCGCACGCTGCGCATCTGACCGTGAGAGAACCGGGTGATGTCCCGGCCCTTGAACTCGATGCTGCCGCGGGTCGGCTCGATCAACCGGATCAGGGCGCGGCCTAGAGTTGTCTTGCCGCAGCCGGATTCCCCGACCACGCCGAGGGTTTCGCCGGAGGCCACGTCCAGCGTGACGCCGTCGACCGCGTGCACCTTCCCAACCGTGCGATGCAACAGCCCCTGAGTGATCGGGAAGTGCTTGACCAGATTGCGCGCCCGCAGGATCACCTCGCCCCGGGTCGGCCGAACGCCGGTCATGGGTCTGCGCCTTCGGGACGCCCGGCGGCCGGCAGCGCACTCACTCCTTCGAGCTCACCGACGAAATGGCAGGCTGAGCGGTGCTCGCCGTTGCCGACCGGGCGCAACTCGGGGCGGACGGCGCGGCAGATTTCCCGGTCGCGCGATAGAAAGCACCGCGGGTGGAACGGGCAGCCGGACGGTACATTGGCCAGATCCGGCGGGCTGCCCGGGATGGGCCGCAACCATTTCTCGTTGCCCGTCGTCTGCGGCAAGCTGCCGATGAGTCCGAGGGTGTACGGGTGCCGGGGGCCCGAGAAGATCGTGCGGACGTCCGCGGACTCCACCACGTGCCCCGCGTACATCACCACGACCCGGTCGGCCATTTCCGCGATCAGCCCCAGATCGTGCGTAATCAGCACGAGGCTCGCGCGGGTCTCGCGCTGCGCCGCACGCAGCACATCCATGATCTGCGCCTGAATCGTCACGTCCAGGGCCGTGGTCGGCTCGTCCGCGATCAGCAGGGACGGTGCATTCGCCATGCCCATGGCGATCATCACCCGCTGGCGCATCCCGCCGGAGTACTCGTGCGGAAATTGAGCGTAGCGTCGCTTGGGTTCCGGGATCCCCACTGTTTCCAGCAATGCCACGCCGCGACGCTCACTCTCGGCCGAGTTCATCTTCTCGTGCGCCTCGACGGCCTCGCGCACCTGCCGGCCCACCTTCAGGACTGGGTCCAGGCAGGTCATCGGATCCTGCGGGATCAGCGCGATGTGGCGGCCACGTATCCGCCGTATCTCGCGTTTCGATGCCTGCAGCAGGTCTTTCCCGCGGAACAGCACTTGGCCGGACGTCACCACACGACTGGACGGCGGAATGAGCCGCAGCAGGGACAGCATCGTGACGCTCTTGCCGGACCCGGATTCTCCGACCACGCCGAGCGTCTCACCCTGGTACACGTCGAAGCTCACTCCGTCCACGGCCCGCACCGATTCGGCACGGGTGCGGAACGTGACGCGCAGATCCCGGATCGACAGCAACGGCTCAGCCATGACGGGTCCGCTCGCTCGTCGCCGAGCTAGTCCCGCAGGCTCGGGTCGAAGGCATCGCGCAATCCGTCGCCGACCAGATTGAAGCTCAATACCGCCAGGAAGATGGCCAGCCCCGGGAACGTCAGCTGGTAGGAGGCCTTGAATATGAACGAGCGCGCCGTGCCCAGCATCGTTCCCCACTCCGGAGTGGGCGGTTGCACGCCCAGGCCGAGGAAGCCAAGGCCCGCGGCAACCAGGATGGTCACGCCGATGTTCAGCGTCGCGTAGACGATGATCGGGGTCAGCGCGTTGCGCAGCACGTGCCGGCCCAGGATCGCGAGCGAACTCTCTCCGAACGCAATCGCTGCCTCGACGTACACCTCTTCCCGCAGGGACAGCGCCTGGCCGCGGGCCAGCCGGATGAATTGAGGGATCACGCCGATTCCGGCGGCGATGGTCACGGTATCGATGCCCACGCCGAACACGGCGACCAGCACCAGCGCCAGCAGAAAGGGGTTGAACGACAGCAGGATGTCGGTGACCCGCTGGATCACCATGTCCGTCGCGCCGCCGAAGTACCCGGAGATCAACCCGAACGGCACGCCGACGATCGCGGCGATGGATACCGCCACCGCCCCGATCGCCAGCGTGTACCGCCCGCCGTACATGATGCGCGCCAAGATGTCCTGCCCGAGGTCGTCGGTGCCGAACGGATGCGCCATCGACGGTGCGAGGAAGGCGCTCGACAGGTCCTGCGCGGTCGGATCGTACGGAGTCAGCAGCGGCGCGAAGATCGCGGCGAGGGCGAAGACCAACAGAATGAAGATGCCGATCATCGCGCCCTTGTTGCGGGCGAACGTCCGGAACTTCCTCAGCGAGGTTCGCGTCACCTCGGGGGCGGAGGGTGCCTCGCCGACGGCCGGGAGCGAGCTCATCGGTACAACCTCACCCGCGGATCGACGACCGAGTACAGGAGGTCGGTGACGATGTTCAACACGATGAACATCGCGGCGAAGACGAACACGATGCCCTGCACCAGCGGGAAGTCGCGGTTGTCGATGGACTGAATCAGGAGCTGGCCGATTCCCGGCCAGGAAAAAACCGTCTCGGTCAGCACTGCGCCTCCAAGCAGCGTGCCGAACTGCAGGCCGATCACCGTCAGGATCGGAATGAAGGCGTTGCGTAGCGCGTGTCGCACCGCCACCCGCTCGGGCACCCCCTTGGCGCGCACGGCGCGCACGTAGTCCTGGTCCAGCGTATCCAGCATCGTCGAGCGGGTCATCCGGGAGACCACAGCCATGGAAAACACGCCGAGCGTGATCGTCGGCATCACCAGGCTGGAGGGCGTGTCGGCGCCACCGATGGGCAGCAATTTGAGCATCACCGAGAACAGCACGATCAGCAGGATGCCCAGCCAGTACACCGGCATCGAAATGCCTGCCACGCCGAGCATCGAGCCGACCGCATCGACCCAGCGACCTTTGTGCGTGGCCGCCAGCACGCCGAGTGCGATTCCGAAGATCGCGCCGAAGAGCGTGCCGAAAACGGCCAGCGCGATAGTGTAGGGCAGTCGGTGACCGATCTCCGAGAGCACCGTCGTACCGTAGCGAGCGGACGTCCCCAGGCTCCCGTGGGCCAGGTTCACCAGGTAGCGCCAGTACTGAACAGGGACCGATTGGTCCAGACCCATCGACACCCGGATCTTCTCGACCTGCTCGGGGGTCGCCTGCAGGCCGGCGATGATCCTGGCCGGATCCCCGGGCAGTGCACGCACGAGCAGGACCATCACCAGGATCACGCCGAGCAGCGTGATGACGGCGGCGACCAGCCGCCGCACGAGGTAGGTCACAAAGCCGCTCACCCGCGGGGGCTTTTCACTCGGCCTTCCATGCGGCTTTCCGCTGGCTTCCTGGCTCCCGCCGCTCAGAACGCGGGGTGCGCACCCATGGTTTCGAACTTCTCGTTCGGCAGATACGACACGCCGGCGATCTTGGAGTTGTAGGCCAGGACCAGCGTCTGGCTCCACAGGAAGATCCACGGCGCTTGTTGCCAGACGTCCTTCTGTATCTGGCATAGTTGCTGGTTGCGGCTCGCGTCGTCGAGGTTCAACGCAGCCTCCGCGGCCAGCTTGTCGACCGTCGGGTCAGAGTAGAACGACGAGTTCAGACCGTTCGGCGGGATGGTGTTGCCCGTGAACATCTGCAGTTGAGTCTGGCCGTCCAGGGCGCCCGGAGCCCAGCCCAGCACGTGCAGGTCGAACGGCCCGTCCTTGTGGAGCATTGCCGACACGTACGACGGCCAGTCCATGGTGCGGACGTTCGCATCGATTCCCACCTTGCGCAAGTACCCGGAAACGGCTTGGGCAAACTGGATGTCCTGGATGTAGCGGCCGGTCGGCGAGCCCAGGGTGATCTTTAGGTTCTTGACGCCCGCTTCGGACAGCAACTGCCTGGCCTTGGCCGGGTCGTAGCGGTAGGCGCCGACCTTGCAGTAGCCGCTCAGCGACGAGGGGAACGGCGAGTCCATGGGGTTCACGGCGTTGAACATGACGTTCTTGATGATCGCGTCCTTGTCGACCGCGTAGTTCAGAGCCTGACGAACCTTCTCGTTGTTGAAAGGGGGTTTGGCGACGTTGATGGCGATGAAGACCGCCCGGTCGCTCGGCGCCTTGAGCACCTTGACCGCCGGGTTGCTCGAGAGCGAGGTCAAGTCCGTGACCGGCGGGTTCATGATCACGTCGAGCTGCCCGGCCAGCAGCCCGGCCTCGCGCGAGTTCGCCTCGGGAATGATCTTGAAGTCGACCGTCTTGTAGTACGGCTCTCGGCCCCAGTAGTGGTCGACGCGCGTGTAGACGACCTCGCTGCCCTTGGTCCAGCGGGTGAACTGGTACGGGCCGGTGCCCACCGGGTGAACGATATTCGTGGGAGTGTTCCCGTCCTTGGTCGCGGACGTCGGCGAGAAGATGGACGCCACCGTTGTGGACAGGTTGGGCACCAGGTTCGGGTCCGGATTCTTGAGGTGGATCGCAACGGTGGTCGGATTGACCGCCTCGATGCTCTTCATTGACCGGAATCCCGCGCCGATCGGCACCTTCACCTTGCCGCTAATCAGACGGTCGAGGCAGAAGACCACCGCATCGGCGTTAAACGGGGTCCCGTCGCTGAACTTCACGCCCTGGCGCAGGTGGAAGGTCAGCGTCAGGCCGTCCTTGGACGTGCTCCATGAGGTGGCCAGCAGCGGCTCGATCTTGCCCTGCGTGTCGAAAGCCACCAGGGTCTGAAGGCCATAGTCGATCACGTTCTGCACGGTGGTGGTGGTTTGCTGGGCAGGGTCCACGGTGTCCAGATCGACGCCGATGCCAATGGTGAGCGTGGCATTCGGTGACGGAGCCGGCATGCTTTCTCCAAAGGCATGGGCGGTCACGCCCATGGCAAGCACGGAAATCAGCCTGATCGCCGACCGGATGCGCGACCGCCGTGAGAGCGACTTCCTGGACGCCGCAGGGTGCGGAATGTTCATACGCAGCTCCTTCTCGAGTGGCATGCTTTGTTATCCCGGCACCGTGTTGGCCGGGCATTTGTCCCGCTTGGATGTGAATGAGCATGAAGCGGCATCAGAAATCGAAGATCCCCACCGATGTGCGGCCCGGCGACGATGCGGATGATGCACATGGCGTTTTTCTCCCCCTGTGTTATTTGAGCGGCAATGCGTGCTCGACTAGCGCCGCGAGGAATCCGGCGCCGAGGGGGATCACATCGTCGTTGAAGTCATAGGCGGGGTTGTGCAGGAAGCAGCCGCTCGGGCCGCCGCCCTGGCCGAGCCACACGTAGGCGCCCGGGCGCGCGAGCAGCATGTAGGAGAAGTCCTCGCCACCCATGGTCGGCTCCGCATCGCGCACCACGTTCTCCCTGCCGAAGATCCGGTCGCCGACGCTCGCCGCGAACTCCGCCTCGCGCGCCGTGTTGATGGTGGCCGGGTAGCCGCGCCGGTAATCGATTTCGACGCTACCCCCGAGCGAGGCTGCGACGCCGGTGACGATCTCCTTGACGCGCCTCTCGGCGAGGTCGCGCGTCTCGGGCCTGAAACTGCGCACCGTGCCAATCAGCTTGACCGACTCCGGGATGATGTTGAAGGCGCCCACCTGGCTGGTCTGCATCGAACATACGCTGATGACCAGCGCATCGATCGGATTCAAGTTGCGGCTCGCGATCGACTGCAGCGCCGTAATGACGTGTGCCGCGATCAGCACCGGGTCGACCGTGAGGTGCGGCATCGCCGCATGGCCGCCGCGGCCGCGCACGGTGATCTGGATTTCGTCGGTCGCCGCCATCATGGCGCCCGCGCGCACGGCGATCTTGCCCGGCGGTAGTCCGGGCCAGTTATGCAGCGCATACACCTCGTTGGCCGGGAAGCGCTCGAACAGGCCTTCCTCGACCATGCGCTGGCCGCCGGCGCCGCCTTCCTCGGCGGGCTGAAAGATCAGATAGGCAGTGCCGTCGAAGCGGCGCGTCTCGGCGAGGTAGCGCCCGGTGCCGAGCAGCATGGTCGTATGGCCGTCGTGGCCGCAGGCATGCATGCGGCCGTCGTGGCGCGAGCGGTAAGGTACGTCGCCGATCTCCTGCAGCGGCAGGCAATCCATGTCGGCGCGCAGGCCGATCGCGCGGCCGCTGCCGGTCTTCTTACCGTGAATCACGCCGACGACGCCCGTCCCCGCGATGCCCTGGTGCACCTCGATGCCCCATGCGGCGAGTTTGCCGGCGACGACTTCGGCGGTGCGCCGTTCCTCGTAGCCGAGCTCCGGGTGCGCGTGGATATCGTGCCGGATGTCGCGCAGCTCGGCGTGGTATTTGCGGATCGACTCTACGGGTGTGCTCATGGACTACCTCGGCGTGCAGCGCATGGTGCCCCCGTTCTACCGACGGCGTCAAACCAACCGGGCCCCGGCGCCGATTAGAATCGCGCGGTGCCGCACTTCGCTACTTCGCTCGTCGCCTGGCAGCGCGCCCACGGGCGGCACGACCTGCCGTGGCAGGGAACGCGCGACCCCTACCGCATCTGGCTGTCCGAGGTCATGCTGCAGCAGACGCAGGTGGAAACGGTCATTCCTTACTACCTGCGGTTCCTCGAACGCTTTCCAGACGTCGGGGCGCTGGCGCGTGCCCCGGAGGAAGAGGTGCTGCGCCTGTGGAGCGGGCTTGGCTATTACACGCGCGCGCGCAATTTGCATCGCGCGGCGCAGCACCTGGAGAGGGAGCGCAACGGCAGGTTTCCCGACTCGGTCGAGGGACTGCTCCAATTGCCGGGCGTGGGGCGCTCGACTGCGGCGGCGATCGCCGCCTTCGCGTTCGGGCGGCGCGCCGCGATTCTGGACGGCAACGTGAAGCGCGTGCTCGCGCGCGCATTCGGCGTCGAGGGCTTCCCGGGCGAGCGGGCAGTGGAGGTGCGCCTCTGGCAACTGGCGGAAGCGCAGCTGCCCGCGCGCGGCATCGAGCGCTACACGCAGGCGCTCATGGACCTCGGCGCGACGGTGTGCACGCGCGCGCGCCCCCGATGCGGCGCTTGTCCGCTGGCTGCGCGCTGCGTCGCGCACCGAGACGGGCGCGTCGCCGAGCTGCCCGCGGCGCGCCCGAGGCGCACGGTGCCGCGTAAGGACGTCACCTGGCTGGTGCTGCTCGATGCGGGGCGGGTGCTGCTCGAGCGGCGCGCGGCTCCAGGGCTGTGGGGCGGGCTGTGGGCGTTCCCCGAGGTTTCCGGACAGCGCGCGCAGGCGATTTTCCAGCGGGCGCTCGGCTGCGAGCTGCGGCTCATCGAACGGCTCGCGCCGCTCGAGCATGCCTTCACCCACTTTCGACTGCGCGTCCGTCCGCTGCTCTGCGTGCTGCGCAAGCGCGCGCCACACGCCGAGCAGCCCGGACGGCTGTGGCTGGAGCTCGGTGAAGCGCAGGGCGCCGCGGCACCGGCGCCGGTCAAGAGCCTGCTCGCGCAGATCGCTGCTAGGCGCGCGTAACCAGCCCGTGCTGCTCGAGGAACTTGCGCAGGATCTCGAGCCGCTCGCGGCAGTCCGAGAGCTCCATGAGCCGCTGCTTGGCGGCGAGCGGCACCGGGAGCAACTCGCACAGGCGCGCACCGACCCAGGAGCTGGAATCGAAACGGAAAGGCGCCTCGATGGTGCGCGCGCCGTGCTCTTCGATCACCAGGCGCAGCAGCCGCGCGCAGCCGAGGTACTCGTCGGGCAGCGGCGCGTCGCGTTCATCCGGCAGCGGTTCGATGCGCGCACGGGCGAGGCCATCCGGCTGTACGCGGCGCTCCAGAATGCGGAAGCGCTGCCCGCCACGCACCGTGACCTGAAGCAGGCCCGGTTGCTGCATGTCCCACTGCGTGATGTGCGCCAGGCAGCCGATATCTTCGGGCGTCGCCGGTGCGCCGACCTCCTCGCCGGAGCGGATCAGGCACACGCCGAAGGGCCGCTGCGCACGCAGGCAGTCTTTCGTCATCTCCATGTAGCGCTGCTCGAAGATGCGCAGCGGCAGCAGACCGCCCGGAAACAGCACCGCGCGCAGCGGGAACAACGCGACATCGCCGGGATCGCCTTCTCTCAGGGCGCCTCCCCGGCGTCGCTACGCGCGAGCCCGCGGTGGCGCACCAGCACGCTCCAGCGCGGCCGGAAAGCGGCGGCGAGACGTTCGGCAAGGTAGACCGAGCGGTGCCGGCCGCCGGTGCAGCCGATCGCCACGGTGAGATAGCTGCGGTTCTCGCGCGCGATGTCGGGCAGCCAGCGCTCGAGGAACGCGCGCACGTCCGCGAGCAGGCGCTGCACGGCTTCGTCGCCTTCGAGGTAGGCCACGACCGGCGCATCGCGCCCGGTGAGCGGGCGCAGCGCCGGAACGTAGTGCGGATTGGGGAGCATGCGCGCGTCGATGACCCAGTCCGCGTCGAGCGGGATGCCGTCGCGAAACGCGAACGACTCGAAAAGCAGCGCGAGCGCGCCGCCGCCCAGGCCGAGCAGGTCCTTGATCCAGTTCTGCAGCACGCGCGGCAGCATGTCGCTGGTGTCCACCCTGTGGCCGAGCTCTGCCACTCCGGCGAGCAGCGCGCGCTCGCGCTCGATCGCCTCGGCGAGCGTCAGCCCGCCGAGCGTGAGCGGATGGCGCCGGCGCGTCTCGGAAAATCTCCGGAGCAGCGTCTGCGGCGTGGCCTCGAGGAACAGCACGCGGCAATCGATGCCGCGCGCCTTGAGTTGCGCCACGTTCTCGGGCAGCGCGGGCAGCGCGGCGCTGCGCGCGTCGACGCTTACGGCAACCCGCTCGTGGCCGGCCTCGGCGAGGAAGTCCGCGACGTCCAGCAGCAGGGTCGCGGGAAGGTTGTCCACGCAGTAGTAGCCGCCATCCTCGAGCACGTTCAGGGCGATGCTCTTGCCCGAGCCGGAGAGGCCGCTGACCAGGACGAGCTGCATGGAGCGGGGCGCGGACCGTGTTCAGGGCGCGCCGTCGATCTCCTTCTTCTGGCGCTTCATGAACTGCGCCATGGAGTCGATGCCCCGCAGCTGCAGGATGTAGTTGCGCACCGCCGCCTCGAGCAGCACCGCCAGGTTGCGTCCCGCAGCGACCGGGATCACGACCTTGCGCACCGTGACGCCGAGGATGTCCTCGGACAGCTCCGCGAGCGGCAGGCGCTCCACCGCGTCGCGGCCGCTCGGCGCGGGCCGTTCCAGGTGCACGATCAGCTTCAGCTTCATCTTCGGGCGCACGGCGGTCTCACCGAAGATGGTGCGCACGTCGAGCAGGCCCAGGCCGCGCACCTCGATGAAATCGCGCAGCACGGCGGGGCAACGTCCTTCCAGGGTGTCGGCGGCGATGCGCGAGATTTCCACGACGTCGTCGGCTACGAGGCCGTGGCCGCGGCTGATGAGCTCGAGCCCCAGTTCGCTCTTGCCGACCCCCGAATCGCCCGTGATCAGCACGCCCAGGCCGAGCACGTCCACCATGACGCCGTGCCGCTCGGTCGTGTCGGCGAGCGCCTTGCCGAGATAGCGCGCGAGCTTCTCGATGACTCTCGGCGCGGGAAGCGGCGTGGTGAACAGCGGCACGTGCGCGGACTCGGCCTGTTCGAGGAGCTCTTCGGTGGCGCCCACGCCGTCGGCAAGAACGAGCGCAGCCGGCACGCTGGCGCACAGCTGGGCGGCAAAGCGCGCGCGCGCAGCGCGATCGCCCCCGGCAAGCATCGACGCCTCGTAGGCGCCGAGCACCTGGATGCTGTTCGGGTGAGTGAGGTTCAGGTGACCGATGAGCGCCGCCGACGCGGCGGCGTCGCGCCGCAGCTCGGCGCTCCCGTCGCGTCCTGCGATCCACGCGAGGGAGAGCGCCTCGCGGTTGTCTTCATGCAACCGCGCGACGTTGACCTGGAACATCCGGCTCCCAGGCGGCGACGATTTGATACAGTGCGGCCGCGTCGGGCGCCGCTGACATCGATTCGCGCAAGGACCTGTCGCTGAACATCTGCGCGAGCTCGGACAGGATCTGCAAGTGCTTCTCGGTTGCCTGCTCCGGAACCAGCAGGATGAACACCAGGTTGACCGGCTTGCCGTCGGGCGCGTCGAACGGCACCGGCTGCGCGAGCCGCACGAATGCGCCGATCGCCTCCTTGAGGCCCTTGATGCGGCCGTGCGGGATGGCGACGCCCTGGCCGAGCGCGGTAGAGCCGAGGCGCTCGCGCGCGAACAGGCTGTCGAATATCAGGTTGCGCGCGATCCCGTGATTGTTCTCGAACAGCAGGCCGACCTGCTCGAACAGGCGTTTCTTGCTCGACACGGACAGCTCGAGCACGACGTTCGCGGTGGGCAGAAGTTTCGCGACTAGGCTCATGCCTCGCGGGGCGGGGGGCTACAGAGGGCGCGAATTATAGCCCACGCCAACCTAGGAGCGCACCTCGTGGTGTTTTAGGGCGTCGTGAGGTTTGTCATAGGCCTTGCCCTTGTGCTTGAGCACCTGACGGTCGAGCTTGTCGATGAGCAGGTCGATCGCCGCGTACAGGTCGCCGTCCTCGACCGCGCAATGCAGGTCCTTTCCGCGCACATGCAGGGTGATCTCGGCCTTTTGGCGCAGTTTGCCGACCGAAAGGATCACGTGCGCGTCGATCACGTGGTCGAAATGCCGTTTGATGCGCTCGAGCTTGCTCTGGACGTAATCACGTATCGCGGGGGTCACTTCTACGTGGTGGCCACTCACGTTGAGGTTCATTCTCTCTTCTCCTAGAGGGATCTTCTCTGATTGACTGGGGGGATCTGCAGCAATTCCCGGTATTTCGCGATCGTGCGCCGCGCTACGACGATACCTTGTTGCCTGAGAATTTGCGAGATTTGCGCGTCCGATAGCGGGGCTTTGGCGTTCTCTCCGGCGACCAGCTGCTTGATCGCGGCGCGGATGGCGGTGGACGAGGCCGCGCCGCCCGCCTCGGTGGCGACGTGGCTTCCGAAGAAGTACTTCAGCTCGAAAGTGCCGCGCGGCGTGGACATGTACTTTTGCGTGGTCACGCGCGAGATCGTGCTCTCGTGCAGTCCGAGGGTCTCGGCGATTTCGCGCAGCACCAGCGGCCGCATCGCGATGTCGCCGTGCTCGAAGAAGTTGCGCTGGCGGTCGACGATCGCCTGGGACACGCGCAGGATGGTCTCGAAGCGCTGTTGCACGTTCTTGATCAGCCAGCGCGCTTCCTGAAGCTGCGACGCGAGTCCGCCGCCGGCGTTGCGCCGCCCGGCGAGCTCGGCGTACAGGCGGTTGACGCGCAGGCGCGGCATCGCCTCCTGGTTGAGGCTGGCGCGCCAGATGTTGCGCACCTTGCGCACGATCACGTCGGGCACGACATAGCGCGCCTCCACTTCGGCGAACGCCGCGCCCGGGCGAGGGTTGAGCGCGAGGATAAGGCGATGGGCGTCGCGCAATTGCTCGTCGCTCGCGCCGGTCGCCGTCCTGAGGCGCGCATAGTCGCGGCTCGCGAGCAGCTCGAGGTGACGCTCGCAAATCTCGAGCGCGAGGCGGCGCACCGGGTCGTCCGTCCCGCCCGCGCGGATCTGCAGGGCGAGGCATTCGGCGGGCGAGCGCGCGCCGACGCCGACCGGATCGAAGTTCTGCAGGTGCCGCAGCGCGATGCCGAGCTCGTCGACCCCCGCCTGAACCTCGGCGGGAAGCAGCGCGGCGATGTCCTCGAGGCTCTGCGTGAGATAGCCGTCGTCGTCCAGTGCATCGATCAGCACGGCGACCAGCGCGCGGTCGCGCGTGTCCAGATTGGTGAGGGACAGCTGTTCGACCAGGTGATCGCGCAGGCTCGGGGTATCCGGCGCGGAAAAGCCCCGGTCGCCGTCGTCTTCCGCGTCCCGGCGCGACGAGTACGCGAGCTCCGCGCCCCAATCCTCGCGCGGCTCGGGCTGCGCTTCCGCCGGCGGAGCGGAGGCGAGCGCTTCCTCGGACGAGCCGCGGGCAGCGGTCTGCGCGCCGGGCGCTTCCGACTCCGCGTCGTCGCGCTCCAGGATCGGGTTCTCCATCAACAGGCGCTCGATCTCCTGATTGAGCTCGACTGTAGACAGCTGCAGCAGCTTGATCGACTGCTGCAGCTGGGGCGTGAGCGTCAGGTGCTGTGACAGCCGGAACTGCAGGGTCGGCTTCATGGCTGGAGCGGGGCGCGGAAGTTTCCGCGCTACATGCGGAAGTTCTCGCCGAGATAGACCCGGCGTACGCTGTCATTATAGACAATTTCCTCCGGATGCCCGGAGGCGAGCACCTTGCCTTCGTTGATGATGTAGGCGCGATCGCAAATGCCGAGCGTTTCGCGCACGTTGTGGTCGGTGATCAGCACGCCGATGTCGCGCTCCTTGAGAAAGCGGATGATGCGCTGGATATCGAGCACGGCGATCGGATCGACGCCCGCGAAGGGCTCGTCGAGCAGGATGAACGACGGCTGCGTGCCGAGCGCGCGGGCGATCTCCAGGCGGCGCCGCTCCCCGCCCGAGAGAGACAGGGCCGTGTGCTTGCGCAAGTGCGCGATGTTCAGGTCCTTGAGCAGGCTGGTCAGGCGCGGCTCGATCTCGCCCGTCGCGAGGCCCTGCAGCTCGAGGATCGCCCGGATGTTCTCCTCGACCGTGAGCTTGCGGAAGACGGAATTTTCCTGGGGCAGGTACGAGATGCCCAGGCGCGCGCGCCGATGGATGGGCAGGTGCGTCAGGTCGCGCCCGTCGAGCTCGATGCGGCCTTCGTCCGCTGCCGCGAGCCCGACGATCATGTAGAAGCAGGTGGTCTTGCCCGCGCCGTTCGGACCGAGCAGTCCGATCACTTCGCCGCTCGACACCTCCAGCGAGACGTCCTGGACGACGGTGCGCGACTTGTATCGCTTGCGCAGGCTTTCGGCGTGCAGCAGGCTCATTTAGCGGGGGCCGGGGTCTTGACCGGCGGGCTCGACGGAGGCGCGGGAGACTGCGTCTTGGGCTGAATGACCGCGCGCACTCTTCCTTCCGACGCCTGTCCCCCGCCGCTCACCGAGAACGATTCGGCGCGCTGATCGAGCGCAATATGCTCGCCGCGCACCTCGTCCCCGTCGCGCGTTACGCGGGCGTTGTCGTAGAGATCGACCTTCTCGTCGCGCTCGTCGATCTCGATGCGCTGCGCCTGACCCTCGATCCACGCGCCGGGCTTGCCGTCGGTCGAATCGGACCTCTCCTTGAAGCGCACCGGATTGCCGGTGGCGGTCACATGGCGCAACTGGTCCTCGCCCTGCCGCACGACGATCCGGTCGGCGCGCACGGTGATCGTGCCCTGCGTTACGACGACGTTGCCCTCGAAGATGGCGACGCGCCGCACCTCGTCGGAGGTCATGTGGTCGGCCTCGATCTGCATCGGCTTGTCGCGGTCGGCCTTTTCCGCGTGCGCCTGCGGAGCGAGCCAGGGAAGGACGAGCGCCGCGCAAGCGGCAGCGATCTGCACGGCGCGACGCATGCACGTATCGTTCACTGGCCGGCCTTCGCGGGCTCGATGCGGGCGCGCACTTCGTGCTGAAGGCGCAGCACGCCCAGCTCGTTGTTGTACTCCATGCCGCGCCCGCTCAGGCTGCGGTGATCGTCCACGACGGTGACCTCTCGATCCGTGAGCACCAGCGACTTGGCCGTCACGACGTGCAGGAAGCTCGTATTCAGGCGCATCTGCGGTTCCTTTGCGTCCGCGTCGCGTACGAGCGTGACGTTGCCGAACAGGAACACCTCGTCGCCGCTGTGGGTCAACGTTCCCCGATCGGCGGTGAGCGTCATGCGCGGCTCGCCGGGCTTGGTCTGTACGACGCGCGGCGCGATCAAATCGGTCGAGTCGTCGTCCGGGTAATGTAGCATCTTCGCGGCCGCGAGCGTAGATTCGGCGAGCCCTTTCGCGTCGAAGTTCGTGATGACGAAATTGTCGACGATGTAATCGGGGTCGTGCTGCCTGATGGTGGTGACCGGCACTTGTTCGCGCGCAGCGCGCTCGAGCCAGAAGGTGAGCAGGGCGAGCGAGACCATGAGCAGGAGCGGAAAGAGTCCGGTCGCCGAGAGTCTCACGCCAGGTATCTTGCCAGCGCCGCCTCGAGCGTGCCCTGAGCGCGCAGCAGCAGCTCGCACAGCTCGCGCACCGCGCCGCCGCCGGCTGGGGCCTCGCACACGTAGTGCACCCGCTCGCGCACCGCGAGCGGGGCCTCCCGGGTCGCGCATGCGAACCCGCAGCGGCTCAGCACCGGCAGGTCGACGACGTCGTCCCCGACGTAGCCCGTCACTTCGGCCGGCAAGCCGAGGCGGGCGATGAGCGCCTGCCACGCGGCGCGCTTGTCCTCGATGCCCTGCAGCACGTGCTCGATGCCGAGCTCGGCCGCGCGCAGCTCGACTGCGGCCGAGCTTCGTCCGCTCAGGATGGCGCTCGCCACTCCGCTCGCGGCGAGCAGCTTCAGTCCGTGGCCGTCGTGCGAGTGGAACTGCTTGAGCGTCTCGCCCTCGGGCCCGTACCACAGCCGTCCGTCGGTCATCACGCCGTCGACGTCGAACACCATCAGGCGCACGCGCCGTGCGCGCTCCAGCGCGTCACTCGAAATCGCCGCCATCGGCTCAGATGACTTTGGCGCGGAACAGGTCGTGCATGTTGAGCGCGCCGATGACTCTCTGGCGCTCGTCCACGACCAGCAGCTGGTTGATATTGTGGCGCTCCATGAGCTGTACGGCCTCGACGGCGAGCGCTTCCTGGCGGATCGTGCGCGGCGCGGAAGTCATTACCTCGCGCACGGTCGCGGCGCCGAAGTCGCTTACTCGGTCGAGCGTGCGGCGCAGGTCGCCGTCGGTGAAGATCCCGCACAGCCGCTCGTCGGAATCGACCACGGCGGTCATGCCCATGCGGCCGCGCGACATTTCGAGCACCGCCTGGCGCAGGCTGGCCGTGTCGGGCACGCGCGGCACGTCCGCGCCGCGCCGCATGACGTCCGAGACGTGCGTGAGCAGCCGCCTGCCGAGCGTGCCGCCCGGGTGAGAGCGCGCGAAGTCGTCGGCGGAGAAACCGCGTGCGTCGAGCAGCGCCACGGCGAGCGCGTCTCCGAGCGCGAGCGCCGCGGTCGTGCTCGCAGTGGGCGCGAGGTTGAGCGGGCAGGCTTCCTGCGCGACGCCCGCATCGAGGTGCACGTCCGCTTCCCGCGCGAGCGTGGAGTGCGCGCTGCCGGTGAGCGCGATGAGCTTGGCGCCCTGGCGCTTGATGAGCGGGACGATGGCGAGCAGCTCTTCGCTCTCGCCGGAATGGGAGATGCCGATGAACACGTCCTCGGCCTGGACCATGCCGAGGTCGCCGTGGCTCGCTTCGGCCGGGTGCACGAAGTACGCGGGAGTGCCGGTGCTGGCGAGCGTGGAGGCCACCTTGCGGGCGATGTGGCCGGACTTGCCGATGCCGCTCACCACCACGCGACCGCGCCGCTCGAGAATCAGCGACACCGCGGCGAGAAAGTTGTCGTCGATGCGCGCGATCAGCGCTCTGACCGCGTCCGCCTCGATCGCGAGCACTCTGCGCGCTAGCTCGAGCGCGGCGGAACTCACTGCGCCGCGAGGCGACGCGGCCTGGGCCGCGGGTGTGCCCTGTCCCGGCGCTGACGCTGCGCTTATCATAGAGAAGAAGTATAGCCCAAGCCCACTCTCCGACGCGCCGCTCCACGATGCAAGAGATAAGCACTTCGCTGCTGCCGGTACTGGTCCTGCTTGCGGCCAGCGTGCTCGCGGTCGCGCTGTGCCGCCGGCTGTCGCTGCCGCCGATCATCGGATACCTGGTGACCGGGCTGCTGCTCGGCCCGCGCGCGCTCGGGCTCATCGAGGATAACGAGCAGACGCGGCGTCTCGCCGAATTCGGCGTGGTGTTCCTGATGTTCTCGATCGGGCTGGAATTCAGCATGCCGAAGCTGATCGCGATGCGGCGCGTGGTGTTCGGTCTGGGATTCGTGCAGGTGCTCGCCACGATCTCGCTGTGCGTCGCGGCCGCGGTCGCTTTCGGCGGGTCCTGGCAGGCTGGGATCGCGCTCGGCGGCGCGGCGGCCATGTCCTCGACCGCGATCGTCTCGAGGCTGCTCGCCGAACGCATGGAGCTCGACACGCCGCACGGGCGCGAGATCGTCGGCGTGCTGCTGTTCCAGGACCTGGCGGTCGTGCCCCTCCTGATCCTCGTCCCGGCTCTTGGGCGTCCCGCCGGCGAAATTGGCGTGGCGATCGCGGTGGCGTTTGCCAAGGCGGTGATCGCGCTCGGCGTGCTGGTGCTGGTGGGGTCGCGCGCGATGCGCGTCTGGCTCGGCGTGGTGGCCCGCCGTCGCTCGAGCGAACTATTCGTGCTGAACGTGCTCCTCGTCACGCTGGCGCTCGCGTTCATCACCAGCCTGGCGGGGCTTTCGCTAGCGCTCGGAGCTTTTCTCGCGGGCATGCTGATTTCCGAGACCGAGTACCGTTACCAGGTGGAGGAGGACATCAAGCCGTTTCGCGACGTGCTGCTCGGTTTGTTCTTCGTCACCGTGGGGATGCTCCTCGACGTACGCATGGTGCTCGGAGAGCCGCTGCTCGTGGTGTTGCTGCTCATGCTGCTGATGGGGGCGAAATTCGGCCTGATCGCCCTCCTGTCGCGGGCGTTCGGCAGCGCGCCGGGAACCGCGCTGCGCTCGGGGCTCGCACTCGCGCAGGGCGGAGAGTTCGGCTTCGTGCTGATCGCGCTCGCGCACCGCCACACGGTGGTGCCGGAGCCGGTCCTGCACGCGCTGCTCGCGGCGATGATCCTGTCGATGCTGGCGACGCCGTTCGTGATCGCGGCGAGCAACCGCATTGTGATGCGCCTGGCGAGTTCGGAATGGATGATGCGCTCGCTCGAGCTGCACCGCATCGCGGTGCAGGCGATCGAGTCCGAACGTCATGTGATCATCCTCGGCTACGGCAGGAACGGGCAGCATCTGGCCCGCATGCTC
Organism: Sphingomonadaceae bacterium; assembly: GCA_050257375.1. GTDB lineage: Bacteria > Pseudomonadota > Gammaproteobacteria > Burkholderiales > SG8-39 > DAHVFK01. The sequence continues at coordinate 20,835 of JBLMWT010000236.1, forward strand.
GATGCGGAAAAGGTGCGCTACGTCGCTCTCGATCTCGATCCCGAGCGCGTGCGCGAAGCCGCGCTCGCCGGAGATACGGTGGTGTTCGCCGACTGCGCGCGGCGCGAGGCGCTAGTCGCCGCGGGCATCTCGCGCGCTGCCGCCGTCGTGGTGACCTTCGCCGACGCCGCGGCCGCTGCGCGGGTGCTCGCCAACATCCACGAGCTCAATCCGACGGTGCCGGTGATCGTGCGCGCCCACGAGGAGCGCGACATCGCGCGGCTCACCGCCGCCGGGGCGTCCGAGGTGGTGCCCGAAGCATTCGAGTCAGGGCTGATGCTCGCCTCGCACACCCTGATCTGGATCGGCGTGCCGCTGACCCGCGTCGTGCGGCGCATGCGCCAGGTGCGCGACCAGCAGTACGGCCTGCTGCGCGGCCTGTTCCGCGGCGCGAGCGACGAGGCCGAGCTCGGCGAGGAGCTCGCTCCAAGATTGCACGCCGTCACGCTCGGTGCCGGCGCGTATGCCGTCGGCCGCCCTCTGGCAGAACTCACGCTCGAAGACACCGGTGTCGAAGTCAAGGCGGTGCGTCGTACGGGAACCGGGGGCAAGCTCGCGCCGCGCGAGGCCGGGCGTCTCGAGGCGGGCGACGTGGTGGTGCTGCTCGGCGTGCCGGAAATGATCGCGCTAGCCGAGGCCCGGCTGCTGCAGGGGTGAGGAGAATCGCTGCAAAAAAAAGGCCGACTCTCGCCGGCCTTACCTTTCCCCTGGGCCTACCAATGCTCAGTTGAGCGAGCGGCAAATCGTGTAGAAGTTGTTCCCGGTTTCCGCGTAGGCCGTATCCGCCGTCGTAGCGATCGTCGGGTTGAGTCCGACGTTCAGCTGGGCGCGAACCGTTCCTGCATTCGGCACGCCATCGTCCATCTGCGTGTCGACCGCGATCGCGATCTTGTCGGGTAAGTTGGCCGAGCAGATGATCAGCCCCAGGAAACCGTCGACAGTCGCCCCGTTTAGTACCTGCGCGGGCGTTGCGGCCCCATTGCCAGTCTGCACGCCAATCATGCCGCTCACTGCATTCAGGGGCTGGCCGTTGCCCGTCCCGGTGATAAAGCCCGAGCGTCGCAGGTCTTCCCACCACAGACGGGATTCGTCGGTAGCGGTCGCGCTGTTGTAGAGGCCTGTCAGGTGGCCATCGCCGTCGCCCAAGCCGCTTATGCTGGTCCACCGACTTGCACCCTTGTCGTCGCCCGGGATGGCCCGGTAACGATCCTGGTAGCCGTGATAAGCGGCCGAGATGCCGGAGAAGTCGGCGATGACGTTCTTGATCTTCGCCTGCGTGATCATCTCCTGGCCCTTGAGGATGCCCCCGAGCAACAGGCCGATGATGACCAGAACGATCGCGATCTCGACAAGCGTGAAGCCCTTCTGCATTGCTTTCATGGTCCTACCCCCTAAATCGGGACTGAGTACGCTGATCTCTGCAAAGCCTGTGCCCGACTCTTGTCTCCGTATTTTCAATTAGTTAGGAAGGAAAAGGCAAAAGCAAAGCGTCGGACTTTCGACAGGCCCGTCAGGGGTGTGACATTTTCTCTCTTCTTGCCTGCTCTGCTTGGCGCGCTTCGAGGGCCTCCAGGCGGTGCTTGAGGAAGCGCAGCTCCGCCGGATCCTTGATCGATCCGCTGGCGAGCAGCCCGCCCAGAATCACCTTGGCGGCCTGAAGTTCGTTCATGTCTTCGAGGATGAAGATCCGCATCTGTTTTGCCCAAACCGGCACACCGGGCGCAGTCGTGTGCCGGTCGATGGCATCGGCATACTTCAACGCGAGCGGGAGGTCGTGCAGCCGGTGCTTGGCGACCATCGCCGCCTGCGCGAGCCAGGGCCACCGACGATTTGGATCCTTCAGGTATTCCCGATAGACGAATTCGAGCACGGTCCTGATCTTCGTCGGATCCGGAACCTCGGCATAGACGCGGGCCGCCGAAAAAAGCGGGTACTCGCTCCTGGGGTCCAGCTCGAGAATGACGCGAAGCCAGGCAACCAGCCGGTGGTAATCGAGGTCCTGATACGGAATCCGGTTCGCCCCGCGCAGGTCGTAGGCCTGCAAGTAGAGCATCGCCAAGCGCGCGAGCGCTTCCGGCTCGCCCATGCTGGCAAGCCTGAGGGCGGCGAGGCGCGGAGCGGGCGGAAGGTTCTCGGTACGATGGGACGCTCTCGGCTGCATGCCGGCCCACGCGAGTTGCAGCGCAAGGCAGGCCGAGAGAGCCAACCAGACCCAGCCCGGAACGACGGTTAGCGGACGCTCGTCGCGGCTCAAAGGTTGCGACGGTAGAAGTCGAACAGCCCTGCGGCCACCAGCAGCAGCGCGTACAGCGCCAAGCCGGCGAGCGCCATCGCGTACGCACCGGCCGACGGAGCGCCGTAGACCAGCCACTCGGTGCGCGTCGCGGCGTCGAGCCGCGGCAGCAGCAGCGCGACCGCGTCGATGCTCCACTGCGCCAGGCGATGCGCCAGGGTCGGCTCCGCCAGCGGACTCGCCGCGATCGCTTGAACCGCGCCCATGGCGCGCGCGAGCAAATAGAGCCCGGCCGTCGCCGCAAACGCAGGCGCCCATTGAGCCAGCGTCATGGAGAAGAAGAGCGCCGCAGCCGCCACCAACGTCGTCTCGAGCGCGAGGGACGCGGCCCAGAGCAGGACTGCGGCCGGCGGTGCCCAGAGCAACAGAGGCAGCGCGAAGCACGCAGAAATCACCACCCCGAGGGCGGCATATCCGGCCAAACGCCCTGTGTAGTGGCTCGCGCGCGATACCGGCAGCGTGAGCATCAGCTCCAGCCCTTTGTCGTCCAATTCACGCACTGTGCTCGCGGCGACATGCAGCGCGACGAGAAATACCGCGCAGGCCCGTAGCAGGGCGGCGGAAAGGGCCGCCTGCAGCGCGATACTTTCGGTGAGCGCGACCTGCGAGACGAAGGCCGCCAGCCCGAGGGCCGCCAGCAGGCTTGCCGCGATCAGCCAGGGAAGGCCGCTGCGGCGCGCCTCCAGAAGCACGAAGCGTGCGAGGATGGCAGCTGCCGGCATGGCTAGAATCGCGCTGTGGACATTCGACAACGAAGGCTAGCGGTCGGAAGCGGGGCGTGCAAGCGGACCCAGTGAGCCTGCCGGGGGTCGCGCAAGCCGCGGACGCCGTCGCGCGCTTCAGCCGGCGCAACTGGCGCGTCATGGTGATCGCGATGCTGCTGCTGCTGCACGTCGCAGCGGTGCGCGGCGTGAGCGACGACTGGGCGCGCGCGCTGTTGCTCGCCCATCTCGGCTTGCTGCTTCTGTGGCAGCCATTTCTGCGCGGCCAGGACCGCGTCACGTTGTCGCAGGCCGCGCTGATCGCAGGCGCAGCGGTCGCGGTGATGCTTTGGCTGAGCTGGTGGCTGCTCGCGTTCTGGGTGGTGACGCTGTCGGGGTTCATCGCGGGCAAGGTGTATCAGCAGCACGCGCGCTGGCAGCGCCGCTTCTACCTGGTGGTACTGGTGTACCTGGTCGCGCTGCTCGCCGTGATCATCCTTCCGGAGATCGCGCCGCGGCGCGAGATCACCGCCGAAGTGCGCGCAATGTTCGAGTATGGCCTGCCGCTGCTTCTGCTTGCCGCGGTGCTTTTCCCGACCGAGCCGGATTCGGCCGACGCACCCCAGGTGATCGACTTCTTCTACAGCCTGTTCGTGATGTTCGTGCTGAGCATCGTCACGCTCGGCAGCTTTACCTTCATGACGCTGGGCCGCATGGCCTATCTCCCGGCGCTCACCTACACGGTCTTCCTGATCGCCGCCATGGTGTTCGTGATCGGACTCGCCTGGGATCCGCGCGCCGGATTCACAGGACTGAGCGTGTTCTTCTCGCGCTATCTGTTCTCGATCGGCCTGCCGATCGAGAAATGGCTTTACTTTCTTGCGGAGCTGTCCCAGATCGAAGCGCGTCCCGAGCGCTTTCTCGCCGAGGCGGTCGCCGGTCTGGCGCGCCTTCAGTGGGTCGCGGGCGCAACCTGGCGCGGTGCGCACGGCGGCGGGGAGGCGGGCGAGAAGAGTCCGTATGCGGTTGAATTCAACAATCGCGACCTGTCCCTCACGATCTACTCGCGCTACCGCACGGGGCCGGCATTGCACTGGCACCTGCACGTGCTGGGCCAACTGCTCGCCGAGTTCTACGTCGGGAAGCTGCGCGAGCAAAAGCTCCAGGAGCAGAGCTATCTCAAGGCGGTGCACGAGACCGGCGCGCGCATGACGCACGACGTGAAAAATCTGCTTCAGTCGCTGAACGTGCTGTGCGCCGTGGCCGCTCGCGAGCAGGACGGGAACTCTCCGGAGCTGCAGGCGCTCGTGCGCCGTCAGCTACCTGCGGTCGCCCAGAGACTGGGCGAGACGCTGGAGAAGCTCGAGCGGCCGCAGGCCGACAGCGAGAAGCCGGCCGAGGTCCAGCCGTGGTGGGATGCGCTCGTGCGCCAGTATCGCGACCACGGGGTCGAATTCGCGGCGCGCGGGCTACGGGCGGGGCTGCAGGTGCCGCGCACGCTGTTCGGCAGCGTGGCCGACAACCTGCTGCAGAATGCGCTGGCCAAGCGCCGCGAGGATGGCTCGGTGCAGGTGCGCGTAGCGCTCGATTGCGGCGCGGGCCGCGTCGAGCTCAGGGTGTGCGACAGCGGGCATGCGGTGCCGCCCGAGGTCGCGCCCAAATTGTTCCAGGCGCCGGTCGATTCGCGCACGGGGCTGGGAATCGGTCTGTACCAGGCCGCGCGCCAGGCGCAGGCCGCGGGATTCGAGCTCGTGCTGACCAGCAATCGGGACGGCCAGGTGTGCTTCGCGCTCGCCGGTCCTACGGGAGAGCCCTAGACTGCTTCGCGCTGCCTGGCAGCACGCCGGCCGATCATGCGGTACACGGTCGTGTTGCCTTTGCCCTTGAGATAGACGGTCTGCGGCTCGAGGAAATCGAAGTTGTCGCGCAGCCGCCTGTACGTGGGTTGGTCGACCTGGATCATTCCGGGCACGCCTTCGGTCGTGATGCGACTGGCGATATTGACGGTATCTCCCCACACGTCGTAGATGAACTTCTTCGTGCCGACCACCCCGGCCACCACCGGCCCGCTGCCGATGCCGATGCGCAGGGAGAGCGGCTTGCCGTCGACCTGGAAGTCGCGTGCCACCAGATCGCGCATCTCAAGCGCCAGGTCCGCGATGGCGCCGCTGTAATCGGCGGCGCCCTGGTTGAGCCCGCCTGCGACCATGTAGGCGTCGCCGATCGTCTTTATCTTCTCCAGGCCGAAACGCTCGGCGAGCGCGTCGAACTCGGAGAACATGCGATTGAGCAGGGCGAACACCTGGCGCGGGGCCATGTCCTCGGCAAGACGCGTGAAATTGACGATGTCGGCGAACATCACGGTCACGTCGGCGTAACCGTCGGCGATCGCGGCCTCCGATTTCTTCAGGCGCTCGGCGATCGGTGCGGGAAGGATGTTAAGCAGCAGGCGCTCCGAGCGCTCCTGCTCCGCCTGAAGGCGCACGTGCGCGTCGTGCAGGCGAACGCGCGACCGCTCTCGCTCGGTAAAAGCGAAACTCAGCAACCAATACACCATTGCGCATACGGCGGAAAAATTCAGGGCGAAGAACACGACGCTGGTTCCAACCGGCACGTGCAGCCGTGAGCTCGCGGCGCCGGCCAACTCGTGATCCACGTAGCCGGTTGCGACCGTCAGCACCACGTACGCGACCATCCAGGGCAGCGACTCGCGCGCAGACAGGAGCAGTGCCGCGCCGACTGGCGCGAGCAAGCCCCAGAGAATCATGCCGCTCGCCGACACGAAATCCCCCATCGCCCACTGCACCACGAATGGCACGAAGAGCCACAGCGAAAGCTGTGCGACGCGAAAGAATCTGAAGTTGAGCGTCCACAGGTAGACGAGCAGCGTGCCGACCGAGATCAATTCGACGCTGAAGGGCAGCGTGGCCGACAGGGACAGACCGAGCAAATGGTAGAGCCCGAGCCAGATCGCCGAGCCTCCGATCATCAGGCCGCACGAGAAGAGCAAAACGTGCTTCTTCAGTCGGATTTCCTCGGAATCGGTCGGCAGCACGCCGGCCGTGCCGAGCCGACGCAACAAGACCGATGGCGTCGCGCGGGAGCTCACGGCAGCAGCCCCGCTGCCACCATGCGAGCGTAGAGCTCGCCGACAGTGATCCAATTCAGGCGATCGTCGAACTCGCCTCCAGCGGCGCCGGCGGGCGCGGGCGGGTGCGCGATGAATACGGCGTCGCCGTCGGCGTTGGCAGCCTCGTCCGGGCCGCCGCTGCGCCCGAGAGCGGCGCTTCTGCCCGGCGACAGCAGCACCGCGACCACGAGGTTCTGATTCGTCATGGAATTGCCCGAAGGGCCGCAGCTCGCAGGACCGATTCCCGCGGACGATCTGCAAATCAACAGATCCGCTGGTTGGCAGGTAATGCCGTTCGCCTTGAGGTTCACCGCCGAAGTGAAGTGCGGCAACTTCGGCGTACCCGAGCAGCCGATCACCGACTTCGCTACCGCGTAGCGAATGCGATTGCCCCACGCGTCGCGCGCAAACCCCTGGGCGTCGGTCTCCTGGATACCGAGAGCGCGAGCGGGCAGCAATCCCCGGTAGTACTCGTCGCTTCCCGCCGCGTCTCGGCAAACGCCCGCATCATCGCGCAACTCGTCGCCGAGGCTCGTATCCCGCGCCGGGCAGGGCAAGCGACCGTTCACGATGGCGAACGCGAGCAGCAGCTCGCGAGCTTCGTCGAGAAAGCGCGCGGTGCGCATTTCGTCGCGCTGCTCGAGCTGTGCGGAAAGCGTATACATGGTGCTGCCGAGCAGCAGAGCGACGATGGCGAGCACGACCGCAACCTCGACCAGCGAGAAGCCGTGCCGCTTGCGCGCAGCCGCGTTGCCGTACGGTCTCACGGGTTTGCGTCCAGTGCGATAAATCGATCGTTGAAAGTACTTCCCGCGACGCGTTGCACGAACCGGCCGTCGCCGTCGCGGTTTTCCTCGCCCTCTAGATAGTCGGCGAGTGATTCATTCGGGCGAGCCATGCCGCCCAGGCTGCGGCCGGCCAGCACCAAGATGGCGGGTTGCACAGCGTGCGGCGTGAGATTCTCGACCTGCAGGCAGGTCACGGGCTCGGTCGCGACGCACTGACCGGCGCTTCCGGGAGCGAGCTGCGGGGCGAACGCGTAGTACACGAGACGAAACCACTCGTTGCGCACGAACCAGCCGCTCGCGGGGTTGTTTCGGTCGAGCAACGGATGGTCGGCAAGTACATCCTGAGCCATGATCATGTAGTAATCAGTTTGGCGGCCCTGGTCGGGCAGGGCGCCGGAAAGCTCGATGCTCGCCGAGGCATCCGCCGCGAGCCGCCCGCTCAGCATCCCCGCCACGGGCACTTGGCCTGTCGCCGAATAGTAATAGACCGTCGCCTTTTGCGGGTCGAATTTGCGTAGCGCCAGCCCGACGCCGCGCTGGGTCGCATTGAGGCTCAGTCGCAGCGCCCCAATATAAGTGCCACGGCACCACGCGCTCGCGTCCGCGCCGAATCCACATTGAGCGCTGCGTAGCCGGCCACTGCCACCGGTCTGGACGACATTCGGCGGGCGCCGGGTGTCCCAGCCTGTAAGCGAGGGGATGCAACGCGCGTCGCTACTCGCATCGCACTCGAGCGCAGCGCTGAACGGTAGCAACCCCTGAGTGGCGCCCACTGCCCCTCGAAAGTTCGCCTGCCCGGGGTTTGCAAAGGGTGCCGCGTAGGGGAACACGCGGTGACCGGCAGGAAGCCCCCATTGCGGACCGGCATAGACTTCCTTGAGCGCGGGCACGACGTCTCGCTCAATGCGTACCTTGATCGCCGCCTCCAGCATGGGCAGGAGATCGGCCACGGTGACGGGGAGAACCTGATCGTTGAAGGCGCCGAGCGGGCCGGCGCTCACGAACCGCGCATCCGCAGGAACGGCGGCATTCGCGCACTCGAGGTAGTCGCGCACGTCCGGAGGCGTGATACCCCGTCTTTGAATTCGCGCCGCGCATCCCGGGAAGGCCGGGGCCGCGAGCGCAGGACCTGGCGCGATGATCAACGCTACTGCGACGTTCGCGCGTCCGTCGAGCGTGAGGCCGCCCTCAGTGTCGGAGTTGATGGACAGCTCCGCGCCCGGCCGAGGCAGCGCCCAGCCAGGCGAAACCGCGTACCAGAGCGGCTCGCCAAACGCGTCTAGCGTCCGGTCCAGACCCAGCGTGCGCCACGGCAATCGGCCGAGCGCCGGCGCCGCACAGCTGCCGGCGGCGATGCCTTCGCTCGCGGTGCCGATGTAGCCGCGCGCCTCAGGACAAGGCAGGCGCCCAGGATTGCTTTCTTCCTGTAGGGCTGCTTGCCGGATGATGTAGCCAACGAGCGCTTGCTTGGCGCGCTGCATGACCGCAGCGTTGTGTGCTCGCGCCTGAGCCGTATGGTTGCCCGTGCCGCGCAGCGCCGCAATCAGGAACCAGGAGAACGCGACCACGACCAATGCGAGTAACGCAAGCAACGCCGCGCCCCGCTGCGAGCCCGATCGACCGACGCGCCACTGCATCGTTGGAGGCAGGTCGGATCAGCGGCCGGCGCCCGCCCTCGGGTGCACGACTCGTACCTCGCCGTCGACGACGTCGTGCACCGTCCCGGTCTCGCGGTCGAGGGATTCGCCCACCTTGAGCGGAATGCGTCGCCCACGGACTCCTGTGACGACCGTTGCGCGGTCAGGGCTTGCACGGTCGGGCACGATCTCCATCCCCTCGGTATCGGTACCATCCGGGATCGCCTCGCCATTGACGAAGAGGGTCGACTTGCCGTGCGACCGCTTGACGTAGCCGTCCAGGCGCGTGCTCGGCGACTCGACCAGCACGGGAGCGGGTTTGTCCGGCACGTGCGCCTTGCGCCGCTCGTCGAGCTGCGCGCGCTGCTCGGGCGTAAAGAACAGGCGCCCAAGCTCCTGTGCCTGCGCGACCGTGGCGCTCGCGGCGAGCGCGATGGCGAACAGCGGCATGGCGACGCGCGTCATGCCTTCGCCGCCCGATCGAGAATGGTAATGAGATCGATGTCGCAGCTCGCGTGCAGGCGCGGGACGATCGAGGTTCCCGTCGGGGTCTGTCCGGTGCGCGTAATTTCGCAGCGTCGGATCGAGTAATAGGCATTACCCGAGTCGCGCAAGTCTTTGAGGAAACCGAGCAAATCGCCTTCGTGCAGCAACGCGAGGTCGACTTTCATGGTGCTCGTATAGAAATCGACGTTTGCCGGCTTTCCCGGCACCGAAACCAGCAGCTGCTGGCGCTCCACCTGGTAGCGCAAGTCGAGCAGCTCGCGGCTGGTGCGGATGTGCGCCATCGTGTCGGCCCATTCGAGGCGGCGCTCCGGGCCAATGATATGCAGCGCCTTGAGTCGCTGATAAAGCGCGAGCTTTTCGTTCACCTCGCGTTCCTCTTCGGCGATCCGCGCCAGGCGCTGATTTGCTTCGGCGCGCTGCCGCTGGGCTTGGGTGAGCTCCCGGGTGTCGCGCGCAAGCACTGACCGGACGTGCGTAATGAGCACCGCGCCCCCGGCTATCAGCAGCACGCACACGAGCAGCGGCAGGGCCAGCTTGCGCGCTTCGGCGGCGGTGAAATTCATTTCGGACCCTTGGCGAGCACGATGGTGAAGCGCGGCGCCTCGCTCGCCTCGGAGGCGCTGATGTCCCCGGTGAGCGTGCCCTGCGAGGTGATGTCGAACGGGAGTTGGGTGCGCAGCACCCGGTACGCGCCGCCCACGCTGAGCGCGTCGGCGAACTGCTGCACTTGCGCGGTAATGCCGCGGTAGTCCGAGCGCTGGGTGGCACTCACGTGGCCCCCGATCTCCAGCACTTCGATGTCGCGCCCGGCGGCGGCGTTGGCGGGCGATCCCGCCCCGCCGGGCGGCGCCTCCCGTCCGCCCTCAGACGGAACGCCCATGCGCCACACCAGCCGGTCCAGCTCGATCTGCGGGAAATGGTCGAGCACCCTCGACAAATACACCAGCGACGCCTCAGGACTGCCGCTGCTCGCGGCAATTTTGCGGAACTCCACTACGGTCGCCTTGAGATTGTCGCTGGTGGTTTGGGTAACCGGAAAAGCTGCCGTGATCCTTTCGTATTGATCGGACGCGGTTCGCGCCTCGCGTTGCTGGAGCTCGATGTTATTGCGCACCGAGAGCACGTCCAGCCAGCCCGCCCCGGCATACAGCGCACATGCGGCGAACCCGAGTACGCCAGCTGCTGCAACGCCACGCTGCAGTTGCCAGATGCGAAAGCCCCGCCGCTCCTCTCCGCGCGCAAATTGCTCCTTCGGCGGAGTTGAGACAACGAGGTGCAGGTACAGCCGCTCGGCGAGCGCGTCGCCCGCGCGCCGAACGCCGACCGAGCGCGCTGCCTCGTCCGCGTCGAGCGTGCGGAATGCGAGCCGAGCGTCCGAAACGAGCGCCTGCTCGAACACGGCGCGCTGGCCCGACGGGGCGACTACGAGGACCTGAACCGCGGGGCCTTCGCGGGGCAGTGCGCGCAGGCCGGTGAGGTACTGCGCCAGTCGCGCCATCTCTGAGCGCACGAGCGCGGCGAGAGAGGCGGGCGCCATGTTGCCAGTGCGTTCCAGGCGCGAGAATCGCAACCGACCATCGTCCACGTAGCTCTGGCGCAAGCCGGCGCTATCTAGAGTGACTACGAATGTCCGCCCCTTGCGCACTCCGAGCCGCGCCGCGAGCGCGGGTGCGATCAGGGGAACGGAATACACCCCCGCAAGCTTGGCTTCGGAGTCGACCAGCGCGTCGAGCCAGGGCGTGAACTGCTGCGTATTGGTGAAAGACGCGAGCAGCAGGCGTTCGTTGCGCCTTTCGCCGACGACATAGCCGAGCGGGAGGGCGGCCGCGAGACGCGTGTCTCGGTAGCGCTGCGCAAGCCGGCGCAGGACTACGGCCTGACGGTCGCCGCCGCGCAAATAGGGTATCTGATCCTCGTGGAAGTCCTCGCCCGCGAGGTCGGCGACGACATAGAACAGCGTCCCCTTCTGGTGCCGCATGAATTCGCGGAAAGCGATCAGACCGTCCTCGTCGGCCCCGAAACGCGCGTCGAGGTCGAGCGCGCGCCGCGACCACCGGTAAACGAAGTGCTCGCTCGATGTGAAGTACAAGACGCGCTTGGCCGACATCGGTCCTGGAACCTCGTCAGAACTTCATTTTCGAGATTGTGTCGTACACCGGCCCGAGAACGGCCAGCATCACCCACCCAAGGATAAGGCCGAGCACCAGCGTGAGCGCCGGCTCGATCATCGCCTGCAGCTTCCCGATGCCTTCCTTCACCTCGCGGTTGTAGAAATAGCTCACGTTCAGCAACGCAGTGTCGAGCCCGCCAGTACTCTCGCCGATCTTGAGCATCCGGATGACCAGCGGCGGGAACAGCTCCGCTTCCTGGAACGCAGCGGTCAGGTTCTTGCCTTCGGCGATCTGCTGCCCCGCCGTGCGCAACGCATTTTCGAGCGGCTTGTTGCCCACGATTTCCTCTGAGCTGCGAATCGCGTCGAGCACCGTGATCCCGGACGCGTACATCATCGCAAAGCTGGAGGCGAAGCGCGACAGGATGATTTTGCGCAGGATCGGTCCGACAAGCGGCAGAGAGATCTTGTAGCGATCGATGGCATATTCGACCGCCGGATACGACCGCGCGGCAAGCTTGAGACCGAACCAGGCGACAAATGGAGCCGCGACGATCGCCCACCAGAAAGTGACGAAGAAATGCGATACCTCGATCAGGATGCGCGTCTGCAGCGGGATCTGCTGCCCCATGTTGCGGATGAACCCGGTCATTTGCGGTACCAGGTAGATCATGAGGAAGAAGGTCACGAGCACGACGATCGTGCCGACGAACGCCGGGTACATGAGCAGCTTCTTGGTCTGCGCCGCCAGCTCGTCTTCCCACTTAAGCGATTCGGTCAGGCTCTTGAGCACGGCGGGGAGCTTCCCCGTCTGTTCGCCCGAGCGCACCAGGCTAACGAACACCTTGCCGAACACCTCGGGATATTCGGCGAGCGCCTGCGACAGGCTGCGGCCTCCCTCGATCGCCTCGACGAGCCCGGACACGACCTCGCGGAAGCGGGCGTTGTCCATGCTCTCGCGCAGATCGACGAGGCCTTCGACGACCGGTACGCCGGCCGTCGTAAGTTGCTCGAGGTGGAAGCAGAAATTTATAAGGTCAGGGCGGCCAACGCGCGTGCCGCCGATCATCCGCGAGCGGCCGCTCGCTGGAGCGCCGTTCACTAGGTCCAGGCCCATGCGTGCCAGTCGTTGCTCGAGGTCGAATACGTTCACTGCCTCGATGCGCCCGAGCACGTTCTTGCCGTCGCTGTCGATCGCCTTGTAGGTGTACAGTGGCATTGTCGCTGCGCGGCGCCCTTACCGCGCTCAACCCATCCGGTCGGTCAGGTCGACGACGCGCATCAGCTCTTCGAGGCTCGTCGCGCCTGCACGCACCAGGCGAATGCCATCATCGGCCAGATTCCTGAACCCCTTGGCGCGCGCCGCATCGAAGATTTCTCGCGTCGTGGCGCGCCGGGCGATCAGTTCGTCGAGCGCCGCATCGATTTTCAGGATTTCGATGATCGCCGTGCGCCCGCGGTATCCCTGGTAGTCGCATTGCTCGCAGCCGACGGCGCGGTACAGCGTCGCGGACTCTGTCGGCTTCATGCCCAGGATGCGCAGTTCGCCCGCGTCCGGCGAGTACGGCTGGCGGCAGGTGCGGCACAGCTTGCGCACCAGGCGCTGCGCGATGACCCCGATGATGTTTCCGGTCATGACGTCGGGAACGATGCCGATGTCGAGGAGCCGCGGGATTGCGCCGATGGCCGAGTTGGTATGCAGCGTGGAGAACACCTGGTGACCGGTCATGGCCGCGCGGAATGCCATTTCGGCTGTGTCGGCGTCGCGCACCTCGCCCACGAGGATCTTGTCCGGATCTTGGCGCATCATTGCGCGCACGCCGTTGGCGAAATCGAGCTTGGCCGCTTCGGACACGGAGGTCTGGCGGATGAGCGTCAGCGGGTACTCGACCGGGTCCTCCAGGGTCATGATGTTGACCGCGTCCGAATTGACGTGGTTGAGGATCGAATACAGCGTCGTCGTCTTGCCGCTGCCGGTAGGTCCGGTGACGAGAATGATGCCCTCCGGCCGGGCGATCATGCGCTTGAGCAGTTCGAGCTGCGAATCCTCGAGGCCGAGCTTGTCCAGCGGCACGATACCCTTCTGGCGGTCCAGGATGCGCAACACCAGATTCTCGCCGTGCGTGGTCGGCAGGCTCGAGACGCGGAAATCGATGACCCTGCCTGACATGGTCGCGGATATGCGACCGTCCTGCGGGGCGCGCGTCTCGGCAATGTTCATCTTGGACATCACCTTGAGGCGCACCGCCATGGCCGGCCAGTACGTCTTGTGCAGTGAGCGGATCTGTCGCAGGACGCCGTCTATCCGGTAGCGAATTCGCAGAAAGCTCTGCTCGGGCTCGAAGTGTATGTCCGAGGCGCCGTGCTCGACGGCATCGGCGAGCAGTGCCGAAATGAGCCGCACCACCGGCTGGCTGTACTCGTCCTCTTCAGTGAGCGAGCTGTAATCGACTTCTCCGGTCTCGATCTCCTGCAGGATGCCGTCGATGGAGAATTCGTGCCCGTAGTAGTGCTCGATCGCGCGCTCGATCTCGGAGTCGCCGGCCAGCCTGAGCTCTATCTCGAAGTCGCCCTTGAGATGCGTGCGCAACTGATCGACGGCCACGATATTGTTCGTGTCCGCAAGGGCGACGATAAATCTATTGGCCTGACGGTCGAGCGCGATCGGGAAGATGCGGTAGCGTCGCGCGAGCTCTCTGGGGAGCGCCTTGAGTGCGGCCGGGTCCACGATGATGTGCGCCAGATCGACCGATTGCAGGCCGAGCTTCTGCGACAGCGCGTCGCGCAGAGTGGCCTCCGACACGAACCCGAGCTGCACCAGCAATCGCCCTACCGGCAGGTGCGATTTCATCTGCTCGAGCAGCGCGATCCTGAGCTGATCCTCGGTGAGGATGCCCTGGTCGATCAGGATCTGCCCGATGTGACGCCTGGCCTGCGGATTGGTGGGCGAATTCATCCGTGAATGATGTTACCCGGCGCGCGCCGGAAAAACCTATGTATTCCTCAGTTGCTTAGCTCCTCGACACGCTTGCGCACCGCCGCCGGATCGAAGCTCGTGGCTCGCTGCTGCGCGAGCGTGAGCGCCTGCCGGTACTGCTCGAGTGCGAGCTTCGGCTTGCCAATGTGTTCGAGGCTGACGGCGAGATTGTAGGCAAAGTCGGGATTGCTGGGATCGGCGGCGAGCGCCTTGAAATAGGCCTGTTGCGCCTCCGCCCAGCGTCCCTGCCGTGCGTATTCGTTGCCGAGCGTGAAATTCAGCACGTCGGTCCCCGTGTCAGAGGTCAGAAGTGTCTTCACGCGGCTTTCCGCGGCCAGCGGATCGACCTGCCCGCCACGCAGCGCCAGCATTCCGGCGAGCGCATAGGGGTCACGCGGATTCGCCTGCAGCAGGCGCCGGTAGTGCGAGGCGGCGGCGTCAAAGCGCTGCGTGCG
>JBLMWT010000237.1:0-3732 GCA_050257375.1 Sphingomonadaceae bacterium
CGGGTTATCCCGCGCCCGGAGTTGCAGGGAAACCGCATGCCTGTCCGGGGTATTGTTGTCGCGCACGCATGCACCCGCTTGACGCAGATCAAACGCACACGGAGTTTCGCGGCACGGAACGTGCACGCGGCAGGCATGTCGGACCTTTACTTTACATGTCACAGTCGCCGCCCATCGAAGATTACGCCTTGATCGGGGACACCACAACCGCGGCTCTGGTGCACCGCGGCGGGTCGCTCGACTGGATGTGCGCGCCGCGCTTCGACTCGTCGGCGTGCTTCGCCGCGCTGCTCGGCGGGCCCGAGCACGGCCACTGGCTGATCGCGCCGGCGGATACGCCCGGCGCGACGCGCCGCCGCTATAGCGACGGATCGCTGGTCCTGGAGACCGAATTCGAGACCGCGGAAGGCGCCGTGCGTCTGATCGACTTCATGTCCTGCCCTCCACGCGAAGACCGCATCGACGTGGTACGCATCGCGTGCGGGCTGCGCGGCACGCTGCCGATGCGCATGTCTCTGGTGATGCGCTTCGATTACGGGCGCATCGTGCCATGGGTGAGGCGCGAAGAGGGCGGGCTGCGTGCCGTGGCAGGGCCGGAATCGCTGCGCCTGCAGGCGCCGGTGGAAGTGGTAAACGAGAACTTCGCGACGCACGCGCGCTTCAGCATCTCCGCCGGCGAGCGCAGGGCGTTTACGCTGACGTGGAGCCCCTCGTTCCAACGTGCGCCGCAAGCGCCGGACGCCGAGCGCGCGCTCGAGGCGACCGAGGCGTGGTGGTGCGAGTGGAGCGGAAGGCACGAAGGCCGCGGCCCATGGCGCGACGCGACGCGCCGCTCGTTGATCACGCTCAAGGCGCTCACCTACGGGCCGACGGGCGGCATCGTCGCCGCGCCGACTACGTCGCTGCCCGAGCGGCTCGGCGGCGCACGCAACTGGGACTATCGGTTCTGCTGGTTGCGTGACGCGGCTTTCACGCTGTACGCATTGCTCATCTCGGGCTACGTCGAGGAGGCGCGCGCCTGGCGCGCCTGGCTGCTGCGCGCAGTCGCAGGGCAGCCCGAGCAGCTGCAGGTGCTGTACGGCATCGCCGGCGAGCGGCGCATGCCCGAGACGGAGCTCGACTGGCTCCCGGGCTACGCCGGCAGCGCGCCGGTACGCACCGGTAACGGCGCGCACGGCCAGCTACAGCTCGACGCCTACGGCTCCATCATGGACATGATGCACGTGGCGCGCAAGCACCGCGTCGGCTATGACCACGAAGCATGGCGCCTCGAGCGCGTGCTGCTCGACGCGCTAGAGGCGCGCTGGCGCGAGCCGGACTCGAGCATCTGGGAGGTGCGCGGCCCACCACGGCAGTTCACCTATTCCAAGGTGCTTGCGTGGGTGGCCTTCGATCGCGCGGTCAAGGCGGTCGAGCAGCACGGCCTCGAGGGCCCGGCGGAGCGCTGGCGCGCGCTGCGCGCCGCGATCCATCGAGACGTGTGCGAGAACGGCTACGACGCGAAGCGCAGGACATTCGTGCAGTACTACGGCGGAACGGCGCTCGATGCCTCGCTGCTGATGATGGCCAAGCTCGGCTTCCTGCCGGCGACCGATCCGCGCATCGCGGGCACGATCGAGGCAGTGCGCCGCGACCTGACCGTGGATGGCTTTGTGCAGCGCTACGAGCAGCAGGATTCCGGCTTGGACGGGCTCGAGCCCGGCGAGGGCGCGTTCCTGCCGTGCAGCTTCTGGCTCGCAGACAATCTGGCGATGATGGACCGCCGCGACGAGGCGCGCGAGCTGTTCGAGCGGCTGCTCGCGGTCGTCAACGACGTCGGGCTGCTCGCCGAGGAGTACGACCCGCGCGCGCGTCGCATGCTCGGCAACTTCCCGCAGGCGCTGTCGCACATCGCGCTCGTCAACACTGCCGATAATCTCCTGCGCAACTCTTAGCTCGGGGCTTGCTAGAATCGGACGCGTGTCCGAGCTGCGGCAGGATCCAATCACGCGCGACTGGGTGATCATCAATCCGGGCCGCGCGCTGCGTCCGCGCGACACAGGCGAGGGTAGCGAAACCTCGTGCCCGCTCTGCCCGGGGCCCTGAGGGGGACGGCATGGAAAAGTTCTTCTGGCCACTGCGCATCGAGCAGTACGAGGAGTTGATCGGTGCGGCGGTAGTCGAGCGCATCATGCTCAAGGCAAAGCGCCTGCACGGTCTGCGTGTGGTCAACATCAGCTCGACCTTCTACGGAGGCGGCGTCGCCGAGATCCTTTCGTCGCTCACGCTCGCGCAGCGTGCGATGGGGGTGCACGCGGACTGGCGCCTGATCCAGGGCAGCCCGGACTTCTTCAGCGTCACGAAGAAGCTGCACAACGCGCTGCAGGGCGGCGAGATCGACCTCACCGATCTGAAGAAGCACCATTACGAGCAGATCGTGTTCCACAATGCGCTGCGCATGGACATCGATGCCGACGTGGTCGTGGTGCACGATCCCCAGCCGCTGCCCCTGGTGACGCATTTTCGCCACACCTGCCCGTGGATCTGGCGCTGCCACGTCGATCTGTCGAAGCCGCACCGTACCGCCTGGGACTACCTGCGCGGCTTCGTCGAGCGATACGACGCGGTGGTGATGTCGCTGCCCGAATACCGGCAGAAGCTCGCGGTGCCCCAGGTGTTCTTCATGCCGGCGATCGACCCGTTTTCGGTGAAGAATCGGGATCTTGAGGAGAGCGAGATCAAGGAGCGCCTCGCGCACTACGGCATTCCGGACGACCTGCCGATCGTGGCGCAGATCTCGCGCTTCGACCGCTGGAAGGATCCGGAGGGCGTGATCGAGGCTTTCCGGCTGGCGCGCAAGGAGGTCGACGCCACGCTGGTGCTGCTCGGCAACGTGGCGACGGACGACCCCGAGGGCCAGCAGGTGTTCGAATCGCTGCTTGGATGCAAGGAGGAGCGCATCCTGATCCTGACGGCGGAGGACAGCGCGCTGGTCAACGCCCTGCAGAGGCGCGCGGCGGTGGTGCTGCAGAAGTCGCTGCGCGAAGGCTTCGGCCTGACCGTGACCGAGGCGATGTGGAAGGGGACGGCGGTCATCGGCGGCGACTGTGGCGGCATCCGCCACCAGATCCGGGATGGCGAAAATGGATTCCTCGTCTCCTCGGTGGAGCAGGCGGCTGCGCGCATGGTGCAGTTGCTCAAGGACGAGGCGCTGCGCCAGCGGCTGGGTGCCGCGGCGCGCAAGACGGTGCGGGAGAAGTTCCTGCTAAGTCGCCTGGTCGAGCAGGAGCTGGACCTGTACAGGGCCTTCGAGCCGCGCTTCTCGGCGATGCTTCAGAACAACTTCCCGGGCAGCCAGATCGAAAGCGGCGGCACGTAGGTCACGATCACCAGGAACACGAGCAGGACCGACAGCCAGGGCAGCGCCGCGCGCACCACCTGCATGATCGACATGCCGGTGATCCCCGAGGTGACGAACAGGTTCAGGCCCACCGGAGGGGTCACCATGCCGATCTCGAGGTTCACGACCATGATGATTCCGAGGTGCACCGGGTCGATGCCCAGCCGCGTCGCGATCGGAAACAGGATCGGCGCCAGGATCAGGATGATCCCGGTCGGTTCCATGAAGTTGCCGGCTATCAGCAGGATGATGTTTACGACCACCAGGAACATCCAAGGCTGCATCTTGGCGGCGACAATCGCCTCGGCGATGCTTTGCGGAATTCGCTCGGTGGTGAGTACATGGGCGAACAG
>JBLMWT010000238.1:0-3788 GCA_050257375.1 Sphingomonadaceae bacterium
GCGAAGGTGACGTTCGACGGCAACCTGCTCACGATCGACACCCACGCGGTCAGATCGGTCGAGGCGCCCTACGAGCTGGTGAAGACCATGCGCGCCAGCATCTACGTGCTCGGGCCGCTGCTCGCGCGCTTCGGCCAGGCCCGGGTGTCGTTGCCTGGGGGTTGCGCCTGGGGGCCCCGGCCGGTCAATCTGCACCTGGCGGGCCTGCAGGCGATGGGTGCGAAGCTCGACATCGAGCACGGCTACATCGTCGGCCGCGACGTCAGGCTGAAGGGCGGGACAGTGAGCTTCGACGTGGTTTCGGTCGGCGCGACCGCGCAGCTCATGATGGCCGCGGTGCTCGCGCACGGCACGACCGTGTTGGAGAACGTGGCCATCGAGCCCGACGTCACCGCACTGGGCGAGGCGCTGCTCGCGTGCGGCGCGCGCATCGAAGGACTGGGCTCGCGGCGCCTGACGGTTCACGGCGTGAGCGCGCTGCGCCCGATCGACGCGACGATCATTCCCGACCGCATCGAGGCGGCGACGTTCGCGGCAGCGGCCGCGATGACCCGCGGCCGCATCCGGCTCCTCGGCGTCGTACCCGAGCATCTCGAGGCCGCGCTGCACAAGCTGGAAGAAACCGGCTGCGCCGTCGAGCGCGGCACGGACACGGTCGCCGTCTCCGGCCCGCCGCGACCGAGCGCGGTCAACGTGGTAACGCAGCCGTTCCCGGGATTTCCGACCGATATGCAGGCGCAGATGATCGCGGTGTGCGCGATCGCCGATGGCACGAGCGTGATCGAGGACACGATCTATCACGACCGCTTCACCCACGTGCCGGAGCTGGCACGGATGGGGGCGCACATCGAGCTGAGGGCCAACGTCGCGGTGGTAAACGGCGTGGAGCATCTCTCCGGCGCGCAGGTGATGGCCACCGACTTGAGGGCCTCTGCGAGCCTCGTGATCGCCGGATTGGCCGCGCGGGGCGAGACGCTCGTCGACCGCATCTACCACCTCGACCGCGGCTACGAGTCGCTCGAGAAGAAGCTCGCAGGACTCGGGGCGCGCATCGAACGGGTGCGTTGATGCGGTGCGGTAAAATCGCGCGTTCGGCCACGCGGGTTCTCTTCCTTCCATGACCATCGGCATCGCCCTGTCCAAGGGGCGCATTTACCAGGAGACGGCGCCGCTGCTCGCGCGCGTGGGCCTGCGCGCGCAGGAGGACCCCGAGACCTCGCGCAAGCTCGTGATCGGCACCAACCGCCCGGGCGTGCGGCTGATCATCGTGCGCGCATCCGATACGCCCACGTACGTGCAGTACGGCGGCGCGGACCTCGGCATCGCTGGCAAGGACGTGCTGGTCGAGCACGGCGGCGAGGGGCTGTATCAGCCGGTTGACCTCGGCATCGCGCGCTGCCGCATGATGGTCGCGGTGCGGGAAGGCTTCGATTACGAGGGCGCGGTGCGGCGCGGGGCACGGCTGCGCGTGGCGACCAAGTACCTGCGCACGACGCGCGAGCACTTCGCCGCCAAGGGCGTGCACGTCGACCTGATCAAGCTGTACGGCTCGATGGAGCTCGCGCCGCTCGTCGGCCTCGCCGACGCGATCGTCGACCTCGTTTCGAGCGGCAACACGCTGCGCGCCAACAAGCTGGTCGCGGTCGAGGAGATCATGCCGGTGTCCGCGCGCCTGGTCGTCAACCAGGCGGCGTTGAAGACCCAGCGCGCCGCCCTGCAGGAGCTGATCGACGCTTTCGCCGCGGCGGCGCGGGGAACACGATGAAGCCGCGCCGGCTCGCGGAGGCGCGATGAAGGCGCGCCGACTCGATTCCCGCGCGCCGGGATTCGACACCGAGCTGGCGCGCCTGACGCGCTACGAGGCCGCGCAGGACGAGGCCGTGGAAGCGACCGTGCGCTCGATCATCGCCGACGTGCGCGCGCGCGGCGACGCGGCGCTGCTCGAAACCACGCGCAAATTCGACCGGGTCGCGGCGCGCTCGGTCGCCGAGCTCGAGATCGCGCGCGCCGACCTCCAGGCGGCGCTCCAGGCGCTGCCGGCGCGCGAGCGCGCGGCGCTGGAGGAAGCGGCGGCGCGCGTGCGCCGGTTCCACGAGCGCCAGCTCGGCGAGTCCTGGCAGTACCGCGAGGCCGATGGCACGCTCCTCGGTCAGCGCGTGAGCGCGCTCGGCCGCGCCGGGCTGTACGTGCCCGGCGGCAAGGCCGCGTACCCGTCCTCGGTGCTGATGAACGCGATTCCGGCGAAGGTGGCCGGCGTGGGCGAGCTCGTCATGGTGAGTCCGACGCCCGGCGGCGAGAGAAATCCGCTCGTCCTCGCGGCGGCCGCGCTCGCCGGCGTCGACCGGGTGTTCGCAGTCGGCGGGGCGCAGGCTGTCGCGGCGCTCGCCTACGGGACCGAGACCGTGCCGGCGGTGGACAAGATCGTCGGGCCGGGCAACGCCTACGTCGCCGCCGCCAAGCGCCAGGTGTTCGGACAGGTCGGCATCGATATGATCGCCGGTCCGTCCGAGATCCTCGTGATCAGCGACGGCAGCACGCCGGCTGACTGGCTGGCAATGGACCTCTTCTCGCAGGCCGAGCACGACGAGATCGCGCAGGCGATCCTGCTCTCGCCGGACGCCCGGCACCTGGACGAGGTGGAGCGGGCGATCGCGCGGCTCCTGCCCGCGATGCCGCGGCGCGCGGTGATCGAGGCTTCGCTCGGCGCGCGCGGCGCGCTCGTCGCGACGCGCGACCTCGACGAGGCCTGCGCGCTCGCCAATCGCATCGCGCCCGAGCACCTGGAGCTCTCGGTCGCCGACCCCGAGGCGTGGCTCGGCAAGCTCAAGAACGCGGGCGCGATCTTCCTCGGGCGCTGGAGCTCGGAGGCGATCGGCGATTACTGCGCCGGCCCGAACCACGTCCTGCCGACCGCCGGTACCGCGCGCTTTTCATCGCCCTTGGGCGTGTACGACTTCCAGAAGCGCTCGAGCCTGATCGGCGTGTCGCGCGAAGGTGCGGCGGCGCTCGGGCGCATCGCCGCGACGCTCGCCGAGGGCGAGGGCCTCGCCGCGCACGCGCGCTCGGCCGAGATGAGGTTCAAGTGAGCCCCGAAGAGCTCGTCCGGCCGGAGATCCTGGCGCTCAAGGCCTATCACGTCCCGGAGTCCGAGGGCATGGTGAAGCTGGACGCCATGGAGAACCCCTATCCGCTGCCGGCCGAGATGCGCCGCGAGCTCGGCGCGGCGCTCGCCGCGGTCGAGCTGAACCGCTACCCCGATCCCACCGCACGTCGGCTGCGCGAGCTGCTCGCGCGCGTGATGCGCGTGCCCGCGGGCATGGAGCTGCTGCTCGGCAACGGCTCGGATGACCTCATCCAGATCGTCACCTGGGCGCTCGCGCGCCCGGGCGCCGTGATGATGTACCCGGTGCCGACCTTCGTCATGTACGGCATGGACGCAACGCTGGCCGGGATGAAGAAAGTCGAGGTTCCGCTGCGCCCGGACTTCACGCTCGATCGCGACGCCTTCGTCGCGCAGGTGAGGGCGCACAACCCGGCGCTGGTGTTCCTCGCCTACCCGAACAACCCGACCGGCGTGCTGTATGCCGAGGACGACATCCTCGCCATCCTGCGGGCGGCGCGCGGCGTCGTGGTGGTGGACGAGGCCTACCACGTGTTCGCGCAAAAGAGCTTCATGCCAGGGCTCGCCGAGTTCCCCAACCTGGTGGTGATGCGCACCGTGTCCAAGCTCGGACTGGCCGGGATCCGGCTCGGCTACCTGGCCGCGCATACGCGCTGGGTCGAGCAGT
>JBLMWT010000239.1:0-2815 GCA_050257375.1 Sphingomonadaceae bacterium
GGGCTGTGCCTCGCCTACGTCACCTGGGCGCAGCGCGCCGGCCAGCCTGCCTCGTCGTTCGTGCCGGTCACCATGCTGATCACCGCAGGGGTGTTCGCGATCGCCGCGACGCCGACCTTTCTCTTTCTACGCGAGCGCGCCGTGCCCCAGGCCCTGCCCGCGGCCGGCGCGCTGCGCGAGGCCTGGCGTCGCGTGCACGCGACGCTGCGCCAGGCGCGCGAGTTCCGCGATTTGCGCAGGTTCCTACTGTGCACGGTGTTCTACCAGGCCGGCATTTCGGCGGTGGTCGCGCTCGCAGCCATCTACGCCGAGCAGGCGATGAAGTTCACCACCCAGCAAACGATCACGCTCATCCTGGTGGTCAACTTCACCGCCGCGGCGGGCGCGTTCGCGTTCGGCTACCTGCAGGACGCCATCGGCCACGTGCGCGCCGTGGCGCTCACGCTGCTCGGCTGGATCGCGATGGTGCTGATCGCCGGCCTGGCAACCGGCGCGCCCGCGTTCTGGCTCGCGGCGAACATCGCCGGCCTGTGCATGGGCTCGTCGCAGGCGGCGGGGCGCGCGGTGGTGGGCTACCTCGCCCCGTCCGCGCGGCTCGCCGAGTTCTTCGGGCTGTGGGGCCTGGCGGTCAAGACCGCGTCGATCTTCGGCCCGATCACCTACGGGACCGTCACCTGGGCGTTCGCCGGCAACCACCGCCTCGGCATCTTCGCCGTTGGCGTGTACTTCGTCATCGGCCTGATCCTGCTCGCGGGCATCGACGTCGAGCGGGGGCGGCGCGCGGCGCTGGCCGCCTGAAGCGGCTATTCGAGCACCGCGTCCATCGTGATCTTGGCGTTCAGCAGGCGCGAGATCGGGCAGCCCGCCTTGGCGTTATTCGCCGCCTTGTCGAACGCGGCGCGGTCGGCGCCCGGCACCTTCGCTTTCACCTGAAGGTGGACGGCGGTGACAGTGAAGCCGGCGTCGGTCTTCTCCAGCGTGACGGTGGCGGTCGTCGCAATGCTATCGGCCTTGAGGTTGGCTTGGCCGAGCTGGCCGGAAAGCGCCATCGAGAAGCACGCCGCGTGCGCGGCGGCGATCAGCTCTTCCGGATCGGTCTTGCCGCCCGTTTCGAATCGACTGGCAAAGGTGTAAGGCGCGGCCGACAGGCCGCCGCTTCCGGTCGACACCTGACCGGTGCCGTCCTTCAGCCCACCCTTCCACACAGCGGAACCCTTGCGTTGCATGCGGACCTCCTTGTTCTTAAATGAGACGCGGTACGCTATTATCGTCGCCCCCCTCGCATTCGCGCAAAAGGAGTCGAGTCATGACCATCAAGGTCGGCGATCGCCTGCCGGACGGCGTCCTGTTCGAATCGGTCGGCTACAGCGACGAGAATCACTGCCCGGTACGTCCCGGACAGGTCAAGGTCTCCGACATGGTCAAGGGCAAGCGCATCGCGATCTTCGGACTGCCCGGGGCATTCACCGCGACGTGCTCGGGCAAGCACGTGCCGGGCTATCTCGCCAACTACGACAAGTTCAAGGCGAAGAAGGTGGACGAGATCTGGTGCGTCTCTGTGAACGACGGCTGGGTCATGGCGGCCTGGGGGCGCGACCAGAACGTCGGCAACAAGATCCGCATGCTCGGCGACGGCAACGCCCAGTGGACTAAGGCGCTCGGACTGGACGTGGACTCGAGCGCCGGCGGCATGGGCGTGCGCATGCGCCGCTGCTCGATGCTGGTCGAGGACGGCGTCGTCAAGCAGCTGAACGTCGAAGAGCCGGGCAAGTTCGAAGTGAGCAACGCCGAGAAGCTGCTCGCCCAGCTCGGCTAGCCTCCGCCACTTCAGATCGCTACGCATCCATTCGACCGGGCCGCTTTCCTCGGCGGCCTGCGCGCGGCGCTGCCGGTGCTCTTCGGCGTCGTGCCGTTCGGTCTGACCACCGGCGTCGCCATGGTCGCGAGCGGCATTCCGCCGCACGCGACGGTGGCGATGTCGCTGCTGGTGTTTGCCGGGGCCTCGATGCTCGCCGCCACGCAGCTGCTCACCGGCGGCGCGCCCGTGCTGCTCGTGCTCCTGACGACCCTCTTCATCAACCTGCGCTTCATGATGAACAGCGCCTCGATACGGCCGCACCTCGCCGGCCTGCCGCGCCGCTGGCGCCTGCTCGCGGCGATGCTGCTCGCCGATAATTCGTATGCGCTGTGCATCGCGCGCTTCACCGAGCATCCGCACATGAAGGGCAAGCTCTGGTATTACCTCGGCGCCGCGGCGCCGGTGTGGCTCGCCTGGCAGCTTGCGGTGCTCGCCGGGGCGCTCGCCGGCTCCGGACTGCCCGCGTCCTGGAAGCTGGAATTCGCCGCCCCGCTCGCCTTCATCGCCATCTCGGTGCCGCTGCTGCACGATCGCGGCACGTTGGCCGCGGCCCTCGCCGCGGGCGTCACCGTCGTGCTCGCGAGCGGGCTGCCGCTGCGCCTGAACCTGCTGCTCGCTGCGCTCGTCGGCATCACCGCCGGATTGGCGGCGGAACGGAGGCGCGCGTGACTCTGTGGCTGGCGGATGAGGCGAAGGACGACCTGGACGGCCCGTTCAGGCTCGGGGTGATCTACACCATCGCGCCCTATCTGCTGCCCTGGTTGATCCCCGAGATGAACCGCAGCGCGCCGCACATGCCGCTGCTGCTCGAGGAAAACTACACCAAGGTCCTGACCGAAAAGCTCAAGAAGGGCGAGCTGGACGCCATGCTGATCGCGACGCCGGTCGAGGACCCCGGCCTGTTGTCCCTGCCCCTGTACGACGAGCCCTTCCTGGTCGCCTTGCCGGCCGAGCACC
>JBLMWT010000240.1:0-6418 GCA_050257375.1 Sphingomonadaceae bacterium
GGTGGAAGCGCTCGCCGGCGAACGCCATTGCGAGCACGGTGCCGAACGCGGGCAGCAGGTGCAGCGTGAAGCCCGCGGTGTTGGCGCCGACCGCGGCGACGCCGCGGTTCCAGCAGATGAACGCCGCGACCGAGGCGAACAGCCCGACATAGGCGATGCCCGCCGCGGGCGCGGCGCCCGGCCACTGCGGCGGTGTGCGCAGCGCTTCGAACGCGGCAAACGGCGCGAGCATCAGCGCGCCGGCGACCGAGATCACGAACAGGAACGCAACGCCGCTCAGGGCCGGCGGCCGGCGCTTCAGGAGCACCGAGTACAGGCCCCACACGGGCATCGCGACCAGGATCCAGGCGTCGCCCGCGTGCACCTCGAGGGCGAGCAGGTTCGCGAGCTCGCCCTGCGACAGGATGACGAGGATTCCCGCGAGCGACACCAGCATGCCGACAACTTGCCGCGGTGTGCCGCGCTCGCGCTCGAGCAGCCAGGAGACTATCAGCATGAACACCGGCATCGAGGAGTTGAGCAGCACGGCGTTGATCGTGCTGGTCGAGCGCAGGCCCAGGTAGACGAGGAACTGGAAGAGCGCCACCCCGGTGAGCGCGAGCAGCAACAGGATGCCCGCGTGGCGCCGGATCGCGCCGCGCGCCTTGAACGCCGCCGGCAGCGCGAACGGCGCCAGCGCGAGCGCCGCCACCGTCCAGCGCAAAAAGTTGAGCGTCGCCGGGTCGAAGGCGCCGCGCAACATTCGCCCGATCACCCAGTTGCCGGCCCAGAAAAGGTTGGCGAGCGCGAGTAGCCCGAGCGCGGCGGCGCGCGTGCCGGTGACGCCTGGGAGCGACGGAGAGCGCGGCATGCGCGCAAGTCTATGCGATCGCGCCCCGCGGTGCGCACCTTGCGCTATAGTCTGCGCCCCGTTTCACAACATACAACCAGGGAGATCCTCCGTGAAAAAGCTCATCACCGCTTTATTCCTTTCGCTCGCCGCCTCGTCGCTCGCGCTCGCGCAGCCGCAGACCCAGCCCGCACCGAAGAAGGAGCCGACCGCGGCGCAGAAGAAGCAGCAGGACCGCATGCGCGAGTGCAACGCCCAGGCCGGCGAGAAGAAGCTCTCGGGCGAGCCGCGCAAGCAGTTCATGAGCTCCTGCCTCTCGGGCGAAGGCCCCAAGGGCAAGAGCTCTCAGCAGGACAAGATGAAGGCCTGCAACAAAGAAGCCAGCGCCAAGAAGCTCAAGGGCGACGCGCACAAGAAGTTCATGAGCGAGTGCCTCAAGGGCTGACGAGCCGCACGTTGCGCGCCGACATCGGGTAGTCCACCCCTGCGGCGCGCAGCTTCTCCACGATCGCGAGGTTCAGCTCACCGCCCGCGGCGACGTAGTCGGTCACCTTCACCCAGGGCTTGACCGCGATACCGATCGTGCCAGCGCCGAGCTGCGCGACGCCGATCACGGGCGCCGGCTCGCGCAGCACACGCACGCTGCCGGCCACCGCCTCGTCGATCGCGGCGAGCGCGCGCTCGAGGTCTGCACCGCGCACGATCTCGACCTTCAGATCGAGCTGCCGGATCTCGCCGTAGTTGTGCAGGATCTCGCCGACGATCTTGCGGTTCGGCACCACGACGATCGAGCGGTCCGGGTGGCTGAGGTGCGTGGTGAACAGGTCGATCGACTCGACCCGCCCCTCGACGCCGACCATGGCGACGTACTCGCCGACGCGAAACGGCTTGGTGAAGATGATGGTGAGCCCGGCGGCGAGGTTGCCGAGCACGCCCTGCATCGCGAGCGCGACCGCGGCGCCCGCCACCGACAGGCCGGCGATCAGCGGCAGCAGGTCGACGCCCAGGTTCTGCAGCGCGACGATCAGGAAGAGCGCGAGCACCAACAGGCGCGCGACGCGCACGAGCAGCAGCCGCACCGGCGGCTCGAGGTGCAGCTTGCCGAGCCAGCGCTCGACGAACGCGCCGACCCAGCGCCCGACGTAGTAGCCGGCCACCAGGACCAGGATCGCGACGAGCAGCTTCGGCCCGAACCTGATCGCCAGGTCGAGGAGCGTGTTCTTCGCCTGGTCGAAGTCCGTCAGTGGCAATTCTTTTCCTGCGCGAGCTGCATCAGCCGCTGCACGCGCGCCTCGGACCCGATCGCCGTGCCCTGCGCGACCACCGCGTTCGTCTGCGCGTTCATCTGGTCGGTGAGCGGCTTGTCCTCCGCGAGCGAGCGGTTCCACTCGCGCTGCTGCAGGGCCTGCTCGGCCACGCCCACGCCCCTAGCCGACGCGCCGGTCGGGTCGACGTGCGAGGCGGTCGCTGCCGCGCTGAGGCCGATGACCTCGGGTAAGACCGCCGCCTGGCGTTTTTGCCCGCGCGCGATGACCTCCTGGGAAGTCTGACCGAGGGCGTTCGCGGCGGGTGCCATCTGCTGCGCGTAGGGCGCGAGCTCCGCCCCGATCTGATCGCAGGTCATCGCCGCGTCGCCGGGTTTGGCGCCCGGAACATCGTCCCCGAGCGCCGGAAACATCCAAAGCGCCGCCGCGCACATCCCGGCGGCCGAAACTGCCGTGCGCAAGTTCATCATGCGAGTGCCCTCCCTGTAGGCCTGCCGGGAAATGGTACGCCATCGGCCGCGCCCCTGTCGGCGCCGCGGTTGATCTGGCTCAAATCCGCGGGCTGTCAGCAAGCTATCTTCTGGACAGGACTCAGCCAATGGAGACAGCAATGAAGGACGTAACAGTCGACAAACTGATGGACGACCTGCGGGTCGTGGTGAGCGACGCCGAGGAGCTGCTCAAGGCCACCGCGGGGCAGGCGAACGAGAAAGTCGCCGCCGTGCGTGCGCGCGCGCAGGCCTCGGTGGACCAGGCCAAGGTGCGCATGGCAACGCTCGGCGACCAGGTCACGCTGCGCTCGCGCGAGGCGGTCAAGGTGACCGACGAGTACGTGCACGACAACCCCTGGCAGTCGATCGGCGTCGCGGCGGGCTTCGCGCTGCTGCTCGGCATCCTGATCGGGCGGAAGTAATCTCGCGCGATGGCCGATTCCGGGCCCGCGCCGGAAGCCGGCGTGTTCGCGTCGCTGCGCCACACGCTCGCGTCGCTGGTCGCGCTCGCGCACACGCGGCTCGACCTCGCCGTCACCGAGCTCGAGGAGCAGCGCGAGCGGCTGCTCGCGCTCCTTCTGTGGGGCGTGGGGGCCGTCGTGCTCTCGGCCGCCGCGTTCCTGCTGTGCGGGCTCGCGCTGGTGGCGATCTTCTGGGACACGCACCGATTGCTGGTCGCCGGGCTGATCGGCGCGGCTTCGCTCGTCGCCGCGGCGGTGGCGATCGTCGGCTTCCGCGCGCGTGCGAAGGCGCGCCCGCGGCTCCTCCAGTCCACGCTCGCCGAGCTCGCGCGCGACCACGACACGCTGCGCCGCGAATGAGGACGCATCTCGACACGATCGTCGCGCGGCGCGCGGCGCTGCTCGCCGCCTCCGAGGCGCAGCGCGAGCAGCTCGCGGCGGAAGCCGCCCATCTGCGCGACACTCGGTGGTTCGTCGAGCCCGCTGCACGCGCGGCGCACGTCGCGACCGCACGCCCCGTTCTGCTCGCGGCCGGAGCCGCGCTCGCCCTCGCGCTCGGCCCGCGGCGCCTGCTCGCCCACGGCGCGCGCGGCGCACTGCTGTTCCTCTCAGTCTGGCGCCTCGGCAGGAAGCTGCGCGCGCTGTTCTAGCAGCCCCGCATTTCCAGGCAGTAGACTTGGCGCGCGCGGCGACGGGCCGCGCCTGACAACAACGACAGGAGGGGGTCCCATGATCGATGCTCGTACCGCGCCCTACGGCGCCCTGCTGCTGCGCGTCGTATCTGGCGCGTGGTTCCTCACCCACGCCTGGCTAAAGGCGATGGTGTTCGGTATGCCCGGGGCGATGAAGTACTTCGAGTCGGTCGGGTTTCCCGGCTGGCTCGCCTACGTCGCGGTCGCGATCGAGGTCATCGGTGGCGTCGGGCTGATCCTCGGCATCTGCGTGCGGCCGATCGCGGTGGTGCTCGGCCTCGAGCTGCTCGTGATCGCTTTCGGCGTGCACTGGCATTACGGCTGGATCTTCGTCGCCAAGGGCGGCGGCTGGGAGTACCCGATGTTCTGGGCAGCGGCGATGTTCGCGCTCGCGCTCACCGGCAGCGGCGCCTGGTCGATCGGGCCGTTCAAGAAGAAATAGCCCGCCTAGGCAAGCCCCGCGAAGAACGCGAGTATCTCGGCGGCGAGCGCCTCGGGCTGCTCGAGGGCGGCGAAGTGGCCGCCCTTGGGCATCGCGGTCCAGCGTCGGATGTCGGTGTAGAGCTTCGCGGCGAGCGAGCGCGGCGGCGTGAGGATCTCCCTCGGGAACTGCGCGTAGCCGAGCGGCACGTCGACGCTCTTCCCTTCGCCGATCGGCCAGGGCCGGTGCCGGCGCGCGTAGTACGGCCAGAACGACGAGCCGATCGCGCCGGTGAACCAATAAAGGGAAATGTTCGCCAGCATGTCGTCGCGCGCGATCGCGCTCTCCGGGTCGCCGCCGCAGTCGCTCCAGCTCCTGAACTTCTCGACGATCCATCCCGCGAGACCGGCGGGCGAGTCGGTGAGGCCGTAGGCGAGCGTCTGCGGCTTGGTGCCCTGGATCCACTGGTAGCCCGTCTCCTCGCGCGCAAAGTGCCTGAGCTGCTCGAGGTAGGCCTTCTCTTCGTTCGTCGGATCGACGAACGGCTGCGGGTCGCGCGGCAGCGCGAGCAAGTTGAGGTGCAGCCCGGCGACGCGCTCCGGGTACTGAGCCGCGAGTCGCGAGCCGACGAACGCGCCCCAATCGCCGCCCTGCACGCCGAAGCGCCGGTAGCCGAGCACCTCGCTCATCAGCGCCGCGCAGGCATCGGCCATCTCCTCGACGCCGAAGCGCGCCTGCCCCGGCTGGAAGGACAGCGTGTAGCCCGGCAGCGACGGCGCGACCACGGTGAAGCGCTCGGTGAGCAGCGGGATGAGGTCGAGGAACTCGACGATCGAACCCGGCCAGCCGTGCAACAAGAGGAGCGGCAGCGGGCTCTTGCCTCTGCCCTCGACGTGGATGAAGTGCAGGTCGATCCCGGCGAGCGGCACCTTGAACTGCGGCAGCTCGTTGATGCGGGTTTCCTGCGCGCGCCAGTCGAACTCGTCCTTCCAGTAAGCGACCAGGCTTTGCAGGTACGCAAGGCTCGTGCCGCTCGACCAGGTCTCGAGCGGCGGCTCGTCGGGCCAGCGCGTGCGCTCGAGGCGTGCGCGCAGGTCGATGAGCGCCGGCTCTGGAATCTGTAAAGAGAAGGGTCTAGTCTGCGCCATCCGGGTCTCTACTGTAGTCCACGATAGGAGGCACGACCATGGCGTCCAACACCGAACAACTCATCAAGAACAACCAGGCCTACGCAAACAAGCAGGCGCTGCACAAGCCGAGCCATCCCGGCAAGCAGCCGATCCAGCCCGCCAAGCGCGTCGCGGTCGTCGCCTGCATGGACGCGCGCATCGACGTCGAGGACCTGCTCGGCCTGCAGACGGGCGAAGCGCACATCATCCGCAACGCGGGCGGCGTGGTGACCGACGACGCGATCCGCTGCCTGATCATCTCGCACCACCTGCTGAACACCAACGAGATCATTCTCATCCACCACACGCGCTGCGGCATGCTCGCCTTCAGCGACGACCTGCTGAAAGCGGGTCTCGAAGGCGATCCCGCGGCGGAAAAGCTTCTCGGCCAGGCGACCAGCCGCAAGTTCGTCGCCTGCAAGGCGCACGCCTCGACGCCTGAGCAGTTCCACGCCTTCCGCGGCGCGCTCGAGCCGCTCGACGGCGCGCCGAACGCGAAGCAGATCGAGCGGCTGGAGTGGGACGTGCGGCGCGGCATGTCGGCGATCCTCAGCCACCCGTGGATCCCGACCGAGGGCGGCGACGCGGTCACGGTGCGCGGCTTCATCTACGACGTCGACACCGGCAAGCTGCAGGAGGTGTCCTACCCCGGCCCGATGGGATCGATCGGCTAGGAAAGACCCGCGACCGGCAGCGCGGCGCCGTGCACCGCGCGCGCCGCGTCGGACGCGAGGAACAGGATCACGTTCGCGAGGTCCGCGGGCGCGACCCAGCGCCCCGGGTCGGCCGCGGGCATCGCGGCGCGGTTCTCGGGCGTGTCGATGATCGTCGGCAGCACGCAGTTGACGTTCACGTTCTTCTCGCGCAGCTCGGCTGCCATCGATTCAGTGAGCCGGATCACCGCGCTCTTCGCCGCGGCGTAGGCACCCATGTGCGCCGCGCCCTTCTGCGCGGCGAAGGCGCCGATGGTGACCACCTTGCCGCCGCCCGCGGCGAGCATGTGAGGCACCACCGCGCGCGCCGCGTGCAGCAGGCTCTTCGCGTTCAGGTCGAAAAGGAAGTCCCAGGTCTGGTCGGAGGTCTCGTGCAC
>JBLMWT010000241.1:0-3591 GCA_050257375.1 Sphingomonadaceae bacterium
GGTGGTACGGCGCATTGCGCGCCTGGCTCGCCGATGAGCTCGCACGCCACCCGCAGCTCGCGGTGCTCGGCGACCTGAACGTCGCACCCGAGGACCGCGACGTGCACGACCCGAAGCTCTGGGAAGGGCAGGTGCACGTGTCCGCTCCAGAGCGCGACGCGCTGCGTGCCGTGCTCGAGATCGGGCTGAAGGACGCCTTCCGCCTGTTCGAGCAGCCCGAGAAGTCCTTCTCGTGGTGGGACTACCGCATGATGGCGTTCCGGCGCAACGCCGGACTGCGCATCGACCACATCCTGCTCTCCGAGGCTCTCGCCGCGCGCTGCACTGCGTGCACGATCGACAAGGCGCCCCGCAAGCTGGAGCGCCCCTCGGATCACGCGCCCGTGCTCGCGGACGTCGCCTAGGCCCGCATCCGCTCGCGCGCTGCGCGCGTACAATTCTCGTGACGACCCCATGCAGCGCGCAGCGAGCCTGAACACGATGAGCTTCAGGCGCTGGTACGAGCGCCAGCTCTTGGAGAGCCACGCGTGGCTCGTTTCGTGCATCCTGTGCGCGGTCGCGGTCGCCGTGCTGGCCGCGGGCTACTTGAGCTTTCGCCGGCTCGGACTGGAGCTGCTCGTGACGCTGGCCGCAATCTACGCGGCGGGGCTACTGTCCCTGCACGCGTGGCGGCGCTACAGCGCCCTGATGGCCCAGGCCCAGCACGTCGCCGAGGCGTCCACGTGCCGTGCGTGCGGCGCGCAGGGTCAATTCGACGTCGCCCCGCCGGTCAGCACGCCGATGGGCGTGGTCTGCCGCAAATGCGGTCACCGCTGGGTCGTTCGCTGAACGACAGGTCCTACGACGGGGCCACTTCGTCGAGCCAGGACTCGAGCAGCTTGAACCCCACTGCGAGCACCACCGGACCGATGAAGATGCCGACCACTCCGTAGGCGAGCAGGCCGCCGATCACGCCCGCGAAGATGAGCAGCAGCGGCAGGTCCGCGCCGCGGCGGATGAGGATCGGGCGCACGATATTGTCCATGCTGCTGACCGCCACCGCCCACACCAGCAGCGCAGTGCCCCAGGCGTTGTCACCCTGCCAGTAGAGCCAGCCTACCGAGAGCGCCAGCACGGGCGCCGGCCCGATCTGGGCGATCGCCAGCATGAACATGAGTGCGGTCAGCACCGCGGCGAACGGCACGCCCGCGATCGCCACGCCGACGCCGCCGAGGAGCGACTGAATGAGCGCAGTCACCACGACGCCGAGCGCCACGCCGCGAATCGCCTGCCCGGCCAGAACGACCGAGCCTTCGCCGCGCGCCCCGGCAAGGCGCCGACCGAAGCGCAGCGCGCTCGCGGCGGCCTGCTCACCCTTGGAGTACAGGATGGCGGAGAGGATCACGGTGAGCATGAGCTGGAGAAACACCGCGCCCGCGCCGCCGGCGTGCCCGACAATCCATCGGCCGACGTCCTTGACGTACGGCGCCGCACGCGCGGCAAGCTCGCTATAGCCTTCGACGGCGACTTGCTGCCAGACCGTGACGAGGCGCTCGCCGACCAGCGGAATTCCGGCGACCCAGTGCGGCGGCGGCGGCACCTGCATGCCGGCGAGCGTCTTGAGCCAGCCCGTGATGCGGTCCGCGTTCTCGGCGATCGTCACGACGGCGAGCAGAAGCGGAACGATGAACACGCACAGCAGCGCGAAGGTCATCACTGCGACCGCCAGCGCCCTGCGTCCCCACAGATAGGCCTGCGCCTTGAGCATGAGGGGCCAGGTCGCCACGACGACCATCACGGCCCAAATGAGCGCGGGCAGGAACGGCTTGAGGATCCAGATCGAGATCGCGATGATGCCGCCGAGCGACAGCACGGCGAGCACCGTGCGGGCCAGGTCCTGTGGCGGCCGGGCGGTCGGCGGCGAGTTCATGCTCGCGGGATGGTACCCGCCGCGAAACGTTCAGTCGATCAGCCGGTACGCGGGCAGCGTAAGGAAATCGACGTACTCTCCGGTCGTGATCTGGTCGAAGAGCTTTGCCGCTTCCTCGTACCTGCCCGCCTTCCAGGCGGCATCGCCGAGCGTGCTTCTCACCTTGGGCAACTCCTCGGCGAGCAGCTTGCGGAAGAGCTCGACCGTGACCTTGCGGCCGTCGTCGAGCTGTCCCTTGTCGCTGCGGATCCACTGCCAGATCTGCGAGCGCGAGATCTCGGCCGTCGCGGCGTCTTCCATCAGGTTGTAGACCGGCACGCAGCCGTTGCCGGCCAGCCAGGCGCCCAGATACTGGATGCCGACCGAAATGTTGTTGCGCAGTCCGGCTTCGGTGATCGGTGTTTCGGGGCGGAAGTCGAGCAGGTCCTTCGCGCTCACGTTCACGTCCGGACGCTGCCTGCCGTACTGATTGGGCTGGGGCATGTGCTGGTCGAACACCTGCTTCGCGACCGGCACCAGGCCGGGATGTGCGACCCAGGTGCCGTCGCAGCCGTCGGTCACCTCGCGCAGCTTGTCCTGGCGCACTTTCTCGATCGCGGCCTCGTTCGCCGCGGGATCGTTCTTGATCGGAATCTGCGCCGCCATGCCGCCCATCGCCGGCGCACCGCGGCGATGACAGGTCTTGACGAGCAGCAGCGCGTAGGCGCGCAGGAACGGCGAGGTCATGGTGACCTGGCCGCGGTCAGCCAGGCAGAAATCCTTGTTGGAGCGGAATTTCTTGATGCACGAGAAGATGTAGTCCCAGCGGCCGATGTTGAGGCCCGCGGAATGGTCCTTCAGCTCCCAGAGGATCTCGTCCATCTCGAAGGCCGCGAGCACCGTCTCGATCAGCACCGTCGCCTTGATCGAGCCCTGCGGCACGCCGAGCTCCTTCTGCGCCGTCACGAAGATGTCGTTCCACAGGCGCGCCTCCAGGTGCGACTCCATCTTCGGCAAGTAGAAGTACGGACCCGAGCCGCGCGCGAGGAGTTCCTTCGCGTTGTGGAAGAAGAGCAGGGCGAAGTCGAAGATCCCGCCGGAAACCGGCTTGCCGTCCACCTGCACGTGCTTTTCGTCCAGGTGCCAGCCGCGCGGCCGCGGAATCAGAACGGCGGTGCGGTCGTTCAGCTTGTAGCGTTTGCCGCCCTCCTGCTCGAAGGTGATCGTGCGGCGCACCGCGTCGCGGATGTTGATCTGCCCGTCGATCATGTTGAACCAGGTCGGACAGTTCGCGTCCTCGAAGTCCGCCATGAAGGTAGATGCGCCGGAATTGAGCGCGTTGATGACCATCTTGCGGTCGGTG
This sequence comes from Sphingomonadaceae bacterium, assembly GCA_050257375.1. Taxonomy (GTDB): domain Bacteria; phylum Pseudomonadota; class Gammaproteobacteria; order Burkholderiales; family SG8-39; genus DAHVFK01. The sequence continues at coordinate 3,252 of JBLMWT010000241.1, forward strand.
GGGCCGGTGATCTCGACGCGGCGGTCGAGCATGTCCTTGGGCTGCGGCGCGACGCTCCACTCCGATTCGCGTACGTGCTTGGTCTCGGCGGGGAAATCCGGCAGCGCGCCGCGGTCGAATTCCTTCTGCCTGGCGGCACGCCGGGCTAGCAGCTCTTGGCGGCGCGGCTCGAAGGTGCGGTGCAACTTCGCGACGAACGCGAGTGCCTCCGGCGTCAGGATCTGTTGGAAATCCGGGGTCATGCCGCCGGACACGGAAATGCCTTGCGGAAGGCGCAGCGCGGTTTGAGTGGTCATAAGTGCCTCATTCTATTCAGTCAAATGGCGCGCCGCAACATGAA
>JBLMWT010000242.1:0-6757 GCA_050257375.1 Sphingomonadaceae bacterium
ACGATCTGGGCGTAGGTCGTCTCGTGCCCCTGGCCCTGGCTCTTGGTGCCGAAGCGCGCGATCGCCTTGCCTGTCGGGTGGATCCGGATCTCCGCGGAATCGAACATCTTGATGCCGAGAATGTCGAAGTCGCGGGAGGGCCCTGCGCCGACGACCTCGACGAAGCTCGAGATGCCGATGCCCATCAGCTCGCCGCGCGCCCGCTTCTCCGCCTGCTCCTTGCGCAGCGCGTCGTAGCCGATGATGTCCATCGCCTTCTTGAGCGCGCCCTGGTAGTTGCCACTGTCATACTCCCAGCCGAGCACCGACTTGTACGGGAACTGCTCGGGCTTGATGAAGTTCTTCATGCGCAGCGTCGCCGGGTCCATGCCGAGCTTGTGCGCGAGCGAATCGGTGACGCGCTCGATCGCGTGCACGGCTTCGGTGACGCGGAACGAGCAGCGGTAGGCGACGCCGCCCGGCGGCTTGTTGGTGTACACCGCGTCGACCTCGCAGAAGGCGTGCTTCAGGTCGTACGAGCCGGTGCAGATCGAAAACAGGCCCGCCGGAAACTTGGACGGATTCGCCGAGGCGTTCGAGTAGCCGTGGTCGGCGAGCGTCTTGATCCTGAGCGCGGTCATGGTGCCGTCCTTCTTCGCGCCGAGCTCGACCTTCATGTGGTAGTCGCGCGCGAAGGAGTCGGCCTGCAGGTTCTCCATGCGGTCCTCGATCCACTTCACCGGCTTGCCGATCACCACCGACGCGGCGACCGCGATTACGTAGCCCGGGTACACCGGCACCTTGCCGCCGAAGCCTCCGCCGATGTCCGGCGAGATGATGCGGATGCGCTCTTCCGAGAGCCCCACGTGCCCCGCAACCAGCGCGAACACCGTGCGGATCGCGTGCGGCGCCTGCGTCGTCATGTAGACCGTGAGTTTCCCTTGCGCGGCGTCGAAGTCGGCGATGCAGCCGCAGGTCTCCATCGACGCGACGTGAATCCTCGGCAGGTAGATGTCCTCGCTCACCACGACCTCGGCGCCCTTCAGCGCCTTGTCCGTGTCGGCGCGGTCGCCCGCCTCCCAGTGGAAGGCGACGTTGTCCTTCTGGTCCTTCTTGTCCTTGCGCAGCACCGGCGCGCCGGGCGCGATCGACTTGAACGGATCGACCAGCGGCGGCAGCGGCTCGTACTCGACCTCGACCGCGTCGGCGCCGTCGGCGGCGATGTAGCGCTCGGTGGCGATCACCGCGCACACTTCCTGCGCCTGGTACATGACCTCGTCGGTCGGCAGCACCATCTGCGTGTCCGACGAGATGGTCGGCATCCAGTGCAGGTTGTACTTGGCGAGCGTCGGTCCGTCGATCACCGCGAGCACGCCGGGAATCTTGAGCGCCGCGGTGGTGTCGATCTTCTTGATCTTCGCGTGCGCGTAGGGGCTCCTCACGATGTCCATGTAGAGCATGCCGGGCAGCACGATGTCGTCGACGTAGCGCCCCTGGCCGCGGATGAAGCGCGGGTCCTCCTTTCGCTTCATCGAGTGGCCCATGCCGCAGATCTTGGCGTCGGTCTTCGCGATGGTCATGGCGGGCTCCTCAGCGCATTTTCTCGGCCGCGTACTGCACGGCCTTGACGATGTTCACGTAGCCGGTGCAGCGGCACAGATTTCCTGCGATCGCCTCGCGGATCTCCTGCTCGCTCGGGTTCTTGTTGCGCTCGAGCAGCGCGACGCTCGAGAGCATCATGCCGGGCGTGCAGAAGCCGCACTGCAGGCCGTGCTTCTCGGTGAAGCCCTCCTGCACCGGATGGAGCTTCCCGCCCTGCTCGAGGCCTTCCACCGTGGTGATCTTGCAGCCGTCGGCCTGCACCGCGAGCACGGTGCAGGACTTTACCGGGCTGCCGTCGAGCAGCACCGTGCAGGCGCCGCAGTGCGAGGTGTCGCAGCCGACGTGCGTGCCGGTCATCCTGAACACCTCGCGCAGCAGGTGCACGAGCAACAGGCGCGACTCGACTTCCGCCTCGCGCGCGGCGCCGTTCACCGTGACGCTGATCTTGTGTTTCGCCATGGTCAGTTCCCTCCCGCGCGCTTGGCCGCGAGCTCGAGCGCGCGCGCGGTCAGCACGCGCGCCATCTCGCGCTTGTACTCGACCGAGCCGCGGTGGTCCGCGCTCGGGTTCGCCTTCGCCGCGGCCATCTTCGCCGCCTCGGCGATCGTCTTCGCATCCGGCATCTTGCCGACCATGAACTTCGCGGCCTCGGCCGCCTCGACCGGCGTCGGCCCCGCGTTGGTGAGCGCGATGCCGCAGCTCGCCACGGCGCCCTTGCCGTCGAGCGCGAGCTGCACCGCCGACGCGGCGGCGGCGTAGTCGCCGGTCTTGCGCTTCAATTTCTGGTAGGCGCCGCCGCTCCTTTGCGGCGGCGCGGGGATGCGGATCTCGACGAGGATCTCGTCCGCCGCGAGCGCGGTGGTGTACAGGTCGGTGTAGAACTTGTTCGCGGCGATCGTGCGCTCGCCTTTCGGCCCGTGCGCCACCAGCGTCGCGCCGAGCGCGATCATGATCGCCGGCTCGTCGTTCGCCGGATCGCCGTTGGCGACGTTGCCGCCGACCGTGCCGCGGTTCCTCACCAGCGGATCGGCGATGAGCGGCACCGCGTCGGCGAGGATCGGGACCTTCGTTCGGATCAGCTCCGAGCGCTCGAGCGCGGCCTGGCGCGTGAGCGCGCCGATCTTCAGGAAGCCGCCCTCTTCCTTGATGCCGTCCAGGCCCGGGATGCGATTGATGTCGACCAGGTGCGCGAACGTGCCGAGGCGCAGCTTCAGCGTCGGCAGCAGGCTCATGCCCCCGGAGAGCACCTTCGCCTGCCCGCCGTGATGCTTGAGCAGGTTGACGGCCTCGTTGAGCGACGACGGACGGTGATAGTCGAACGGCGCTGGAATCACGGGCTCCTCCTTCCCTTGATACGCGCTTGCGATGGAACGGGCGACGATACTCTAGGCGATGTGCGCGAGCAATCCTTCCAGCGACGCGAGGTTGTGCGCCGCGCCAAAGTGATCGACGAAGGGCAGCGCGGCCAGCATGCCGTCAGCTTGCGGGCGATAGCGTGCGTCCCCGGCGAGCGGATTGAGCCAGACGATGCGCCGCGCACGCTCGCGCAGCTCGCGCATCGCGCGCGCGAGCAGCCCCGCTTCGCCGTGGTCCAGGCCGTCGCTCACGATCAGCACGGTCGTGTGCCGGTTTATCACCTTGTCCCGCCAGCGAGCGTTGAACTCCTCCAGGCAGGCGCCGATGCGCGTGCCGCCCGACCAGTCGGGCACGCCGGCGGCGAGCCGCCCGAGCGTGCGCGCCACCTCGGCCGGCGAGATCATGCGCGTCACGCGCACCAGCGAGGTGTTGAAAGCGAAGATCTCGACCTTCCTGATGCTGCGGCGCAGTGCAAAGGCGAAGGCGAGCAGCAGGCGCGTGTAGGAGTCCATCGAGCCGCTCGTGTCGTACAGCACGACGAGGCTCGGCTCTTCCAGCGCGCGGTTGCGGCGCGCGAGCCGCACCAGGTCGCCTTCGCTGCGCAGGGCGTGGCGAAAGCTCCGGCGCAGGTCGACGTGGCCGCGACCGCGCGTGGGCGTGAGCCGCCGGCTGCGGCGCGCGGCAAGCCGCGGCGCGAGGCGCGCGAGCAGCCGCTCGAGCGCGGCGATCTCGGCCGCGGAGCAGTGCTCGATCGGCTTGCGCCGGAGCATCTCCTCGGCGCTGTAGCCGGGCGTATCGCCCTCCGGCTCGTCCTCGTCCTCCTCGCCCTGCGGCAGCGCGAGGCGCACGCGCTCGCCGTCCCAGCGCCACTGGGCGCGGGCGCGCGTCTCGCGCAGCGCGCGCTCGATCGCCTCGTGGCGCGGCGCGCGGATTCCGTCCCAGTATTCGCGGAACAGCCGGTCGTACAGCTCCCAGGCCTCGCGCGGCAGCTTGAATGCGATCCTGAGCGCCCGGTGCACCTCGCCGCGGTCGAGCAGGTCGACGAGCGCGAGCGACGCGGCGGCGTCGAGCTCGTCGCCCAGGCCGACGCGCACGCCGCCGGCGCGCAGCGCGGCGGCGAAGCGGGCGAGCGGCTCGATCATCGCGACAGGTTGTCCCAGAAGCTGCGCGCAGTCAAAAATCCGCACTGCAACATAGGTCTCGCTAATCCTGCGCTAAATACAAGCGCTCGACGGTTTCGTGGCCAGGACTATATTGTCGTTGTCGGGGGGTCACTTATGGAGGCCGCTCATGGAACGAAGCTACGCCGTGCTGCCGTCGCATCTCATGGAGCCGGAGACGACTTTCCAGCAACCCGTGCTGCCCGAGCCCAGGCGCGTAGGCCTGGACGACCCGGCGCTCGACGTGATGACCGACTTCCGGCGCGTACGGGCGATCACCGTGGCGCCGGGCACGCAGATGGATTATGCGCGCCAGCGCATGCGCGCCAACGGCGTGCACCTGCTGCTCGTGGTCGACGAGCGCAACGGACTGCTCGGCCTGATCACCTCGACTGACATCGAGGGCGACAAGCCGGTTCGCCTGGTGCACGACCGCGGCGTGCGGCGCGAGGAAATCACCGTGGGCGACGTCATGACGCCGCGCGAGCGGCTCGAGGTGATCCCGATGGAAGCGGTCGAGGGCGCGCGCGTCGGCCACGTCGTGGCGACGCTCAAGGCGGTCGGGCGGCAGCATGCCATGGTCGTCGACCGGGACGCGCAGGGCCGCCAGCGCGTGCGTGGCCTGTTCGCGGTGTCGCAATTGAATCGCCAGCTCGGCAGCGCGCTGCAGCCGGTCGAGGTGGCGCGCAACTTCGCCGAGGTCGAGACCGCGCTCGCCTCGGCATGAGAGTCATCTTCCTCGGCGCGCCGGGCGCCGGCAAGGGCACCACCGCGAAGATCGTCGCGCAGGCCGAGAGCCTGCCGCAGATCTCCACCGGCGACCTGCTGCGCGCCGCGGTCGCCTCGGGCAGCGAGCTCGGCCGGCAGGCCGAGGCGCGCATGAGCCGCGGGGAGCTGGTGCCCGACGCGTTGATCCTCGACCTGATACGGCACCGCCTGCGCGAGAGCGACTGCGCGCGCGGCTTCCTGCTGGACGGCTTTCCGCGCACCGTGCCGCAGGCCGAGGCGCTCGAGCGCCTGGCCGAGGAGCTCGGCGTACGCATCGACTTCGCGGTCAACCTCGTCGTTCCGCGCGAGCTGATCATGCTGCGCCTCACCACGCGCCGCACCTGCTCCAACCCGGACTGCCAGGCGATCTACAACCTGCGCACCAAGCCGCCGAAGGTCGAAGGCCGCTGCGACCTGTGCGGCGCGCCGGTGGTGCAGCGCGCCGACGAGACCGAGCAGGCGATCGCGACGCGCCTGGACGCCTACGCGCGGCAGAGCGCGCCGCTGGTCGACTGGTACCGCGCGCGCGGCATGCTGTTCGAGATCGACGGCACCGACAGCGACGCGGCGGCCGACGCGATCAGGCAGCGCTACGCCGGCAACGGCTTGCCGCGCGTCTCCGGCACGAAGGGCGACACGACCAGGCCGAGCAGGTAGATCGCGCCGAGGACCATCGCCACCTTCGACACCCCGCCGAGCGAGTGGATCAGCACGCCGGCGAACAGCGGCCCGAGGAAGGCGACGAAGCGCGACACGTTGAACACGAACGCCGAGGCGGTGGCGCGCACGTTGGTGGCGAACAGCTCCGGCAGGTAGATCGCGAACCACGCGAAGCCCCCGAGCGTGAAGAAGCCGTTCACCAGCGTCGCGGCGAGCACGACGTGCACGCTGTGGCTCCACAGGTACACGGCGGGGATGAACACCAGGCTGCCGATGAACAGGAATGCGAGGTACGCGCGCCGCCCCATCGCGTCGGCGAGGAAGCCCGAGGCGAGGTAGCCGAGGATCGCGCCGGTGTTGTACACGATGCCGGCGACGCTGCCCCAGTACGCGGGGTCCATGCCCGCCTGCTTGGCGATGCCGCCGACGAAGCCCGGGATCCAGGTCGCCACGCCCCACCAGCCGAGCGTGGTGGCGAGCGACATCGCCAGCCCGAGCAGCAGGCGGCGCCGGCCTTCGCGGTCCTCGAACAGCTGCGCGAGGGTGAACGGCCGCTTCGCCTTGCCTTCCTCGCTGCTCTTCGCTTCGGTGACGTCCCAGCGCTTCGCCTTGAGCGTCTCGACCCAGCGCTCGGACTCGTCGATGCTGCGCCGGATGTAGAACACGAACAGCGCCGGGACGATTCCGATCCCGAACATCCAGCGCCAGGCGTCGGGCCCCATCGGCCGCAGGAAGTACCAGGCCGCGGCGGCGATGAAGGCTCCGAAGCCGAAGCCCGACTGCAGGAAGCCCGCGCCCTTGGGACGCGCCTCGTTCGGCCAGGCCTCGGCGAGCAGCGTGTTGCCGGTGCTCCACTCGCTGCCGATGAACAGGCCGGTGAGGAAACGGAACGCGACCAGCATCGTGATGCTCGTGCTGAACGCGGTGAGGCCGGTGAAGCAGGCGTAGCCGATGATCGAGATCAGCATCGTGCGCTTGCGCCCGATGTAGTCGGCGACGATGCCGCCGATCGTTCCGCCGGCCGCCCAGCCGAGCAGCGTGAGGCCGATCGCGAGGCCCGCGTACTTCGGGATCTGTCCGTGCTCGCTCGCCGGCAGCAGCGCGAGCAGTGCCGGCCCGAGCACGCTGATCAGCGCGTAGGTCTCGTAGCCGTCGAAGATCCAGCCGAGAAAGCTGGCGACGAGGATTTTCCAGTGCTGCGGGGTGAGCCGGGCGTGCCACGCCCCGGCCGG
>JBLMWT010000243.1:0-3061 GCA_050257375.1 Sphingomonadaceae bacterium
CGGCCTTCCGTCGTGAGCGTGTCATCGATGTCGAACAGCAGGCCGCGGATGCGGCGCGGATCGCTTAGCGCGGCGAGCGGTTTCATCGCAGGGTGCGGGCAAAGCGCGGATTCTAGCGCCACGCGACCGGCAGCCGCACGGTGATCGAGACGCCGTCCCCGGCGGGCAGGTTCTCAGCCCCGATGGTGCCGCCGTGGAACTCGGCGATCAGGCGCGCGACGTACAGGCCCAGCCCGAGGTGCGGCACGGCCCCGCGTCGCTCGCCGCGCAGCGAGATCATCGAATCGAACAACCGCCCCTGCATTTCCGGCGGCAGCAAGGGTCCGCGATTGACGATCTTGAGCAGCGCCGTGCCGCGCTCTTCCTCCAGTTCGATGCGAATGGGAGCCCCGGAAGCCGAAAAATCGACCGCGTTCTCCACCAGCTTGTCGAGAAGCTGCGCGGCCAGGTCGGGCGAGCCTTCGACCTCCATGCGTCGTTCGGGCAGCTCGAGCGCGAAGCGCGCGCGCGGATAGGCCAGGCGGTAGCCCTCGACGCAGCCGCGCACCACCGGCACCAGGTCGTAGCGCTCGCGCTCGGACGCGCGCAGGCTCTGCTCGAGTCGCGACGCTTCCATCATGCGCTGCAGGATGGTATTGAGCCGCGCGAGTCCTTCCTCCGCGCGCGCGAGGTACAGGTTGCGCTCGGCGGGCTCGACGGCGAGTTGCAGGTTCTCCAGCGACGAGCGCACCACCGCGACCGGCGTGCGCAGCTCGTGCGACAGGCGATCGGCCATGCTTTCCAGGTACGCGTGGTGCTGCGCGAGCCGCGCAAGCATGGCCGAGAAGCTGCGCGACAGGTCGCCGATTTCGTCACCGGCGTCGGAGCCGGCCGCAAGACGCGTGATGCGGCCACGCGCGTCGATCGCCGACTCGGCTTCGTCTCGTAGCCGGCGGATGCGTTGCGAGAGTCGCGTCGCATAGGCGATCAGCAGCGCACCGACTCCCGCAAAGGCGGCCAGCGTCAACGCGAGCAGGCGCTCGAGCGCTGCGCTGCGCAGCGAGACGATCGGGTTCGTCGTCTCCTCCGCGACCACCGCGCCGGCGACCTCGTCGCCCGACCAGATGGGATAGGCCGAGGAGAGCACCACCGCCCGGCCGTCGGGGGTCCGGCGCACGCGGGTGCCCGGCGTTCCCTGCAGCGCGGCCGTGATGTCCCGGCTGGTGGCGAGCACGTCGTCCGGAAGGGCTTCGGCAAAGTCTTCGGTCGGTCCCGGGATCAGCCAGCCGATCGCCCGGTGCCACCATGAGCGCAACAACCCATCCTGCTGCGGCGGCATCGGCTGCTTCAGGCTGCCGGCGAGAGCGAGCACCTGGTAGCGCCGGTTCACCACCCAGATACGGGAGCTGGCGCGCTCGACTCCGCGCAGGATAGCTGCGATTTCCTCCTGCGCTGGGTTTGCGGCAACAGCGTCCTCCCGCGCAAGCGGCACTTCCGCATCGGCGCCGATGCTCCCGTCGCCTTGCGTCAGCCGGCGCAGCTCCTCTTCTGCTTCGTGGCGCAGCGCATCGTCGCGCTCCGGCACCGCGGCGAGCAGTTGAGGTCGGTCGTGCAGCGCAGTCGCCACCGCCCGCGCGGTGGCGAGCAGCGTGCGCTCCTGGCCTTCGAGCAGGAAGCGCTCCATTTCGCCGACATACAGCCAGCCCGCCCAGGGCAGCGCCAGCATGGCGAGCGAGACCAGCGCGAGCTTGACCCGCAGGGTGACGCGCAGGCGCATCGGGCTATCAGGCCTTCCAGCGGTATCCCATGCCGTAGACCGTGTCGATTCGGTCGAACGCGGCGTCGACGGCGAGGAACTTGTGGCGAATGCGCTTCACGTGCGAGGTGACCGTGGCGTCGTCGACCACCAGGTTCGCTTCGCGCATCAGCTGGTCGCGATTCTTGACGTGGCCCGGGAACTTGGCGAGCGCGTGCACCATCCAGAACTCCGTCAGCGTGAGTGCCACAGGCTGATCGTTCCAGCTTACGCTGAAGCGCTTCAGGTCGAGCGCGAGCGCGCCGCGCTCGAAGCGTTCTTCGATCGCGGGCGCTTCGCGCGCCAGGTCGGCGCGGCGAAACAAGGCCGCGATGCGCGCCATGAGATGCGGCAGGCTCACGTCCTTGGTGAGATAGTCGTCGGCACCCAGCCGAAGGCCGGCCACCACATCGAAGTCGCTGTCGCGCGCGGTCAGGAAAATGATCGGCAACGCAGCCGAAAGCGCGCGCAGCTCGCGACACAGCGCAAAGCCGCCGTCTGCGTCCGCGCCCAGGCCGATGTCGATGACGGCGAGGTCGGGCAGGCGCGACTTCATCGCAGCGAGCGCCTCGGCGCGGCCGCCATAGGCCGCCACTTCGTAGCCGTAGCGACCGAGCGCGGCGGCGTAGTTGGCGCGTATGGCGGAGTCGTCCTCGACGATGGCGATGCGGCGCGACATGACGTCGACTATAGCCGATCGTTGCGCTTTCTCCGGGCGCTGCCACCGGATTGCCACAATTGCTCATCGGCGTGCCCCTTGCGCGCCGCGCGCCGGCCAGCCCCGGGGTCCGTAATCCGCCTCCAGGAAGTACAAACGATGGAGGCACCGTGAGCAAGCCCGACAAGAAAAGCCTGGCCGGACGGATCGCACTCGATTTCGCCGCTTCGGTAGCGCTCGCCGCTGCGCTAGGTATTGTGACCGCCCTCACGCTAGCCGGCGTCACGCTGCTGTTCGCGAGTCAGGCCCGGGCGGCCGACGCGCCGGGCGAAGGCACGCTGCTCCTGCGCCCGCGCGCTGGCGGTGAAGCGCTCGAAGCGCCGCTGCAGTCGACCGCAGTGGCGTTCCAGGTGTCCGGCATGGTGGCACGCGCGCGCGTGGTGCAGACCTTCCGCAACCCGGGCGAGGGTTGGTACGAGGGTATCTACGTGTTTCCGCTGCCCGAGAACTCGGCGGTCGACCGGCTGCGGCTGCGCGTCGGCGAGCGCATCATCGAAGGAGAGATTCGCGAGCGCGAGGCCGCCCAGCGCACCTACGCCGTCGCGCGTGCTCAGGGTAAGCGTGCAGCG
>JBLMWT010000244.1:0-4486 GCA_050257375.1 Sphingomonadaceae bacterium
CTATGTCCTCGCTTGCATAGCCCAGTTCCCTCAGCAGCTCCTCGGTGTGCTGGCCGAGCTTGGGCGCGGGGCGCGCAGGCAGCGGCTCGCCGATGCGAAACGGGCTCGCCACCAGCTTGAAGCCGGGCTTGTCGGGGTGGTCGAACACCTGCACCCCGCCCCGCTCGAGGAAGTACGGGTTATCGAGCGCCTTCGGCAGATCGTAGACGGGGCTGCAGGGCACCGTGCCGCGCAGGGTCTTCAGCCAGTCTTCCGTTTCGCGTTTGGCAAATTCGCCGTCGAGAACCCGAGTCAATTCGTCCCGATGCTCGCGGCGGGCCTCGAAGTTCGGGTATCTCACCTTCAGGTCCGCGCGCCCCAGGGCATCGCACAGCATCTCCCAGAAGCGCTGCGTCTGCGCCATGATGAAAATCCAGCCGTCCGCGGTGCGGTAGAGCTGGGACGGCGCGATGAACGGGTGCGCCGAGCGCGGCGCGCGGCCGGTGACGAGCCCTTCGTTCAGGTACCAGGCAGCCGGGTAGTTGAGCTGGTGCATGGCCACGTCGTACAGCGACACGTCGATGTCGCGCCCCTTTCCCCCCGCACGTGCCTCGAGGATCCCGGCGAGTAGCGCGAGCGCGCAGCTCGTGCCGGTCGAGTAGTCGATGACCGACAGCCCCATGCGCACCGGCGGCCCGTCCGGCTCGCCGGTGACCGACAACCAGCCCGCCTCGCCCTGCATCAGGTAGTCGTAGCCGGGCCACCCCTTGCGCGCGCCGTCGCGCCCGTAGGCGGAGAGATGGGCACAGACGATTTTCGGATTGGCCTTCTTGAGAAATTCGTAGGTGATTTGTAGCTTCTCCGGCTGATCCCCACGCAAATTCCCCATCAGGCCGTCGGCCGTCGCGACCAGCTTGAGCAGCACCTCGCGCCCGCGGGGGTGCTTCAGGTCGAGCGTGAGCGACTTCTTGTTTCGGTTCAGGCACTGGAAGAAGTGGCTGTCGCCCTCGCCGAGGAAGTACGGCCCCACCGAGCGCGAGATGTCTCCTCCGCCCTCGCGCTGCTCGATCTTGATCACCTCCGCCCCGAGGTCGGCGAGGTGAGCGCTGCCGAACGGGCCGGCGCCGTACACTTCCACGGCGAGGATGCGAACCCCCCTCAGAGGCAGCATCAGGCGGGGTTCCGCGCGATCAGCTGGCGGGCGATGATGATGCGCTGCATCTCGTTGGTGCCCTCGCCGATGCACATGAGCGGCGCGTCGCGGTAGTAGCGCTCGACGTTGAACTCGGTGGAGTAGCCGTAGCCGCCGTGGATGCGCACCGCCTCGATCGAGTTCTCGAGCGCCGCTTCCGAGGCGAAGTACTTCGCCATGCCCGCCTCCATGTCGCAGCGCTCGCCGGCGTCGTAGGCGCGCGCGGCGCTCTCCACGAGCAGGCGCGCCGCCTCGCAGCGCGTCGCCATCTCGCCGAGCTTCAGCTGGATCGCCTGGTGCTCGCAGATCGGCTTGCCGAAGGTCTTGCGCACCTGCGAGTACGCGACCGCGTCCTTCAAAGCCGCGTTCGCCACGCCGACGCCGCGCGCCGCGACGTTGATGCGCCCGAGCTCGAGGCCGCCCACAGCATGATGGAAGCCCTTTCCTTCCACGCCTCCGATCAGCCGGTCGGCCGGAATGCGATAGTCCTCGAAGATCAGCTCGGCGGAGTCGATGCCCTTGTAGCCGAGCTTCTCGAGCTTCTTGGAGACACGAAAGCCCGGCCCCTTCTCGGCGAGGAACAGGCTCATCCCCTTGTGGCGCGGCTCGGCGTTCGGGTCGTTCTTGACGAGCAGCGCGAAGCACGAACCCTTGATACCGTTCGAGATCCAGGTCTTGGTGCCGTTCACCACGTAATGCTCGCCCGAGCGCACTGCGCGCGTGCGGATCGCCTGCAGGTCTGTGCCGCAGTCGGGCTCGGTGAGCGCCAGGCCGCCGCGCACCTCGCCCGTCGCGAACTTCGGCAGGAATTCGCGCTTCTGCGCCTCGGTGCCGAAGCGCGCCACCGCGGCCGCCATGATGAGGTGCGAATTGAAGATGCCGGTAAGCGACATCCACACCTCCGAGATGCGCGCGACGATCCTGGCGTAGGTCGAGGCGGGCAGCCCGAGGCCGCCGTACTCCTGCGGAATGGTGGCGCCGAACAGGCCGAAGGCCTTCATCTGCTCGACCATCGCATCGGGGTACTCGTCCTTCTTCTCGAGCTCGCGCGCCTCGGGGCGCACGTCGCGCTCGAGCCAGCGGGAAATCGCGTCCAGGATCTGCGTTTCGTCTTGCGTATTCATGCGCTGCCGCCTTCCACGTCCCCGCCGCGGGGCGGCTGCGATTCTACCGCGCCGAGCACGCGCAGCGCGCCGGGCAGGACACTGATCTCGAGCCGCCGCGCGGCGCGCCAGGGAAGCTCGCCGTCGGCCTCGACCGGTAGCGGCGCTTCCGATTCGATGCGTACGCGCCGCGCGCGCGCGACGCGCAGCACCGGCTCGCCGAGGTGGCGGCCACGCATCAGCTTCGGCACGAGGCGCAGGATCTGCGCGCGGCTCACCTCGTCCGCGATCAGCACGTCGAGAAGCCCGTCGTCGGCGCTCGCCTCGGGGCAGGCCCAGAAGCTGCCGCCAAAGCAGCGCCCGTTCATGACCGCGGTGATGGTCGAGCGCTGCGCAATCGCCGTGCCGTCATCGAGCTGCACGCTGAGCTCGAGCGCCGGGTAACGAATCAGCGTGCGCGCGATCGCCGCCAGGTAGCCGGCGAGGCCGGTCAGCCAGAACGGCAGCATCGTGAAGTTTTGCGCCACGTGCGCGCCGAAGCCGACGTCCATGCCGTTGGCGAAGTAGCGCTCGCCCTGCTCTTCGTTGCGCACGACTCCGACGTCGTGCGCGCGCGCGACGCCGTGCGCCAGCCGCTGCACCGCTTCCTGCCAGCGCGGCCGCGGCCCGCCCGGCGCCCGCGGCGGCATCATCTTCGCGTAGTCGTCGCCGCTGCCCGAAGGCAGCACGCCGAACGCGGGACGGCGCGCCTGCGGCACGCGCATCAGGCCGTTCACCACCTCGTGCACGGTGCCGTCGCCGCCCACGGCGATCACCGCTGCATAGCCCGCGGCGCTCTGCGCGAGCTGCTCGGCCTCGCCCGGCGCGCGCGTCTGCGCCAGCTCGAAGCGCAGCCCCTCGGCCGCCAGCGCCGCGGCGATCTGCGGCCATACGCGCCGCGTCCGGCCGCGCCCGGCGGCCGGATTGACGATCACCAGCGCGCCGTTCAGCGCTTCCAGTCGGGTTTGCGCTTCTCGACGAACGCCGCGATACCCTCGCGGCCCTCGTCGCTCGCCGCGTTGCAGGAGATCACCTCGCTCGCCAGCCGGTAGGCGCCTTCCAGGTTCGTCTCGAGCTGCTGGTAAAACAGGCGCTTGCCCGAGGCGACCGCGCCCTGCGGCTTGGCGGCGATCACGCGCGCGAGCCGCTCGACCTCGGCGTCGAGCTCGGCGGCGGCCACGACGCGGTTCACCAGGCCGTAGCTCCTGGCGGTCTGCGCGTCGATGAATTCGCCCGTGAGCAGCATCTCCATCGCCTGCTTGCGGCCGACGTTGCGCGCGAGCGCAACGCTCGGCGTCGAGCAGAACAGGCCGAAATTGACGCCGCTCACCGCGAACTTGGCATTGTCGGCGGCCACCGCCAGGTCGCATTGCGCCACCAGCTGGCAGCCCGCCGCCGTGGCGGTCGCGTGCACCTTCGCGATCACCGGCTGCGGCAGCGAGACGAGCGACACCATCACTTTGCTGCACTTGCGGAACAGGGCTTCGATTCTCTCCTGCGTACCGAGCGCGCCGATCTCCTTCAGGTCGTGTCCGGCGCAAAAGCCGCGGCCGCGCGCGCCGAGGACGACGACGCGCACCGACGCGTCCCGCGCCAGCGCGTCGAGCGCGGACTGGATTTCGTCCAGCATCGCGCCCGAGAGCGCGTTGAATTGCTCGGGGCGGTTCAGCGTGAGGGTCGCGATGCCGTCGCGGTCCTCTCGCAGGAGGATCGGCTCGGCGGACTGGGGAACGGCGCTCATGGTGCCTCCTTCACTCGATGGCCGAGGCCGACTTGGCCTGCTGGCGCAGCACGAATTTCTGGATCTTGCCGGTCGAGGTCTTGGGGAGCTCGCCGAACACCACGGCGCGCGGCGCCTTGAACTTCGCCATGCGCTCGCGGCAGAACTCGACGATCTCCTTGTCGCTCGCCCTCGCGCCGGGCTTGAGCTCGACGAAGGCGCAGGGCGTCTCGCCCCACTTCGGGTCGGGCATCGCGACCACCGCGGCGGCGAGCACCGCCGGATGGCGGTACAGCACGTCCTCCACCTCGAGCGAGGAGATGTTCTCGCCGCCCGAGATGATGATGTCCTTGGAGCGATCCTTGATCTTGATATAGCCGTCGGGCTGCATCACGGCGAGGTCGCCGGAATGGAACCAGCCGCCGGCGAACGCCTCGCTGCTGGCCTTGGGAT